>NZ_JAUSUK010000002.1:1506760-1808112 GCF_030813515.1 Rhodopseudomonas julia | reverse complement strand
TGTCGGCTCCAGCGCCGCCGGTCGCGATGTCGTCGCCGTCGCCGGCATAGCCCTGATCGTCTCCGTCGCCGGCATAGAAGGCGTCATTGGCATCGCTGCCGAGGCCAGGTTTGCCGCCGAAGAGGACGTCGTTGCCGCCCCCGCCGATGATCGTATCGTTGCCTTCGCCGCCGCCGAGGAAATCGTCTCCGTCGCCGCCGTCGATATCGTCGTTGCCGGTGCCGCCATAGGCCTGATCGTTGCCGCCCCCGCCGGTGACGACGTCGTCGCCCGCGCCGCCGAAGACCATATCGTCGCCGTCGCCGCCATCGACCGTGTCGTTGCCTTCGCCGGAGAACAGCGTGTCGTTGCCACCGCCGCCTTCGATCTCGTCGTTGCCGCCGCCGCCCGACATGGTGTCGGCGTCGTCGGTGCCTGCGAGCGTGTCGTCTTCCTCGCCGCCCGTGGTGCCGCCGCCGATGTCGCCATCATCGCCACCGCCGCTGTCACCACCACCACTGCCGGAATCCGGCACGGTGAGTGTAACGTCATCCACCTTCAGGCCGCCGTCGACCGAGATATCGGTGAACCAGAGATAACGGTTGCCGCCGACCTCAGTGTCGATCGAATCCGCAGCTGAGCTTCTGACCTCGGAGAAGACGAAATCGCCGTCTTCATCGTAGACATTCATCGCGACTTCGAGGTTGCCGGCGTCGTTCTCATAGAAGTTCCAATCGAATGTGTACCAACCCGACGAGCCGATCGTGGCGTGGTTCTGCAGTTCCAGGTTCTCATCCTGGCCAAAGCCCGCATTGTTGTTGGCGCCGACGAGAAGTGCGCCCGTGCTCGTATCCTGCGTGACGTGGAAGACGAAATCGCGCTGGTGCGCGCCGTCCTGACCATTGGCCGCGACCGAGACTTCGAACCCATCGCCGGCGTCCCAATCCGTGTCGAGGTAGATCTTGGTGGAAACCGTGTAGCCGTCGCCAAAATCGCTGCTGTAACCGCCGAGCTTGGTGTAGGCGGAGGAGCCATCCGACGCTTCCGTGAAGACTCCATATGTGTCGCTTCCGTCGTAAGCCACGGAAAGGACGCCGTCAGAGGTTGCCCCGTTCACAAGGAACGAGTCGGTGGCCTTGCTGTCTTGGAAGTCTTCCTTGAAGAGGACTTTGCTGTGCGCATAATCCGGGCTGTTGGCATCGAGCTCGTAAGTGATCGTGTCGCTGCCGAACCGAAGTCCTTCGACCCCCGTCAGCGTGTCGGTCCCATCGTTGCCATCGGCGTCATTTGTGTCGGTGACGGTGTAGCTGCCGTTTTTGGTCTGGGTAATCGTATAATCGTCGCGGTTTCCGCCGAAGAGGGCCACGTCGTCGCCAGCGCCGCCTGTGAGGTTGTCGTCGCCCGCGCCGCCGGTAAGCGTATCGGAAAGGCCGGAGCCTGAGAGGACGTTGGCGTCTTCACCCGCGGCCCAATCGACCGTCGCACCATCACCGCTGATCGCCGAGACGTTCGAAACTTCGCTATCGCCAACGATCTGAACGCCGGCTTCCCCCACGTCGGTGAAGGTGTTGCCGTCACCGAATGTCACTTTGCTCGTATCGTCGCCGAGATAACCGACTGCGACGCCGAGGCTGAAACCCTCGAAGCTATTTCCGGTAATCGTCGCTTCAGAGCCATCACCGAAATAGGTTGTGACAAGAATGGCTGCCGAACCAGATTTGTCAGTCGAAGCCACCCCTGTGATCTTCGTGAAGCTGTTGTCCGTGATAGAAGCGACCGCGCCGCTTTCCACCTCGACGCCGTAGTCGAGACCGTCGACGTCACCCTTGCCGGTATAGGTATTGCCTTCAAAGCTGCCGGTCGCCTTTTCGCCGTAATAAGCGCCGATGCGGCCGATATTGCTGAAGGTGGAATCACTGACATCGAGAACGGCATTGTCGCCCCGCGCCGCGACGGCTGTGCCAAGATAGGTCGAGTAGTGGATCTCATCGAAAGCGCTCTCGGTGACGGACAGATCCCCGTGCGTACGGATGGCCTCGTACACCTCATGCCCCTTGCCATCGACGGTAACGCCGCTGATGTCGACGGTGGCGCCCTCTTTGACGAGGATCATGGCACGCGCGTCGTCAACGGATCCCGTATCTGCCGTAGGTACGATGAACGTTTTGCCCGTACCCGCCCCGGTGATGGTGACGTCGACGTCAATGGTGAGTTGTCCATTCGCGCCAGTGCCCTCGGCTGAAACGGTGCCTTCACCGAGCTCAATTCGATAGCCGTCGCTGCACGCGCTAACGGCGTCTTCAAGGCTGCTATACGTACCCGAAACCTGAGTTCCGTTCTCGTCATATACACTTATGGTTGCTGTCTGGGCCAATGTCCCTGTCTCCTCCGCCTTAGATTCTGCGCGCCGCTACAAATGCACGCAGCCCAAGCCGCCAGAGACGCTTTCAACTCTGAATAGATGCAATCCGGGATCGTCGAAAACTTCAGCATAACCAGCGGTTTTGGCAGGAAACATTTGAGTACCAAAATTGACTTAATGCAAATGCAAAACCTCATGTTTCCGAAAAATTAACTGCGTTGGCTCGGTGAAGACGGCCACATGACGCGGAGATGAGAGGGCCAAGGAGGGTGTTCGGCTGATTGTGGACAAAAGATTGGAGAGGCTGCCACCGCTGTTTCGCCATTCTCGCCTGGATATTCGGTGTCCGCGGCCTCGCACGAACCTGTTGAGTCGCCCCGGCACGGTCGCAAAATCCTTCGCCGTCTGCCGGGGCTGCCCGCAGGAATATGAAAAGGTTCAGGAAAGATGCTGGATGACGCCTACAATCCGGCCCGAAGCGCCGTGTTCGAGGAGATCCGCCGGGTGGTCGCCGAAGCGATCGAAAGCGGCATTTGCGTCGATACCGGCAGTCAGGCCGAACGGATCGACCGCATCTGGCCGCAAAGCGGTCTGAGCGCCGATGATATCGCCAGCGCGCTGTCGGAAGCGGCGGTGAGCGCGCGCATCACCGTCAAAATGAGCCGGCCGCGTCCGCATTGATGGCCATCGGGATCGAAAGATCGGTCTCGGACGGCGGACCGTTTCTCCGAAGATTTACCGAAATCGGTCGCCCCACGTGAAAATGGCGACCAGACACAAAGCGGGCGCGAGAATCCTCTCGCGCCCGATCTAGAAGGATTTTTGCCGAGCGGGTTTTGAGAAAGTGGCAAGCACCCAAAACCGGCTGGACGCAGAGAGCCTCAGGCTTTCAGAGCTTCGGCCGCATCGACGAACGGCTTGCCGAGGGCGTCCGCGACGGCGCGATTGGTGACCTTGCCGCGATGCACGTTGAGGCCGGCGAGAAGATGCGGGTCGGCGGTCAATGCCGCAAGGCCGCGGTCTGCGAGCGCCAGGCCGAAGGGCAGGGTGGCGTTGTTCAAGGCATTGGTCGAGGTGATCGGCACGGCCCCCGGCATGTTGGCGACGCAGTAATGCACGATGCCCTCGATCTCAAACGTCGGTTCCGCATGGGTGGTGGCGTGCGAGGTCTCGAAACAGCCGCCCTGGTCGATGGCGACGTCGACGAGAACCGCGCCCTTCTTCATGCCCGACAGCATCTCGCGCGTGACGAGTTTCGGCGTCGTCGCGCCCGGAATGAGGACGGCACCGATGACGAGATCAGCGGCGAAAACGGCCTCTTCGACGGCCGTCGGTGTGGAGAAGGCGGTCTTCACCCGCCCCTCGAACAGGTCGTCAAGCTCGCGCAGCCGCGGAATGGAGCGGTCGAGAATGGTGACGTCGGCACCGAGGCCGAGTGCCATCTTCGCGGCCTGCTTGCCGACGACGCCACCGCCGATGATCGCGACCCGCCCGGATGCGACGCCCGCGACGCCGCCGAGAAGCACGCCCCGCCCGCCGCAGGCTTTCTCGAGCGCGCGAGCGCCGGCCTGGACGGAAAGGCGGCCGGCGACTTCCGACATCGGCGCAAGCAGCGGCAACCCGCCATGGGCGTCGGTCACCGTCTCATAGGCGACGCCGGTGACGCCGGAGGCGATGAGCCCCTCAGTCTGCTTCGGATCCGGAGCAAGGTGCAGGTAGGTGTAGAGGATCTGGCCTTCTTTGAGCTGCGCCCACTCGCTGGGCTGCGGCTCCTTCACCTTCACGATCATCTCGGCCGCTGCGAAAACCTCTTCGGCCGTGGCCGCAATCGACGCTCCGACCGCCTCATAATCTTCATCGGATGCATCGATGCCGGCGCCGGCTCCGCTTTCGATCATCACCTGATGGCCGTGCGCCACGTATTCGCGTGCCGCCGCCGGCGTCAGGCCGACGCGATATTCGTGGTTCTTGATTTCCTTGGGACATCCAACACGCATTGTTCTCTCCTCTTGGTGGGAAGGAAAAGAAAGCGCAGCAGATGCGCAATGTCTTTGCAGAAAGAGCCGGGGAGACAGTCCGCCAAGCAAACATCTTGCGGCAGAGCCCTAATCCGCGCAATCATCCACACATGTACGAGGTTGATCATTTTGATCTTGCCATCATGCGGGCGCTGGAGCGAGAGGGGCGGCTCTCCAACACGGCGCTGGCGGAGCGCGTCGGCCTGTCACCCTCGGCATGCTCGCGGCGTCTCGATCGTCTGGAGAAAGAAGGCGCCATTAAGGGCTACCACGCCCGCCTGTCTCACCGACATCTCGGGCGGCCCGTCACGGTTCTCGTCAACATCGCGCTTTCCGGCCAGAGCGAACGGCATCTGTCGGAGTTCGAGGCGGCGGCGCGGCGCTGCCCGAACGTGCTGTTCTGTTTTCTAATGTCGGGGGAATACGATTATCTTCTGCGCGTTGCGGCGCGCGATCTCCAGGATTTCGAGCGCCTCCACAAGACGGTGCTGTCGGCTTTCCCGCATGTCGCGCGCCTGAACTCGTCCTTCGCCCTGCGGGAGGTGGTCGACCGGCCAGTGCGATCCTCCGACTTCCTGGAGGACGAAGACTGAACGGTAACGACAGGCCCGCCGCGGCGCCGGGGCTAAATCGCCTGTGAGGTGACGAAGCTCACACCGGCCGAAGCCATCTCGGCGCGCGCCTTGTCCAGAGAACCATCGAGATCAATTGCCCGGCAGGCATCTTCCACGAGCACGACTTCGAAGCCTTCCTTGCGCGCATCGAGTGCCGACCAGGCGACACAGAAATCGGTTGCGAGACCTGTGAGAAACAGGCGGGCAAAGCCGCGCTCGCGCAGATAACCGGCAAGGCCCGTCTCCGTCGTCCGGTCGTTCTCATAGAAGGCGGAATAGGAATCGATGCCGGGGCGAAAGCCTTTGCGCAGAATGAGCTCGGCCGGCACCGTATCGAGCTTGGGGTGGAACGCCGCGCCGGCGCTTCCCTGTACGCAATGCTCAGGCCACAGAACCTGTTCGCCATATTCGGCAGCAAACGTCTGGAACGGGTCGCTGCCGGGATGCGCGCTGGCGAAAGACTGGTGCCCGGCCGGGTGCCAGTCCTGGGTCAGCACGACATGCTGAAAACGCGGCATCAGAGCGTTGATGACCGGCACGACCGCGTCGCCGTTGGGTACGGCAAGTGCGCCCCCCGGGCAGAAATCGTTCTGGACGTCGATGACGAGAAGGAGGTCTTTTGTCCCGATGCTGAAGTCGCCCATGTCGCTGTCTCCGTTCTTACCCTCACTGTGGCGCGGCGCCGGGCGAACGCAAGGCCCGATTTCCGGACTTGCGGGAGAGAAGGGGACGCAAAGGAGAAATGCGTCCCCGAAAATCGCCGGCCTCAGCCCTTCACGCCGCCCTGTGCCAGGCCGGAAACGAGCGCGCGTTGCAAGAGAATGCCGATGATGAGCGGCGGCAGGGCCGTCAGAATGCCCGCCGTTGCGAGCAGGCCGTAATCGGAGACGCGGCCGCTGGCGAGATTGGCGATCGCCACGGTAAGCGTCTGGCTGCGGTCGTCATTGGTCAGGATGAAGGCGTAGAAGAACTCGTCCCAGACGAGGAGGATCGAGAAGAGCACGACGGTCGCGAGCGCCGGTTTTGCCATCGGCAGCGTGACGCTGCGCAGGACCGTCAGCATGCTGGCGCCGTCGACGAAGGCAGCCTCTTCGATCTCGTGTGAGATGTTGTCGAAATTGCTCTTCAGGAGCCAGGTGGTGAAGGGCAGGACGATGGAACAGTCGACCAGCATCAGCCCGGTCTTGGTGTTCAAAAGGCCGAGCCCATTCAAGAAGGCGAAAAGCGGCACGATGAGCGCAACCGGCGGCAGCATGTAGGTCGCGACGACGACATAGAGAAGGTTGCTCTGTCCGCCCTTGGAGCGGGAGAAGGACCAGGCGGCGGGAATGGCCGCGCAAAGTGCGATCGCAGTCGCGCCGAAGGCGACGAGGGCCGTGTTGCGCATGGCGTAGAGGAACATCTCGCCGCGGCTGTTGGGCTCGAGCGTCGTGAGCTTGGCGTAATTGTCGAAATTCAGCTTCTCGGGAATCCACTCGAAGGGGAGGGTCGTCAGATGCGTCGTCGTGCTGACGCTGACGAGGAGAAGCCAGAGGATCGGCGCCAGGATGATGACGGCGACGAGGATGGCCAGAGCGTGCAGGACGACGCGGAGGGCAAGAGGTTGTTTCATTGTGCCCCCTGGCGGCGCAGGAGCGCCACATAGACGTTGATGAGAATGAGGCTGACGAGCACGATCAACAGGCCTTGCGAGGCACCGGATCCGGCCCGGAAGTTCGAGAAGGCTTCCTGGTAGACCTGAATGCTCATGGTCTTGGTGCTGTTGGCGGGGCCGCCCCGCGTCATCACCCAGACGATATCGAAGACCTTGACGCCCTCGATGGTGCGCAGGACGGCCGCGACCATCAACGGCCCGACGATCGCTGGCATGGTGACTGTCTTGAAGCGCGACCACGGCGAGGCGCCGTCGATATGGGCGGCCTCCAGCTGCTCGCGCGGTACACCTTGCAGGGCGGCGAGCGTGATCATTGCCACGAGCGGCACCGTCTTCCAGATGTCGGCGACGGCGATGGCGTAGATCGCGGTTGCGGGCGAGCCGAGCCAACTCTGATAGGAATCCAGGAGGCCGATCTGCGTCAGAAACGCGTTGAGGCCGCCGAAATCGGGATTGTAGATCAGCCGCCACGACATGGCGTTCACCACTGTCGGCAGCGCCCAGGGGAGGATCAGGAGCGCGCGAAAGAAGCGCCGGCCGTAAAGCGGCTGATCAAGCAGCAAAGCCACCAAGACGCCGAGAACGAGTTCCAGCGAAACGGTGAGGGCGACGAAGAAGATCGTCGTCGCAAGCGCGCCGCGAACCTGCGGCGAGCGGAAGGCACGGATGTAATTGTCGAGGCCGACCCAGTCGCCCGTGTACTGGGTCAGATGTGCCGAGGTGAAACTCATCCATATCGTGTCGAGGAACGGCCATCCGACGATGATCAGGACACCGACCGCGAGAGGGGCGATCATGAGCCAGGCAGTCAGACGCTGCCTGGAATGATACGATAAGGATGAGCGCATCGAAGAAAGGCCTTACTGGTCGGTCAGGGATTTAATCTGATCGGCGGCCGAGCCGAGGGCGTCTTCCGGGGTGGAGGCACCGAGAAGGGCTTCCTGGATAGACACCTGCAGGATGTTCGACGCTTCCTGATAGTTCGGCAGTGTCGGGCGCGCGATCATCGCGGTGAAGGCGTTGCTTGCAGCCTTCATGAGATCCTCGCGGCCAGAGACGACCTCGGAATTCTCGAAAGAGGCTTTCCAGATCGGCAGGCTGCGCTCTGCGTGGCTGTTCTGCATCTCCGGCGAGGACATGTGCTGGACATACTGCCAGGCGATATCGGCGTTGCCGCTGTTGGCGGTGACGCCGAGACCCATGGAGCCGTTGACGCCGGAAGCTTCGGTGCGGTCTTCGACACCGAGCGGTGCCATGACGCCAACCTTGCCGCTGATGTCGGACTCTTTCGGATCGTTGGCGAGGTTGTACATATACGGCCAGTTGAGGGCGAATGCCGCCTGGCCGCTCGAAAACACCCGACGCACATCCTCTTCAAGATACTCCGTCGAGTTTGGGTTGGTGATGCCGTCGTCGAGGGTGGAGACCATGAACTTCAACGCGTCGAGGCCGCCATCTTTCTGGAAGACCGGGGCCCCGTCCTTGTCGAGGAACTTGCCGTCGAAGGCGTCGAGAAGAACGGTGTAGTCGCAGATCACGGCTTCCGCCTGCGCCCAGCTCCACACGATCGGGTAGTCGACGATACCCTGCTCTTTCATCGCCTTGGCCTGCTCGACGAGCTCGCTCCAGGTCTGCGGAGCGTGATCGAAGCCGGCCTTCTCGACCATTTCCTTGTTATAGAAGAAGAGCTTGGAGCTGTTCGTCCACGGCATGCCGTAATAGTGGCCGTTATATTCCACCGTCGTCCAGGCGCCGGGGAAAATCTCGTCTTTGACGTCGGCGGAGATGTTGTCCGTCTCGTCGGCGAGGATGCCACGCTTGGCGTATTCCGCAGTCCAGATCACGTCGAATAGGACGACGTCGTAACCCTGGCTGGAATTGCTGGCGAGAAGGGTCTTGTCGCGCAAGCCTTCGTAGGGGACGAACTCGAGATTGATTTTGACGTCGGGGTTCGCCTTCTCAAATGCCTCTGTCATGCTGCGGACATCGGCCTCATTGTAGGAAGCCTGCGACATGTAGAGAGCATTGATGGTCGTCTCCGCCGAGGCCGGGCCGGCCGTGGCCAGGCCGAGCGACGATGCGACCAAGGCCGTGGCCGCACTGATGCGTAAAATGTTCATGCACTTGGACTCCATTTCAGTTGCGGACAATTCCAGCGACATCGAAACCGCAAGGATTAATAATTCAAATTGTTTTGCTAAATAGATCAAGGGCAAAATTGCCTGTCAACAAGCGCTCGCCGGGTATGACACGCTTGGTGCACTGCAAAAAGCTGCTGATCCGTCTTGAAAAGGCGCCCCATTCGCCCGGACGAGCGCGCCCCTTCTGAGCAGTGGGATTGCACATGGTCCGGGCCGCGGTGTGGCCCGAATCCGTGCGTCCACGACGCCTAAAGCGCTCCGAAAAGGCCGGCGCCTGCGGCATTTTCCAGCTCTGGCCCGTCTTCCTTCGCGAGCGGATGCAGGAGGCGTGACATCGGCAGCGCCGCTGCCCCTGCCGCCGGCGTATCGAAGCGGACCTCGCCCTTGATGAGCCGCGCGCCTCGGGTCCCTGGGCTTGCCGCTGAGCTCGGCAGCAGTGGAAAAGTCTTCTCGATCAAGGCGCTCAGGATTGGGTCGGGGAGCAGGCCCCCGACGACGATGCCGCTCGGGTCGAAGAGATTCTCAAGCCCGTTGACGGCGATGCGCAGATAGTAGGCGGCGTCGTCGAGCCACTTTGCGAGGGCGTTATTGCCCATCTGAAAGGCTCTCAAGAGCAGCTCGGGGCTTGCACCTTCCCACTCGTTCTCAGTTTGCAGGATCGCCTCGTAGGCGCTGTGCAGCGAGACGTAGCGCTCCAGGCAGCCGCGATTGCCGCAGGCGCAGGGCTTGCCGCCGGGATTGACGATGAGATGTCCGAGTTCAGCCGCTCTTTGTCGCACGCCGGTGAAGGGCCGCCCGTCGATGACGATGCCGCCGCCGAGCCCGAGCCCGAAATAGATGTAGATAAAGGTCGGGTGTGTCTGGCCGAAGCCGTAGAGGCTTTCGCCGATCGCCGCGGCTGTCGCGTCGTTATCCACGAAAACCGGCAGGTTGAGGCGTCCGGAAAGCTCCTGGGCGAGCGGAAAATCGAGCCAGCCTTCCATCGTGAGGGGGCCGCGCGAGGCGAAGGTGCCGCTTTCGAAAAAGCCCGGCATCACCGCGCCGAGCCCGAGAAGGCGCCGGCGGATTTCGTCGTTTCCGTTGACCAGGCCATCGACGGCGCGCTCCACCAGCGGCAAGACCTCGCCCGGATTTTGGCGCGCGATCGGAAGGGCGGTGCGTGCAACAATGTGGCCCAGAACGTCGACGAGCAGGCCGACAAGCTGGTTCTGATCGAGGTGGATGCCGATCGTGTAGGCGCCTTCCTCGTCGACCACATATTCAGTGGCGGGTTGGCCTTTGCGGCCGAGGCGCCGGCCGGTCTCCTTGATCAGGCCAAGGGCAATCAATTCCCCGGCAATGTTGGAGGCGGTCTGTGAGGTGAGGCCCGTCATGCGGGCGATCTCTGAGCGCGACAGCGGCCCGTGCTTCAGCACCGCTTCGAATGCCACGCGGCGATTTCGTCTTCTCGCATGTTCGAGGTTTGTGCCCTGAAGCGACATTGCACTCCGTCTCGCTGTAAATGGTTGAGTTTTCCAAAACGTTTTGATTAATAGGAGGCCATCACGTCAATCAACTTCCTCGATACGGACACTCAGGCTGCGTTATGACCATGAAAATCAGCGACTTTATCGCCCAACAACCGGCGACGGTCGAGAAAGTCCTGTCCGACCTGCCGTCACAGATTGAAGCGGCGCTCCCAGAATCGGAGCCCGAACGCGTCATTTTGATCGGCACCGGCAGTTCGATGAATGCGCTCCTTGCCGCCTCCGACAGCTTTTCCGGTCTCCCTGCCGAGCTTGCGCTGCGCAGCCCGCTGACCTTCCTTGCCGAGACCGGCGAGCGACGTGTCGCAAAGAGCCTTGCTATCGTGCTGTCCCAGTCGGGCAACAGCAGCGATACGATCGCAGCGACGAAACAGGCCCGCAAAGAGGGCATGGACGTCATCGTGGTGACGGCCGGACGGGATGCGCCGCTTGCCGCCTGTGATGTGAATCTCGTTTGGCTTCCGGTCGAGGACGAGACCGTCGGCCCCAAGACCAAGGGCTACACTGCGAGCGTTCTGGCGCTACGGTTGATCGGCCTGGCGCTCAGCGGCAAGGCGATGCCGGGAGCGGCAAACGGTTTCGTCGAGGCTTACGCAGAGTTGATTGAGACGGCGCGCATCTGGTCCACCAATCTGGCTCCGAAGCTCGCCGGCGCCGATGTGATCGCCGTGCTGGGGCAGGGGCGGCATTACGGTTCTGCCCTGGAGGGATCCTTGAAAGTGGCGGAGATGGCCGGCATTCCCTCCTTCGGTCTCGAAACCGAGGAGGCGAGCCACGGACGTCTGCATGGTCTCACCAAGAAGAGCGTGACGATTGCGCTTGCTTCGAATGCGGACGAGCTCGATCTGGCGCGACGCGTTGTGGCTGCGATGGCGCATTACGGTTTGACGGGCTTCATTTTCGATCTCGCGGGCAAAGAGCCCGCCGGAATCGTCTGGCCGGCACCGGGAGAGGCGACGGCCGGTTTCGATACGTTGAGCGCCGTCGTGCCGTTTCAGTGGCTGGCGATCGATCTTGCCGCAGAGCGTGGCCTCGTCCCGGAGGATATGCCTTATCCAGGCATGACCAAGCGGCTCGGCATCAAGGTCGGAGAGGCCGTTTGACGCCCGAATTCCTTTTTGCGGTTGATGTCGGCGGATCGTCGGTGAAGCTTGGCATCGTCGACGGCAAAGGCGTCGTCGTCGCCAAGAACGCGCTTCCATTTCTGTCGCTGGCAAGCTTCGAAGCCCTCGCAGAGGAGGCCGCCGAAAGCCTCGACGCCTTGGCCCGCTCGGTTGCCGCGGCGCCTGAGGCGATTGGCATCGCGGCCCCCGGCTATGCGGATCCCGCCACTGGCCTGCCACTCGACGGCACGGGCAACGTCCCGCTTCTTCAGGGCGGCTCGCTTGCAGAAGAGCTCGCCAGGCGGTTGAACGTGCCCGCCGCAACCGACAACGACGCGATCTGTGCCACGCTCGGAGAATTGGAGTTCGGTGTCGGCAGGCGCGTTTCGAGCTTTGCGCTGATCACAGTGGGCACGGGGATCGGCGGCGCCCTTGTGATCGATCGCCGTATCGTGCGCGGTCGTGACGGCAAGCCGCCGGAATTTGGCGCCATGGTTCTGGAGCCGGGTCATCCTTATGAACGTCAGGGCCTGCGCGGGACCTTTGAGGATCTCGCCGGTGGCAAAGCAATCATTGCCGCCTATGCCGCGCAGACCGGAGAAGCTGCCGAAGATCTCAATATGAGCCTCTTGCGCGAACGCGCTCTGGCCGGTGACGCCCGAGCCGACGCGGCATTCGAGACGATGGGGCGCTACATCGCTCAGGCATTCGGCACGATGATCAATCTCACCGCGATCGAGCTTTGCGTCGTCGGTGGCGGGATCTCGCTCGCCGGAGGCTTTCTGCTCGATCGTATCCGCCGGCATCTTCGGGCAAATACCTGGCCGTATCTGGTTGCTGATGCCCGGATCTTGGCGACCGAGCATGGTAACGATTCCGGTCTCATCGGAGCTGCGGCCATGGTGCGCCGCCGTCTCAATCCTGTGGCGGGCGAGAGCGTTCCCGTCATCAAACCATCGGCATTCGTTTGAACGAGGTGACCGCCATGGCCCGAGAGCTGCAAGTTGAGCTTCGAGGTGTGCGTAAGAAGTTCGGGGCCGCGGAGGTGATCCGTGGCGTCGACCTCGGCGTTGAGGCCGGGGAATTCGTCGTCTTCGTCGGGCCGTCGGGATGCGGAAAGTCGACGCTCCTGCGCTTGATCGCGGGTCTGGAGGAGATCACCTCCGGCGACCTCTTGATCGAGGGGCGTTCGGTGAAGGATCTGTCGCCGGCCAAACGCGGCATCTCGATGGTGTTTCAGTCCTACGCGCTCTATCCGCATCTGACCGTGGAAGAGAATATGGGCTTCGGACTGAAGCAGGCGAAGGTCGAGAAGTCGGAGATCAAGCGGCAGGTCACCGAAGCGGCCGAGATGCTGCGCCTGTCGGAGCTTCTCCAGCGTAAGCCGCGACAATTGTCCGGCGGGCAACGCCAGCGTGTTGCCATCGGTCGTGCGATCGTACGCGATCCGAAGGTCTTTCTGTTCGACGAGCCTCTCTCCAATCTCGATGCGGCCCTGCGCGCCCAGATGCGCATCGAGATCGCGCGCCTGCATCGCGACATGGACGCCACGATGATCTACGTCACGCACGATCAGACGGAGGCGATGACACTCGCCGACCGCATCGTGGTTTTGAACGAGGGGCAGATCGAACAGGTCGGCACGCCGCTTGAGCTCTACGGCAAGCCGAAGACGCGGTTCGTCGCGAGCTTCATCGGCAGCCCGCAGATGAATTTTCTGCCGGTGCGTGTTGCCGGGACGGCGGACGGTGGTCCTCGCCTCAAGCTGCCGAACGGGGTTGAGATGGCTTTCCCGGAAGTGCCCCCGGCTGCGATCGACCGGGACGATGTCGTGCTCGGTATCCGCCCTCACGAGATCAAATTCAGTCGCGAGGAAACCCAGGGCATTTCGGCCGAGATCGTCGTGGTCGAGACCTTCGGCAACCACACGCTTCTTTATGCCAATATCGGTGAGGACGATCTCGTCACGGTCGAGACGGCAGGTATCAGCGATGTGACGACGGGTGAGCGCGTTTGGCTGAGTTTCGATCCGAGCCATTGCCATTTCTTCGGAAAGGATGGCCAGGCTCTATAGCTCGGGCCGAGAGCTTTACGGCATAGGCCGCCCTTATGCTCGAAGGGGCGGCCCGAAGGGAGCGGCTGAGGCCGGGCTCTTCTTGTCGAGATCGTGCCCCGATAGATATGCTCACCTGCAACGAGCGATATGCCTGGTGCCCCGCGTCGAGGGTGTCGGGCTCTACAGCCTGCGGCATTATGGCTGGCTTCAGCTGGGGATGCCTGTAAAAATCGTCATACATCGAAGTATTATTTATGAATACCGATGTAAATATTGCAGAAATTGGTGCTTCCAGGTGCATTTTTATGGCAGGAAGCAACCTATGGGCGTTATAAATAAACCAAAGATAGAATTTCCTCCTGTTGCAAGTGGGTAACGAAGCAGCCCACGGCGAGACCGACTTGACATAAGCCGTGGTTAGCGCCAGTAAAAGCCCGTTACCGGTTTCCGAGCGCGCGAGCGTGAGGATGAAAAGGGAATACGGTGAGGCTCCCCAAGAAGGGCCGAAACCGTAGCTGCCCCCGCAACTGTGAGCGGAGAGCAGGGCTGGGAGTGCCACTGGCGCGCGAGCGCTGGGAAGGTAGCCTTTGCTTGGTGCCGCGAGCCAGGAGACCTGCCGGTGATGTGCATCGGGCTGTGTGGGCCGTCGATGCATAACGAGGGATGTCGGGGTCTGCATCCAGCGACGAAAGTCACGGCAGGCAGCGCGTGCGCTTGCTTGTCATATTTCGGCGTTGGGCGGAGCGGTCATCCTGATGGAAGAGCATTACCCAACTCATAAGTGGCGGATCCAGGACTTCGTCGACATCCCGACGTTGCAGCGGATTCAGGACACTTTCGCCAAGGCCATGGATATGGCCGCGGTGACAGTTGATCGCGACGGCGTGCCCGTCACAAAAGCGAGCAATTTCCAGCCCGTGTGTCGTTTGATGCGCTCCACGACCGAAGGGTTGCGGCGCTGCCATGCCTGCGACGCTTGCGGGGGGCTCGCCGCCTATCGGTCTGGCCGGCCGGCGACCTATGTCTGTCATGCCGGGCTCGTCGATGTCGCTGCGCCGATCATCATCGAAGATGAATATCTCGGCTGCCTTTTGTGCGGCCAGGTGATGCTCGAAGATGAGCGCGAGCGCACCATTCGGAACGTGCTCGACCGAAACCATTCGCTTGGCATTGCTCCGGCGGAGCTCGAAGAAGCGGTCTACGCCATGCCGGCGGCCGATCGTGACCGTCTCGATTCCGCTGTTGAGATGCTGATGCTGGCGGCGAGCCACATCATCGAGATTGGCAAGACGAACTTGATCCAGGCGCGCCTCCTCAAGGAGGTGAAAGCCAAGGCCGCCACCGAAAAGGCGCTGCAGGATGCTCAGCTGCGGGCCTTGCAGGCGCGGGTCAATCCGCATTTCCTGTTCAACTCCTTGACGCTCATCGGCTACACGGCTTTCGAGGAGAGGGCGGTGAAGACCGAGGAAGTCGCCTATATGCTGAGCGACATCCTCCGCTACAGTCTGCGCAATCTCGCCACGCTGGTGCCGCTCAGCGAAGAATTCGACATGATCGAGCGCTGCTTGCGCCTCCATCAGCTTCGCTTCGGCGACCATCTGAGCATTGAAGTCGATCTCGACGAAAGCCTGCGCAACTGGCCGGTCCCCTGCATGGTTCTGCAGCCGCTTGCCGAGAACGCGATCGTGCATGGGGTCGAAGCGCTCTCACGGCCGGTGCGCGTGCGCGTTTCGGCTCGCAAGGTCGATGATCGCGGTTTGATCGAGGTCTATGACAACGGCGCGGGTATGAGCGAGGCTCAGGTCGCCGCGCTCAACAACGATCGTTGTGTCCTGCAGCAGGCGGAACGGAGCCGGGCGGCTCTGGGACTGCAGAGCGTCATTACCCGGCTCGACAGCGAGTACGGCAACGACTTCGATCTCAAAGTGACGAGCAGACTGAATGAGGGAACCCGAATTGAGCTTTCCTGGCCACTCGGCGACTATGCGCAGCTCGAAAATGCTTGAGCTCGCCCGTACTGAGCGTTTTGCTTCCATGTTTCAGGGGGCGTTTCAGCAGGAGTCCTCGGTTCGACCTGGCCTTTTGGTGGCCGACGACACACCGATCATTCGCTCGACGATCAGTCGCGTCGTTGCCGCAGAGGCTCTCGACTTCGCCAATGTCTGGGAAGCCAAGAACGGCTCCGAAGCGGTCGAGGTCGCCCGGCGGGAGCGGCCCGAGCTCATTCTGATCGATATCAAGATGCCCGGCGTGGACGGGTTGGAGGCGGCGGCGATCATCAAGGCCGAGCTGCCCCGCACGCGGCTCATCTTTCTCACGGCTTATGATGAGTTTGCCTATGTGCAGCGCGCCCTCAAGATCGGCGCGCTCGATTATCTCTTGAAGCCGATCCGTCCGACGAAGCTCGGCGAATTGCTGCGCAAACTCCACGGTGAGATTTGCACGGAATTGAGTGCGTCGTCGGCTAATGACGCGGAGATCGCTCGTGACGTCACGCCGGCCGCAACGCCCTGTGCGCCGGAGAGAGATCCGGTCAAGCGGGCGGTCGCCTTCATCTCCGAGAACTATGCCGACGAAAACATGTCGCTCGCGGCTGTCGCCAACGTCGCGCATCTCAGCCCGTCACATCTTGCGCACCGTTTTCGCGAATGCGTCGGCGTCAGCTACAAGCAGTTTCTCACCGAAAAGCGCATCGAAGCCGCCAAAGACCTGCTTTTGACGACCGACACGACCAATGAGGCGGTCGCCGAGCAGGTCGGCTATGCCAACGTCACCAATTTCTATCGCCTGTTCCAGCGTGAGACAGGCATGACACCGGCGCAGTTCCGCAGATGCGAGAAGGAGCCGGAGGCCAGCTCGGAGTGACCTTCGGGCCGCCTATCTTCGAGGATGGGCGGCCGCTTCGTCTTCTCACTCATGCACGGTCTTTGCGATCATGCATGGCGATGCCGATCGGCGTCACAAACATCGGGTGGGACGGCAACTTTGTCGGCACGCCCGTCATCTCGCCTACGATCTCGGCCATGCCGGGCATGCCGCTTGTGCCTCCAACGAGGTGAATGGTCTTGACGTCGTATGGTGCGATATGGCGGGCCACGATGCTGCCGACCTTCTGCATCACCGGTCTGACCAGCGGATAAAGTGATCGGGCTCGTTTCGGATCTTTCTTGATATCCTCCGCCTCCTCGAAGGAGACGCCGAGGGCACCTGAAAGTACCAAAGTGAACTGGGTCCCGCCGGTCGCCTCGTCGGCGGTATAGACGACTTCGCCATCCTTGAAGATCGCAACGCCCGTCGTGCCGCCGCCGACGTCGACCACCGCCCCATCCTTGATCTGCAGGAGGGCATTGGCCGCTGTCGGCTCATCGACGAAGTGCTCGCATTCGAGCCCCGCGCCGATGACGACGTTTTGCGTCGCCTTCACCTCCGCCGGGGCAACGCCGGGCGGGTAGGAGGTCGCCGCGCTCTCAAGCTGAAAGCCGAGATCCGCCTCCACCTCTGCCTTCATGCGCGACAGGATCTTAATCGCGCCGATGAAATCCACCACGAGACCGTCACGCACGATTTGCGCGAACTGATAGCGCCCGGCGAGCGGCTGCCCGTCCTCGTCGAGGACGACGAGAACGGTGTAGGCCGTGCCGAGATCAACCCCGACATGGACGCGGCCCTTGTAAGCCTGTTGCGCTGGCGTCTTGTTGAAGACGCTGACCGCACGGGCGAGGATGTCGTCGGCGTGGTTGTTCATGGTTCCTGCCTCACGCAGCTTCTGCTCTCGCCTTTTCGGTCAGGCGGAGGGTGTCGATCGCGATCATCTTTTCCTCGTCGGTCGGCACGACCATCGCCGCCGTCCGGGAATCGCGGGTGCTGATGCGGCCATCTTCCCCAGGCGCCTCGTTGGCGTCACCATCAATGGCAATGCCGAGGAAGTCGAGCTTCTCGCAGATGCGTGCCCGCATCGACGGGCTGTTCTCGCCGATCCCCGCGGTGAAGACCAGCGCATCGAGCCCGCCCAAGGCTGCCGCATAAGATCCGATATATTTCCGCGTCATGTAGGCGAACATCTCGAGTGCGAGTTCGCAACGTTCGCATCCGCCCTCGGCGCGTTCCTCCACTTCGCGCATATCATTGCTGATGCCCGAGACGCCGAGGAGGCCACTCCGTTTGTAAAGCATGGCCTCGATGTCGCCGAGACTCATGCCGAGTTGCTTGTTGAGATAGAAAATCAGGCCCGGATCGACGTCGCCGGAGCGCGTGCCCATCATCACGCCCGAAAACGTGGCAAAGCCGATGCTCGTATCGATCGAGCGTCCGTTCTCGATCGCGTCGATCGTGACCCCGTTGCCGAGATGGCAGATGACCATCTTGAGCTCGTCCACCGGTCTGCCGAGCATGTCCGCCGCCCTCTGATTGACGAAGCGGCAGGACGTTCCGTGGAAACCGTAGCGACGAATCCGGTGCTCGCTGTAAAGCTCGTAGGGCAGGGCATAGACATGCGCATATTCGGGCATGGTCTGGTGGAACGCGGTGTCGAAGACGACCACTTGCGGGACGTCCGGCAGCAATTTGCGCGCCTCCACGATGCCGACGAGATTCGGCGGATTGTGAAGCGGCGCGAGCGGGACGCATTCCTCAAGCTTGGCGATGACCTCGTCATTGATCACCGACGATTTGACGAAGGTGTCGGCGCCGTGGACGGCGCGGTGGCCGACCGCCGTGACCTCGCTGATATCGTCGATGACGCCGGCCTCGGGGTCGAGCAGGATGTCGATCATGGCGGTGAAGGCTGTGTGATGGTCCGGCACCGGCAAGACGCGGACATGTTTCGATCCGTGAGCGGTATATTCCAGTCGCGAGCCTTCCTCGCCGATCCTGCTGACGAGGCCTTTGGCGGCGACGATTTTGAGATCGGTCGTGTAGAGCTGATATTTCAGCGTCGAGCTGCCGCAGTTGATAACCAAAATCACCGGTGAACACTCCGCAAGCATGGCCGCACTACCTCTGCGAGGCGTGGGGCGCCGGTTTTCGTTGAGCCGTGCCGCATCGCGGCCGCCGGCGACGGATGTCAGAGGCTGGCCAGAACGCGCTCTACGATCTGGCGAATGAACTCGTTGTCGTTGGAGACTTTGTTGCTGCCAGCCTTCTTGGCCGCATCGGTGGAGAGAACGATCTTGATCGCCTGCTCCTGGGCCGCATTCTTGAAGATCTCGTAGGCTTCGAGGATCTCGTTGATGTGGAAGTGGTGCGAGACCAGGCTGCTCGGATCGAGCCTTCCTGCCTGAACCATCTTCAAAAGAACCGGCACCGTGCTGTTGTCGACCACGCCCATCCGCAGGGTGATGTTGCGCGTCCAGAGCGTTTCGTTGTGCAGTTCGGTGCTCTTGTGGAAGATGCCGATATTGGCCATGCGGCCGCCCGTAGCGAGGATCTCCTGCGCCAGCTGGAAGGTGGCGGGATTGCCGATCACCTCGATGACGGCGTCCGCGCCGCGCCCTTCGGTGAGTGTCATCACCTTCTCGCGCGCCTTGCCGTCCTTGTTGTTGATGGTGTCTGTGGCGCCGATTTCGCGCGCTTTCGCCAGGCGATTGTCGTCCAGATCGATCGCGATGATCCGGGCTGGCGAGTAGAATTCGGCGGCGAGGATGGTCGCCAGCCCGACAGGCCCGGCGCCGATCACCACAAGGGCGTCGCCCAGGCCGACCTCCGCACGCTTGACGCCGACCTCGAGGCCCGTCGGCAGAATGTCGGCAAGCATCAAGGCCGCTTCCTCGTCGACGCCGTCGGGAATGCGAAAGAGGCTCGAATCGGCAAGCGGGACGCGCGCGTATTCGGCCTGTACGCCGTCGATCGTGTGACCGAGCAGCCAGCCTCCGCGCTCGCAACTGGAGTGAAGCCCCTTCCGGCAGGGTTCGCAGCGTCCGCAGGACGTGTTGCAGGGAATGATGACGTGATCGCTGACCTTGAGGTCCTGCACGGCGGGGCCGATCTCGGTGACGTAACCGGTGGCCTCATGGCCGATCGTGCGGCCCGGCTGAACATCGGGCACGCCACCACGCAGAATCGCAAGATCGGTACCGCAAAGCGTCGTCTTGCTGATCTGGACGATCACGTCCGCCGGGTGCTCGATCTTCGGGAGAGGTTTGTCTTCCCAGGAGATCTTTCCAGAGCCGTAATAGACCAAAGCTTTCACAGTAGATGCTCCAGATGGGCGCACTTGTCCGCGAGGCGGTCAAGGACCCCGCGTTGAACCGGGCATTGTCCGGGTTTCAGCAAAACCGGCAGATATCTCTGGGGTCTATTATCGCGACAGAAGATATCGTCGGGCATTGCTGGCGTAATCGGCAACCTCACGCGCAAGACAATTGTCAGCCGTACACGCTTGTGCGCACGGCAGAACCGGCTTTTTTTAGCCGGTACTTTCTTATGTGGCAGGCGAGGATGCGGCAATGCAATTAGCCGCTATGGTTGTGCACTTTTCGGCTGAGTTCGTACACTCTCGGGCCGAACAAAAGCCGATTTGTGGAGTGGCTCCGCCGGTCCGTGCATTGAAGGTGTGACCCCCGCCGTCTAAAACCGCGACTGTATCAAAAGGAAGAACAAATAAGCATGTCGCGGACGCAGTTCGACCAGGAAGAAGTATCGACACGTATTATTCAAGAATACGTGCCTGGCCGGCAGGTAACGATTGCTCATATTATCGCGAATCCGGACGCCGCTTTGTGTCAAAGGGTCGGCCTTGAGGACGCGGAAGCGGTCGGGATCCTAACTGTGACGCCGGGCGAGGGCACGATCATAGCGGGCGATCTGGCGATGAAGGCGGCTGATGTCACCATCGGTTTCCTGGACCGCTTCAGTGGCACGCTGGTGGTGTGCGGCAGCCTGGATAGCGTCGAGGTCGCCGTCGAGGCGGCCAATCGTGGGCTCCAAAGTGTCCTGGCCTTCTTCCCGGCCAAGGTCACACGGACATGAGGCGGGGCGGAGTAGCAATGGCTACAACGGAAACTCCCTCCGAGCAGCGCTTTATGGTGCTCGGCTCCGTCGGCTTCGGCAAGACGACCCTGCTGCGTGCTCTTGAAGGCGCGGGCGAGGCGGCACGCAAGACCCAGATGGTCGACTACGCCGGCTGGGGCATCGACACCCCCGGGGAATACTCCGAGATGGGGATGTTCCGGAACCATCTGATCACGACCGCGAACGACGCGTCAGTGCTCCTGGTGATCCAGGATGCCACGCGAGCGCGCTCCAGCTTTCCGCCTGGGTTCTTCCTGATGTTTTCCCAGACCGTCATCGGCCTGGTCACAAAGATTGATCGTCCCGACGCCGACATCGCTCACGCCTCACGGCTGCTCCGCGATGCCGGGGTGCGTGGGGACATCTACCCCGTCTCTGCGGTTGAAGGCACCGGCATTGAGGAATTGCGCCAACGTCTTCTTGCCCTGGGACTGGTTCACCACAGCGCTTCTAACACAGAGGAGTGAAGCAACATGGCAAATACACCGGGTGAAGCCCTTGGCCTGCTTGAGACGAAGGGTCTTGTCGCGATGGTCGAGGCGGCCGACGCGATGGTCAAAGCGGCCAACGTCACGCTGATTGGCACGGAGAAGATCGGTTCCGGTCTCGTGACCGTCATGGTCCGTGGCGATGTCGGCGCCGTGAAGGCTGCGACTGATGCGGGTGCCGCTGCGGCCCAGCGCGTCGGTGAAGTGGTTTCGGTCCACGTCATTCCGCGGCCGCACATGGATACGGAAAAGCTCCTGCCGAAACTGCCGGGCAGCCAGAGCTGATCTGTACGCACTAGTCATTAAAGGATGACACGCCATGGACGATAAACTCCTCGACCAGATGGTGCAGCAGGTGATGCAGAAGATCGGCGGCAACGCCGGCGCTGCTCCGGCTGCCCCGGCTGCGTCGCAGCCCGCCAACAAGCATCCCGGCTTGACGGAATTCGTCGGGACTGCGGTCGGCGATTCGATCGGCATCGTGATCGCCAATCTCGATCCGAAGCTGCACGAAATGCTCGGCTTCGACCCGAAGTACCGCTCGATCGGCATCTTGAGCTCGCGGACCGGTGCTGGCCCGCACATCCTTGCCGTCGACGAGGCCGTGAAGGCGACCAATACCGAGGTCATCTCGATTGAGCTTGCTCGCGACACCAAGGGTGGTGCGGGTCATGGTTCGTTGATTCTTCTGGGTGCCGAAGAGGTGTCCGATGCGCGCCGCGGTATCGAGGTCGCTCTGAAGGATCTCGAGCGCACCTTCGGCGACGTCTACGCAAACGACGCTGGCCATATCGAACTGCAGTATACGGCTCGCGCCAGCTACGCCTGCAACAAGGCGTTCAACGCCCCGATCGGACGCGCCTTCGGTCTGTGCGTCGGTGCTCCCGCCGGTATCGGGGTCGAAATGGTCGACGCTGCGGTGAAGTCCGCGGATGTTGATCTTCTCGGCGTTGCTTCGCCGGCCAAAGGCACGTCCTTCTCCAACGAGGTCATCGGCTTCTTCAGCGGTGATGCCGGTGCGGTCCGCCAGGCGGTCGTCACGGCGCGCGAGATCGGCGTGAAGCTCCTCGGAACGCTTGGCTCGGAGCCGAAGACGGGCGGAACCCCGTACATCTGATCGAGAGCCAGCCTTAGCGAGGAATAATAGTATGGCCAAAAGGCACAAAAGATTTGAGGCTCTGGAGAAGCGGCCCGTCAACCAAGACGGATACGTGACGGAATGGCCCGAAGTCGGCATGATCGCCATGGGCAGCCCGAACGACCCGAAGCCGAGCATCAAAATCAAGGACGGTGTGATCGTCGAAATGGACGGTCGCACGCATGAAGAGTTCGACTTCAACGAGATCTTCATCGCCAAGTACGGCATCAACACCAAGGTTGCCGAAGAGATGATGGCGATGTCGGCAGTCGACATCGCCCGGATGATCGTCGACATCAACGTGCCGCGCGAGAAGGTCGTTCGCGTCTTCTCGGGTCTCACGCCTGCCAAGATCGCAGCGGTTGTGGACGAGCTCAACGTCGTCGAGATGATGATGGGCGTGCAGAAGATGCGTGCCCGCCGCACCCCGGCGAACCAGGCTCACGTGACCAACACCCAGGACAATCCCGTCCTGATGGCGGCCGACGCGGCTGAGGCGACCTGCTACGGCTTCGCCGAGATCGAGACGACCGTCGCTGTGTTCAACTATGGCCCGTTCAACGCGCTTGCGCTTCTGATCGGTGGCCAGGTCGGCCGTCCGGGTGTCCTCTGGCAGGACTCTCTGGAAGAATCGATCGAGCTCGAGCTCGGCATGCGCGGTCTGACCGCCTATGCGGAAACCGTCTCGGTCTATGGCACGGAGCGGGTGTTCATCGACGGCGACGACACGCCGTGGTCGAAGGGCTTCCTGGCTTCCGCCTACGCCTCACGCGGCATCAAGATGCGCTTCACCTCCGGTACCGGTTCGGAAGTGCAGATGGGTTACGCCGAAGGCAAGTCGATGCTGTACTTGGAGATCAAGTGCATCATGCTGACCAAGGCGGCCGGCGTGCAGGGCCTGCAGAACGGCTCCATCTCGTGCATCGGCGTTCCTGCCGGCGTCCCGGGTGGTATCCGTGCCGTCCTCGGCGAGAACCTCGTCACGGCGTGCCTCGATCTTGAGAACGCGTCGGGCAACGACCAGACCTTCTCGCATTCCGACATGCGTCGGACGGCCCGCCTGTTGATGCAGTTCCTTCCGGGAACCGACTTCATCACCTCTGGCTACTCGGCCACGCCGAACAAGGACAACATGTTCGCCGGTTCCAATGTCGACATCGACGACATTGACGATTGGCTGATCATTCAGCGCGACCTCAAGGTCGATGCTGGCCTCGTTCCAAGTTCGGAAGAGAAGATCATCGAAGTCCGCAACAAGGCCGCCCGCGCCATGCAGGCAGTCTTTACGGAACTCGGTCTGCCGGCGATCACCGACGAGGAAGTCGAAGCAGCAACCTACGCCTATTCGAGCGACGACATGCCGGCGCGCGACAAGGTGCGGGACACCAAGGCTGCCCAGGACATCCTGAAGCGGGGCATCACCGGTCTCGATGTGATCAAGGCTCTTGCCAAGCAAGGCTTTGCGGATGTGGCGAACTCGGTTCTGTCCATCCAGAAGCAGCGCGTGGCGGGTGACTATCTGCACACTTCGACGATCTTCGACACGGACTTCAACCCGATCGCTGCCGTCAATGACCTGAACGACTACCAGGGCCCTGGCACTGGATATCGGGCCGAAGGCGAGCGCTGGAAACAGTTGCAGACGATCCGTCAGGCCATTCGGCCTGAAGATCTCTAAGCCGCGGTCAGGAGATAGACAGAAATGGCACAGATCACAGAAGCAGCTGTCCGCGACGCGGTTCGGGAAGTCCTGGCCCAGATGCAGCTGGCGGAAGACAAGGGTGCAAAGAGCACTCCGGTTTCCGCCTTTGCTCCGGTCGACA
This sequence comes from Rhodopseudomonas julia, assembly GCF_030813515.1. Taxonomy (NCBI): domain Bacteria; kingdom Pseudomonadati; phylum Pseudomonadota; class Alphaproteobacteria; order Hyphomicrobiales; family Nitrobacteraceae; genus Rhodopseudomonas; species Rhodopseudomonas julia. The sequence goes on along the minus strand of NZ_JAUSUK010000002.1, from coordinate 1,784,202 downwards.
ACTCTGCCGCTAAGATGACGCTGCGTGAGGTCGGCCCTGCCAAGCAGGGCACAGAGCCGAACGAAGTCGTCGTGGCGCTCGCTCCGGCCTTCGGCGACAAGCTGAAGGAGCAGACGATCACTGGCATTCCCCACGCCAAGGTGTTGCGCGAAATTCTCGCCGGCATCGAGGAAGAGGGCTGCAAGGGACGCGTCGTTCGGGTCAAGCACACCTCCGATGTCGCCTTCGCTGGCAATGTCGGTGCGAAGCTCGCCGGTTCGGGCATCGCCATCGGCATCCAGTCGCGGGGCACCTCGGTCATCCACCAGCGAGACCTGTTCCCGCTCCAGAACCTGGAGCTGTTCCCGCAGGCGCCGGTGCTCGACCTTGAAACCTACCGCTCAATCGGCCGCAACGCTGCCCGCTACGCGAAGGGCGAGACGCCCGATCCCGTGCGGCAGAAGAACGACCAGATGGCCCGGCCGAAATACCAGGCCATCGCAGCGGTCCTCCACATCCGTGAAACCAGCTTCGTTGATCGCAATGCGAAGCCGGTCGATCTGGAAGTGAAGTTCAGCTGAGCGGACAGGGAGAAACAAATGTCACAGCAAGACCTGATCAACTCCATTGTTCGCGAAGTGCTCGCGGAGCTGGGCAACGGCGGTTCCGCCGCTGCGCCCAGCAAGGCCTCGACAAGCGGAAAGCTCGACCACACGAAGGACTATCCGCTCGCCAAGAATCGCCCCGAGCTGGTCAAGACGCCAGGCGGCAAGTCGCTTGAGGACATCACGCTTGAGGATGTGCTCAACGGCAAGATCGGCGCGAACGACATCCGCATCACGGCTCAGACCTTGGAATACCAGGCCCAGATCGGTGAGAGCGTCGGTCGCCCGCAGTTTGCGGCGAACCTCCGGCGCGCTGCCGAGATGACCCGGGTTCCCGACGACCGGATCCTGCAGATGTACAACGCACTGCGTCCGAACCGTTCCACGAAAGCCGAATTGCTGGCGATCGCGGACGAGTTGGAGAGCAAGTTCGACGCGAAGATTTGCGCCGGCTTCGTTCGTGAGGCTGCCGACGTTTACGAACGTCGCGACGTCCTCCGCAAGGACTGACCAAACTCCTGCACGTTGCTCCCCCTTGGAGTTTGGTTCTCTGCGAAACGGCGGGTGTACCCCCAATTGGCCCGCCGTTTCGCACCTTCCTCAAAGCAAACCTATTGGAAGAGAAATGAAGGTCGCGGGCGTCGATATCGGAAACTCGACCACGGAAGTTGCCCTGGCCGAAGTTGGCGCGAATGGCGGGGTGCCGAATTTTCTGGCCTCCAGCCGCATGCCGACGACGGGCATCAAGGGCACTCTGGCAAATGTCCCGGGTGTGGTGCGGGCGCTCGATACGGCTGTGCAGCAGGCAGGGCTGTCGCTGCGGGACATTGATCTCGTTCTCTTGAATGAAGCGACCCCGGTGATCGGCGATATCGCCATGGAAACGATCACCGAGACGATCATCACCGAATCCTCGATGATCGGTCACAATCCGAATTCCCCGGGTGGGCTCGGCATCGGTGTCGGCGTAACGCACGACATCAGTGAGCTTGAGACAGCCCCGAAGGACGAGGCGGTCATCGCCGTCGTCCCGAAGACTTACGACTTCACGCGCGCCGCACAGATGCTCGCAGCCGCGCTCGAGCGCGGCGTCGATGTGACGGCTGCGATCGTGCAGGGCGATGATGGCGTTCTGATCGCCAACCGCCTGCCCAAGAAACTGCCGATCGTCGATGAGGTGAAGCTCATCGATCAGGTGCCGCTCGGCATGCTCGCTGCCGTCGAGGTGGCCGATCATGGCCAGGCGATCCAGCAGCTCAGCAATCCCTATGGCATCGCGACGCTGTTCAAGCTGACGCCGCAGGAAACGACGATGATCATCCCGATCGCCAAGGCCCTCATCGGCCTGCGCTCGGCCGTGGTCATCCGCACCCCCGCAGGCGACGTCCAGACCCGGCACATTCCTGCCGGTTCGCTGAAGCTCGTCGGCGAGCGCCGCACGGTCGACGCCCCGATGGATTCCGGCGCGGACGCAATCATGGATGCGCTCGCCCAGGTCTTCCCGCTCAAGGACGTGGAGGGTGAATCCGGCACCAATGTCGGCGGCATGGTGGCGCGTGTGCGCCAGACCATGAGCAACATGACGAAGAAGCCGGCGTCGGAGGTGCATATCCGCGACGTGCTGGCGGTCGATTGCCTCGTGCCGCAGCGGGTTTCGGGCGGCCTCGCCCAAGAATTCTCGATGGAGAACGCCGTCGGTCTTGCGGCTATGGTCAACACCGACAAGCTACTGATGGAGCAGCTCGCCGAAGGTCTGCACAAGGAGCTCGGCATCCAGGTGCAGCTGGGCGGTGTCGAAGCCAATATGGCGATCCTCGGCACACTCACCACGCCGGGGCTCGACACGCCACTGGCGATCCTCGATCTCGGCGCCGGTTCGACCGACGCTGCGATCCTCGAAAAGGACCGCGAAGTGCGCTCGGTGCATCTCGCCGGCGCGGGCGACATGGTCACGCTCCTCATTCAGCGTGAACTCGATCTGCCGGGCGGCAACGAGACGGACGTCGCCGAGCAGATCAAGCGTTTTCCGCTGGTGCGTGTGGAAAGTCTGTTCCACGTCCGCCACGAGGACAACACGGTGCGCTTCTTCGAAGAGCCGCTCGATCCGAAGCTGTTTGGCCGCGTCGCTTTGATCACCCCGGACGGGCTCTCACCGATTCCGACGCATCACACGCTGGACCGCATTCGCGAGGTGCGCCGCGAAGCCAAGCGCCGCGTCTTCGTGCGCAACGCCATGCGTGCTCTGTCCGCGGTCGCCCCGGCCGGCAACATCCGCGAGATCCAGTTCGTCGCGGTCGTCGGCGGTTCGGGGCTCGACTTCGAAGTCGCTCGGATGCTGACCGATCAGCTCGCCCATTACGGCACGGTGATCGGCACCGCCAATATTCGCGGGGCCCTCGGCCCGGTGAATGCCGTGGCGACCGGCCTCGTCCTGAGCCATGCGCGGCGTCAGGGAGCGGTCTGAGCGATGGCCGAGAAGTCCGAACGTCCCACCATCAATGTCGCGGTCGTCCGCGGTGCAGAGCCGTCCCTTTACGAATGGGTGTTGATCGGCGCTGAGGAAGAGGGCGTCCCGACCAAACTTGCCGAGGCCGCTGACGGGGACGTCGTCGATGCGGCTTACGCTGCTGCGATCAGTTCGCGGATCGATATCGGTGTTGCGATTGGCTCTGATGCGATCGTTCTGCACGAGCGGCACATGCCGCCCCGCAAGCCAGTCCTGACGATCCCTTACGAAAACCGGGCGGAGGCCGTGTGTCGCCGTGCCGGTGCCAATGCCGCCCGCATGGTGGCACGCCTCCCGCTGCGTTTCGAAGACGAGGTGGAGGATGTTGACGACCACGTTCGGCCAGCCTCCGAGCGGCGCGCCGCAGCGCAACAGGCCGCTTCCGCGCCGACCCAAGGCACGAAGCTCGCCGAGGGCAGTGCGCGGCAGCACAGCACAAATCAACAAGCGGCTGAGACAGCAAGACCGACGGCCGGGGAGGCCTCTGCGGAGCTTGCTCTGAGCGAGGCCGACATACGCAAGATCGTCAAGATCGTCGTGGCGATCATCAAAGAACGAGGAACACAATGGCGCTGAAGGCTCTGGGATTGATCGAGGCCATTGGCCTTCCGACCGCAATCGCGGCGGCGGACGCGGCGGTGAAATCCGCCAATGTCGTGCTGCTCGGCTCCGAAACCGCAAAAGGCGGCGGACGTATCACCATCAAGCTGGCCGGAGACGTCGGCGCGATCCGCGCGGCGGTCGCCGCCGGAACGGCGGCTGGTGAGAAGGTCGGCCGCATCGATGGTCAACTGATCATCCCGCGTCCGCACGACACGCTCGAAAGCCTGATCCTTCAGGCCGGCGGCAAGCCGAAGTCGGAAGCGCCGAGCGAGGCCGCTTCTGAGACATCCGCGGCAGAACCTGCTGCCGCAGAAACTGCACCGGACGAGGCGGGCGCTGAAACCGGCGGCTCCGAGGATGCGGCCGAAGGCGAAAGCGACGGCGAAGACGACCAACCCAAGGCTTCGGAGGTGACCGCGCCGGTCACTGAAGAAGCCCCTGAGGTCCAGACGTCTGCCGCAGCCGAAGTCAGCCCGCAAGAGGAAGCTCCGGTCGAGACCGCGGCCGAAACTGACGATGAAGCCTCCGGCGAGGCGGGTGATGAAGAGGGTGACGACACCTCCGACGGCGAGACGGACGAAGCGAATTCCAGCGGTGAGCAATCGGCCTCAAACAGCCGGCCCCGCAAGGGACGGCGCTCCAGAAGGAAATACTGACGGTCGGTGAAGGCCGCCTCGCCGACGATTTGAACGGACGAAGAAGACCGCGCCGAAGGCGCGACTGAGGAGTATCTCGATGGAAATCACCGCCGAAACGATCGAAGGGGTCACCAAAGAAGTGGTCCGGCGTCTTTCGCAAGCGGGAGCGGGCGCGGCGAAGTCGACGGCGAGTGCACCACCGGCTGCGGCCAAGACGGAGACGGCGACGCCCAAGCCTGAGGCTATCCAAAGCGAAACCCCGACGAAGCCGGTCATTCGCAACGGCAATCTGGAACTGCCGGTCTACACCGGCGTCTCCGTGCGCCACATCCATCTCTGCGACGAACACGTGAAGGTGCTCTTCGGCGAAGGCTATGACCTGCAGGTCTACAATGAGCTCTATCAGAAGGGCTATTTCGCCGCAAAAGAGCAGCTGATCGTCGTCGGTCCGAAACGGGCGATCGAAAAGGTTCGGGTTCTCGGCCCGACCAGAGCATTCTCGCAGGTGGAACTCGCGCAGACGGATGCCACCAATATCGGCCTGAAACTGCCGGTGCGCACCGAAGGCAGCGAAGAAGGCACGCAGCCGGTCACTCTCGTTGGACCGAGGGGCACCGTACGCCTGCCGGGCGGCAAGGGCGGTGGTGCCTTCCAGGCACGGCGTCACATTCACCTCAGCGATGATGTCGCCCGCGAGCTGCGCGTGAAGGCCGGCGACCTTCTCGATCTGCGTGTCGATGGCCCGAAGCCCACCACACTGCACGGCATCTTCGTGCGGGTGAAGGCGGGCTGGCGCACCGAACTGCACGTCGACACGGACGAAGCGAACGCGGCCGGCATCCGCACCGGCCAGATGTGCACGCTCATCATTCCGCGCTGAGGAGGCTGAAGGGAGAGGGCGATGGACGAGGCAATCGTCGACATGGTCGTCGCCAGGGTGATGGCGCAGCTTGAGGGCGAGACACTCGACACCTCGCCGCGGCGCGTCGTCATGCTGCTGAGCGGTGCAGCAAGTGGCTTTTACGCCGCGCGCGAAGGCATCCGCCGCCTGAGTGCCTCCAAGCATGAGCTCAAAGTGCTGATGACGCCGGGCGCCCAGCATGTCCTGACCGAAGATCTGGTTCGCCAGGAGGGCGCGAAGACGATCCTGCCTTACGATCCCTGGCTCGACGTTCCGGAGCTCATCAAGGAGTGCGATCTGCTCCTCGTGCCGTGCCTGACGATGAATCTTGCCGGGCGGCTTGCCCTCGGCCTCATGGATTCTCCGGCAACGACGCTCTTCCTGGGCGTCCTGCTCGCAGGCAAGCCGGTTGTCGCCATTCGCAATGGCGCCGATCCGGCGGACAAACGCGGCGAGGTCATGGGATCCAGGCCTGATGGTTCGCCCGTCCTCTGGTCGCTTCTGCAGGAATACCTCGCGCGGCTCGCCGCCTTTGGCGCGGAAATGGTCGACAAGCAGGACTTCCTGATGCGGATGGAACGCCACCTTGTGACCTCGCGCCACGCGACGGAGGCGCCTGCCGCGGTTCCGCAGCCGGTGGCACCGGTCGCCGCTAGAAGAGCGCGCGCGGGGACGCCGACCTCGAAATTCGTGACTGCCAATGAGCTCCTGGGTCTTGCGCCTGGCTCTTCGATCAGCCTCGCGCCGGGGCAGGCTTTGACGGCCCAGGCCCGCGATGCTGTCGAGCGCCTGCATCTGAAGCTCGTGGCTGCGTCACAGTGAAAGGACGACTGAAATGCAACTTGCAACGGTAATCGGGACTGTCGTCGCCACCCGCAAGGACGATGCGCTGGTCGGCTACAAGCTTCTCGTCCTGGAACTCTCGGACGGCTCCCGCATCGTCGCCATCGACCTCGTCGGCGCCGGCGGCAGCGACACCGTTCTCTACGTCACCGGCGGTGCCGCTCGCGTCAAGCTGGATAAACCAAGCCCGGTCGATGCGGCTGTCGTCGGCATCGTCGACACCGTGGATGTGCGGTCATGAGCGTCTACACGAAAGGCGGCGACAAGGGCGAAACCTCGCTTCTCGGTGGTTTGCGCGTCCCGAAAGACAGCCTGAGGGTGGAAGTTTACGGGACCCTCGACGAGGCGACGTCGGCGATGGGTCTCGCTCGGGCCTCGTGTGAAGATGACGAGCTGCGTGGCGACCTCCACTGCCTGCAACGCGAGCTGATCGACGTGATGGCCGAGGTCGCCTCCGGGTTTGACCCCGATAAGCCACGCAAAGGCAAAGTCTACCGCGTCGAACCTCACCAGGTGGAACATCTGGAGAAGCTGATCGACGCCTACCAGGAAGAGCGGGTTCCTCAGAGAGGCTTCGTGACGCCTGGCGGGACACAAGCGGCAGCCGCCTTCGACATGGCCCGCACCTTCGTGCGGCGCGGCGAACGCCGGCTCATCGCGCTCGGTCGTGAAGAAGAGATCAATCCGGTTCTCCTCAAGTATTTCAATCGCTTATCGGACTATCTGTACATGGCCGCGCGCATCGACGAGCAGCGCACGGTCGTTCGCGAAGTCACCAAGCAGATTCAGACAGCCAAGGCCGAACCCGAGGAGGGGACGATGACGGAACTCTGCCTGTCAGATTGCGACCGCCTGGTGGAGGCCGGAATTGCCCGCGCGGACGCCATTTCCGTACCGATGGTTCTGGTCGTCGTCGACGCGGCGGGAGATCTGATCGAGCTGCGCCGCATGAAGGGTTCGCTCGGCGTCAGCCTGAAGCTTGCGCCGAATAAAGGCTATACGGCGGCTGCGGTGCGTACGCCGACCCATGAGATCGCGAAACTATCGCAGCCCGGCGGTCCGCTGTTCGGCATCGACAGCAACATTCCGAACTTCACGCTAGTCGGCGGAGGGCTGCCGCTTGAGCGCGGCGGTCGCGTCGTCGGCGCTGTCGGGGTGAGTGGAGGATCGGTCGAGGAAGATATCGACGTGGCCCGCGCGATGGTCGCGGCGCTGTGAGAATTCTGTGAAAGGAAAAGACACGCTATGGCTGTAGAAGACAACACAATCAGCGAGATCGTTCGCCGGGTTCTCGGTGAGATGGGTGGTCGGCCGGATGCTGACCGTTCGGCTTTCCGTCCGCAGCCGGTCACGACGGGGCAACGTGGCGTCTTTGCGAATGCAGACGATGCCATCCTTGCCGTCGAGCGTGCCAATGCGGAGTTCCGCAGCGTTAGCCTAGCCAAGCGCCGGGCGATCGTCGACGCGCTGCGTGACGTGACGATCGAACATGCGCAGGAACTGGCCCAGATGGCCGTTTCTGAAACTCGTATGGGCCGCGTCGAAGACAAGGTGAAGAAGCACCTGGCGGTGGCTGAAAAGACCCCGGGCGTTGAAGGTCTGCCGACCAACGCGATGGTCGGCGATTTCGGCCTGTCGACCGAGGAGCCGGCACCGTTCGGCACGATCCTCGCCGTGACGCCGACGACCAACCCGACGGCCACGCTGCTCAACAATGCCATAAGCATGCTCGCGGCCGGCAACACGGTCTATTTCGCGCCGCATCCGCGTGCGTTGAAGACCTCGCTGCACTGCATCGACCTCATCAACGAGGCGGTGGAGAAGGCCGGCGGCCCGGCCAACACCTGCGTGACGACGAGCGCCGTCGATCTCAAGGTGGTTCAGGGGCTGATGCGCCATCCGAAGATCGCGATCTTGTGCATCACGGGCGGCACCGGTGTCGTCAGTGAAGCGATGACCAGCGGCAAACGTGTGATTGGCGCGGCTGCGGGCAACCCGCCGGTCGTGGTCGACAACAGCGCCGATCCGGCGAAGGCTGCGCGCGAAATCATCGCCGGCCATTCCTTCGACAACAACCTGCCGTGCATCGCCGAGAAGGAAGTCATCGCGACCTCCGGCATTGCCGATAACCTCATGGCAGCCTTCGGTCGTTGCGACAACGCCGTCGTTCTCGGTGCAGACCGTCTGCCGGAGCTCGAGCGCATCGTGCTCAACGAAAAGCGGACGGGCGGTGCGCCGAAGATGATCGGCCAGAACGCCAACGTCATCCTTCGTGAGCTCGGCATTGATGCGGGCGACGACATCCGCGCCATCATCGTGGAGACCGACCGGAAGCATCCGTTCGTGGTCCACGAGCTGATGATCCCGGTTCTCGGCGTTGTGCGCGTCGGCAACTTCAAGGAGGCGGTGGATGTGGCCGTGGAGCTTGAGGGCGGCAATCGTCACTCGGCGATCATCCATTCCTCCGATGTCTATCACATGAGCGAGTTCGGAAGAGCGATCAACACCACGATCTACGTCAAGAACGCTCCCTCCTATGCCGGTATCGGTATCGGCGGCGAGGGACATACGGGCTTCACCATCGCTGGGCGGACCGGCGAGGGCATCGCGACCGTGCGCACCTTCACGCGTGTTCGCCGCTGTGCGCTCGTTGGGGCGTTCTCGCTCTAATCACGACTGCGAAAATGCATGCGAGAACGGCATCGTCTCAATCTGAGAAGGGGCATCGCGACCGGGGCTGGGGCACAAAGGCGCCCGGTCGCTGAACCGTCTTGCAACCGCTGCCAGCTCTCAACGCGGGGGCTGGCAGCGGGCGACTGCCACGACGTCATCGTGGTGACCGGATCGCATACGGTTGCATCTTCCTCAGGGCGGGGAAGCCAACTCGAAAGCTGAGAACAACGAAATCTGCCGGAAACGGCGGAGCGGGGATGATATTCCCAAAAAACTGCAGGCCGGCGGGGGATTGAGAAGCAAAGTACATCTTATGGAGCTCGGTATGACAAGTGGCGGCAGCTTCATTCGTGCTTCGACTTTTGGCCAAGGCTTGGATCTTGTGAAACAGTGACGACCTCTTGGAGGGCAAAATGACGGTCCTAGGAATAATTGCCGCATTTGGCGGGGGGATATTTGGAGCTGCCATCGGCGCCTTGCCGGCGTTCGAAATGGTCGGTTTCCTCGTGATGATCGGTGTGGCCGTGCAGCTCGGTGTTGCACCGGAGGCGACCGATTTCTTCGGACTGCCGTTTGGCGTCTTCGGACCCCATGTCGGTGGTTTCGCTTCGGGTGTGGCTGCGGCCGCCTATGCCGCACGCCGCGGCAAGTTCGATTCGGGCAAGAATATCCTTGCCGGGATGATGGGACTTAAGGCGCCGGACGTGCTCCTCGTCGGCGGCGCATTCGGTATCTTCGGTTACATCGTCCAGTACTATCTCGCTCTCGTGCCGGCCTTCGGCGAAGGACTGGCCTGGACGGACACGGTTGCTCTGACGGTCGTCATCAGCGCCATCGTCACCCGCCTCATGTTCGGCAAGGCGGGCCTCTTCGGCACACCTAAAGAGGGCACCACGCGCTGGAATCCGGGAGAAGCCGATCTGTGGCTGCCCTTCCAGAGCACGCTCGGCCAGCTCGTCGTGATCGGCCTGGGCGTCGGCATCTTCGGCGGATATCTCGGCGATCTCTACGGTGGCGCCGGATGCTTCCTCGCCTTCGGTATTTCTGCCGCCTCGCTGATCTTCCTCCAGTTTGGCGTCTCCGTGCCGGTCACCCACCATATCGCTCTGCCAGCTGCTCTGGCGGCTGCGGGGTCGGGTAGCCTGCTGTGGGCGGCAGTCGTTGGTGTGATCGGGGCGCTGCTCGGCGAGTTCTTTGCCCGGCTCTTCCACGATCACGGCGATACGCACTTCGATCCGCCGGCAACGACGATCGCCACCATGACCCTCACGGTGAACTATCTCTTGTCGATCGGCTTCTTCAGCCTGGTGCCGCTGCCCTACTAATTTAGGGACGAACGCACTCGAACGACTTTGCCCTCCCGCCGGAGATCGGCGGGAGGGTTTTTATATGGGCGAAAGAAGAGCGTGTGCCCGCTTCGTGCCGCTCGCAGAAACCAGGGCTAACGCTACACGCGACGTCGTTGGGGAGCGACGGTCGCGATGAATGAGGTCGGCCCCGTTCTCACCTGAGCAGAGCAGGACGTCTGATCCTGAAGGGGATAACGCAGAGCCTCGTCCTTGCGGCGAGCCGCAGGACAAGGAGGTGGGCCGCTCTCAGCCCATCTATGTCGCGAGAAGGCCCCGAGCCCGGAAAATGTTGCGCACGCGCTCCGTCTCTTCGAGCTTCGGCGGCTGCGTGCCCGCCAGACGATAGGCCTTGTCCAGGCGAGGCCATTTGTAGGCGCCAAGGTCGTGATAGGGCAGAACGTCGACGCGCTCGACATTCTTGAGATCGGCCACATAGCGGGCGAGCGCTTCGATCTCCGTCGTATTGTCGGTGAAATCCGGCACGAGGACGTAACGAAGCCACACGGGCTTCTTCATGGCGGAGAGCCGCTCGGCGAAATCGAGCGTTGGGCGCAGACGCACGCCCGTGACATTGCGGTAGGTGGCTTCGGAAAACGCCTTGATGTCGAGAAGCACGAGGTCGACGTCTTCCAGAAACGCGTCATCGGCTCGTGCACCCAGAAAACCGGACGTGTCGAGCGCTGTGTGCAGGCCGAGGTCTTTCGATGCCCGCAGGATCGCCCGGCAGAATTCGGGCTGCACAAGCGGTTCGCCGCCCGTCAAGGTGACGCCGCCACGACCGCGCTTCAGGAAGGGTGCGAAGGAGGCGATCTCCGCCGCGATATCTTCCGAGCTTTGCAGCTTCCCCTTGCGCATGTGCCACGTGTCCGGGTTGTGGCAGTAGCAGCAGCGCAAAGGGCAGCCAGACAGAAACAGCACGTAACGCAGGCCCGGCCCATCGAGGGTGCCGCCCGTTTCGAGCGAATGCACCCAGCCCTTGACGCAGGGCGCCGCTGCGGCCTCGGGTGCTTCGCTCTGCGTCACCTCCTGAACGGGTTCAGTGGCGCTGGTGGAACGTGCGGCTGATGACGTCAAGCTGCTGCTCCCTGGTCAGCTTGATGAAGTTCACGGCATAGCCCGACACGCGGATGGTGAGCTGCGGATAGAGCTCCGGATGATCCATCGCGTGCAACAGCGTCTCCTTGTCGAAGACGTTGACGTTCATGTGGTGACCGCCGGCCGCCACGTAGCCGTCGAGCATGCCGACCAGATTTTCCGTCCGCTCGTCCTCGGTTGGCCCGAGGGCGGAGGGGACGATCGTGAAGGTGTAGGAAATGCCGTCCTGGGCATGTTCGTACGGCAGCTTCGCGACACTCGCCATGGAGGCGAGGGCGCCCTTGCTGTCGCGGCCATGCATCGGATTGGCGCCCGGTGCGAAAGGCTCGCCGGCCTTGCGGCCGTCGGGCGTGGAACCCGTCTTTTTGCCGTAGACCACATTGGATGTGATGGTCAGGACCGACTGCGTCGGCGTGGCCCCACGATAGGCCTTCTGCTGGCGCAGAATGTCCATGAAGGTTTTGACCACCCAGGAGGCGATGTCGTCGACGCGTGCATCGTTGTTGCCAAAAGTCGGATATTCGCCGTCGATCTCGAAGTCGGTGGCAAGCCCGCGCTCGTCGCGGATGACCTTCACCTTGGTGTGCTTGATGGCCGACAGGCTGTCCGCCACCACCGAAAGACCGGCGATGCCACAGGCCATGGTGCGAAGCACATCGCGGTCGTGCAGCGCCATCTCGAGGCGCTCATACATGTACTTATCATGCATGTAGTGGATGGCGTTGAGCGCGTTGACATAGACCCGCGCCAGCCATTCCAGCATGGGCAGGAACTTTTCCACGACCGTGTCATAATCCAGCACCTCGGCCGTGATCGGGGCGAAAGCCGGCACGACCTGGACGCCGGACTTCTCGTCGCGGCCACCGTTGATGGCGTAGAGCAGGGCCTTTGCGAGGTTCGCACGGGCGCCGAAGAACTGCATCTGCTTGCCGATCTGCATGGCCGACACACAGCAGGCAATGCCGTAATCGTCGCCGTAATAAGGCCGCATCAGATCGTCGTTTTCATATTGCAGCGAGCACGTCTTGATGGAGGTCTCGGCGCAGAATTCCTTGAAGCCCTTGGGCAGCTTCTCCGACCATAAGACCGTGAGGTTGGGTTCCGGCGCGGGACCCAGATTGTGCAGCGTCTGCAGCATCCGGAAGCTCGTGCGCGTGACGAGCGTCGAGCCGTCGAGAGCCATGCCGCCGAGAACTTCGGTGACCCAGGTCGGATCGCCCGAAAACAGAGAGTCATATTCCGGCGTGCGCAGGAAGCGGACGAGACGCAGTTTGATGACGAATTGATCGATGAGTTCCTGCGCCTGGGCTTCCGTGAGGGTGCCTTCGGCGAGGTCGCGCGCGATGTAGATGTCGAGGAAGCTCGATACTCGGCCGAGCGACATGGCCGCGCCATTGGCTTCCTTGACGACGGCCAGATAGGCAAAATAGGTCCACTGCACCGCTTCGCGCGCATTGGTTGCCGGCTGCGAAAGATCGAAGCCGTAGACCGCACCCATCTCTTTCAGTTCGTTGAGGGCCTTGATCTGCTCGGCGATCTCCTCGCGCAGCTGGAGAATATCGGAATCGAGCGGGCTCACCTCCAACGAGGTCATCTGCTCCTGCTTGTCGGCGATGAGGCGGTCGACGCCATAAAGGGCGACACGCCTGTAATCTCCGATGATGCGGCCGCGCCCGTAGGCGTCGGGAAGGCCGGTGATGAGACCGGACTTGCGGCAGCGCAGGATTTCATCGGTGTAAACGTCGAAGACGCCGTCATTGTGGGTCTTGCGGAGGCTCGGGAATACCTCTTTGAGTTTGGGCGAGGGCGTAAAGCCATAGGCTTCCAGGCCCTTCACGACCATGCGCCAGCCACCGAAGGGCATGATCCCACGCTTCAGCGGCTTGTCGGTCTGGAGCCCGAAAACGACTTCCAAATCGCGGTCGATGTAGCCCGCGTCATGCGAGGTGATGGAGGAGATCACCTCCGTATCGGCGTCGAGAACGCCGCCCTTGGAGGCGCGTTCCTCTTTCAGGAGCTCGGAAACCTTGTCCCAAAGCGCCTTCGTCCGTTTGGTCGAGCCGGCGAGGAAGGCTGCATCGCCCTCATAAGGGGTGATATTGTCGAGGATGAAGTCGCGGAGGTTGACTTCATGCTGCCACGCGCCGGGCTTGAAGCCGCGCCACGGGTCGTTCGTCGTCGGGAAGTCGTTGAGATCGACGCGAGAGGACATCACTATGGCGTTCATTGTCACTCCTTGTGAAAAGGGCGCTGTGGCTTGAACCTATCATATTTCTGATGGTTCTGCCGGTTGGATTGGATCCGTTTCACGAACCGTTGACTTTCTGTAGTTTTACTACACAAATGTGTGTGGTTGAAGGGCAAAGGGAGCAAGCGTCCTGCCTCGCCCGGATTTGCCATTAGGGACAAAACTATAAACACGTCAGTACGTTAGCTCAATCCAAATTGGATTTGCGGTGTGTAGCATGCTGTCATGCATGCCGTGCAGGGCTTGTCTGCGTTGGCCCGCGTCATGGATGATCGCTTTCGCCGGCTGACGCAACGAAAGAGGGCGGAAATGTTGGGACGAATCACCTCGGTCAAGGATCAGATCCGGCCGTCCGAGCGCAAGCTGGCGGACTTCGTGCTCTCCCATCCCGGCGAGGTCATCAACTTGTCGATGGCCGAAGTGGCGCGCCGCTCGGAGGTGAGCGAGCCGACTGTGGCGCGCTTCTGTTCCGCGCTTGGCTGCAAGGGCTTTCGCGAATTCAAGATCAAGTTGGCGCAGGATATCGCAGGCGGGATGCCGTTCCTCGATCAGGATGTGCTGCCCGATGACGGCGCCACCGGCATTGCCGGAAAAGTTTTCGATCGCACCATCAACACGCTGATCGGCGTGCGCAACAATCTCTCCGCCGCGATGCTGGACAAGGCTGCGGACATTCTGGCGTCGGCGCGGCGCATCGAGTTCTACGGCTCGGGCAATTCCGGCACCATCGCGGAGGACGTTCAGCGCCGCTTTTTCCGGCTCGGAATGCCGACTGTGGCCTACAGTGATCCGCATGTTTACTTCATTTCGTCGCTAGCGCTCGCCCCGGGCGACGCGGTCGTGGCCGTGTCCAATTCCGGGCGCACACGCGATATTCTGGACAGCGTGCAGAACGCGCTGACGGTCGGCGCCGATGTCGTGGCGTTGACCCGCTCCGATTCTCCGCTGGCGCGTCTCGCGACCGTGAGCCTTCTGACCGACGTCGCCGAAGAATACGACGTCTATTCGCCTCTCACTTCCCGCATCAGTCACCTCGTTTTGGGAGATGCGCTCTCCATCTGCGTGGCGCTGCGCAAGGGGCGGGCCCTGCATGAGCGTGTGGAGCGCAGCAAAGCGCTCCTGAAGGAAAACGGCGGGCTGCGGGACTGAGGATTGAAAGCGCACAGCGGTCAGCTTGTGCCGTCAGAAGTCGCCGAGTGAGCGCGCGACATCGCGCAAGAGCCGGTCGGCGACCTGGACCGACAGCGCCCGGTCGTCCGGATCCATGCCGAAGACGGGCTCAGTGCTTGCAAGAAATGCCTCGCTGCGACATGCCCGGGCGGATTGGGCCGAGACGGTCATCTCGTAGCTACGGGCATCCTCGTTGAAGAGGCACTGAACCGTGAGGCCACGCGCCTCTTTGGCGGTCCACATCAAGCTCTTGCTCATCGTCTCATTCCTTCTGTCCTCCGACGACAGCCATCGGGGCTGATTTGGCGTCGGAGTTGATTTGGCGGGTCCGCACTCTTCGGGAGGAGGGGTGAGAGCGGACCCGCCAATGTGCCGTCATTCGGCGGCAAGCGAGGCAGGGGAGGAGCCCTGCATCTGGTTCTCGGCTTCAAGCGACGGTTCGACCCAGGCCCGGCCGTAATAGCTGTCGAGAAGGAGCTGTTTCAGCTCGCTGACGAGCGGAAAGCGCGGATTGGCGGTGGTGCACTGGTCGTCGAAGGCCGCCTCGGCGAGGCTGTCCACTTTGTCGAGGAAGTCTGCCTCCTTGATGCCGAAGGCCTGGATGCTCTCCGGGATTTCCAGCTCCTCTTTCAGCTCGTCCACCCAGGCGATGAGGCTCTGCACGCGCTCGTGGTCGCGCTCGCCGGAAAGACCGAGGTGGCGGGCGATCTGCGCATATCGTGCGACGCCTTTCGGACGGTCGTACTGGCTGAAGGCCGTCTGTTTCGTTGGAATGTCTGCCGAGTTGTAGCGGATGACATTCGAGATCAGGAGCGCATTGGCGATGCCATGCGGAATGTGGAATTCCGCGCCGATCTTGTGCGCCATGGAATGGCAGACGCCGAGGAAGGCGTTGGCGAAGGCGATGCCTGCGATCGTTGCGGCATTGTGCACCTGCTCGCGTGCCTTCGGATCTTCGTGTCCGTTGCGGTAGGCCGACGGCAGATAGTCTTTCAGGAGCTTGAGGGCCTGCAGCCCCTGGCCGTCGCTGTATTCGTTCGCCAGCACCGAGACGTAGGATTCGAGCGCATGCGTCACGGCGTCGATGCCGCCGGCCGCCGTCAGGGATTTCGGCATGGTCATGACGAGGTTGGGGTCGACGATCGCCATGTTGGGCGTGAGCTCGTAATCGGCGATCGGGTATTTGATGCCCGTTTTCTCGTCGGTGACGACGGCGAAGGGGGTGACCTCCGAACCGGTGCCCGAGGTCGTCGGCACCGCGACGAACTGCGCTTTGATGCCCATTTTCGGGAATTTGTAGATGCGCTTGCGGATATCCATGAAGCGCAGCGCGAGTTCTTCGAAGGCGACGTCAGGGTGTTCGTACATCACCCACATGATCTTCGCCGCATCCATCGGCGAACCGCCGCCCTGCGCCAGGATCACGTCAGGTTTGAAGGCGTTGGCGAGCGAGGTGGCTTTGCGCACCGTCTCGAGCGTCGGGTCGGCGTTGACCTCGTAGAAGACCTCGACCTCGAGACCCAGGTTCTTGAGAAGGCTGATGGTCTCGCTGACGGCACCGCTTTCGAACAGGAATTTGTCCGTAACGATCAGGCAGCGTTTGTGTCCGCGCAATTCCTCGAGCGCGAAAGGCAGGCTGCCACGGCGGAAGTAGATGGATTTCGGGAGCTTGTGCCAGAGCATGTTTTCCGCTCGCTTCGCCACGGTTTTCTTGTTCATGAGATGCTGGGGGCCGACATTCTCCGAGATGGAATTGCCGCCCCAGGAGCCGCAGCCGAGTGTCAGCGACGGCGCCAGCCGGAAATTGTAGAGATCGCCGATCCCGCCCTGCGAAGACGGTGAGTTGATCAGGATGCGCGCCGTTTTCATGCGATCGCCGAATTGGTGGATGCGCTCTTCCTGCTGGTCCTGTTCGGTGTAGAGGACCGAGGTGTGACCGATGCCGCCGAGCGCAACCAGATCGGCAGCGATATCGCACGCGTGGCCGAAATCCTTCGCGCGGTAGAGGGCGAGCGTCGGTGACAGCTTTTCATGGGCGAAGACTTCTGCCTCGCTCACATCGCTGACTTCGCCGATCAAAACCTTAGTGAAGGGCGGCACCGAAAATCCGGCCATCTCGGCGATGGCGGCGGCCGACTGGCCGACAATACGGGCATTCAATGTGCCGTTCGGCATGATGACATGGCGGACCGCGTCCGTCTCGTCGGGGGAGAGAATGTAGCCGCCGTGCTTGGAAAAGCGTGCGCGCACCGCGTCATAGACCTGGTCGACGACGATCGCCGATTGCTCCGAGGCGCAGATGACACCGTTGTCGAAAGTCTTCGACATGAGGATGGAGGCGACAGCGCGCTTGATATCGGCGAATTCGTCGATGACGGCCGGCGTGTTGCCCGCGCCGACACCGATCGCCGGCTTGCCGGAGGAATAGGCCGCCTTGACCATGCCCGGCCCGCCCGTCGCGAGGATGAGGTTGATGTCTTTGTGGCGCATCAGCGCGTTCGAGAGTTCGACCGTCGGCTCTTCGAGCCAGCCGATGATGTTCTCAGGCGCTCCGGCTGCGACCGCTGCTTCAAGCACGATACGGGCCGCTTCGCAGGTGGCGCGACGCGCGCGCGGATGCGGCGAAAAGATGATGCCGTTTCTCGTCTTCAGACTGATGAGGGCTTTGAAGATGGCCGTCGAGGTAGGGTTGGTCGTGGGGACGATGCCGCAGATCAGGCCGATCGGCTCGGCGATCGTCAGCGTGCCGTACTCCGGCTCCTCGGAGAGGATACCGCAGGTCTTTTCGTCCTTGTACTTGTTGTAGATGTACTCCGACGCGAAGTGGTTCTTGACCACCTTGTCTTCCATGACGCCCATGCCGGTTTCTTCGACGGCGAGCTTGGCGAGCTTGATGCGGGCATTGTTGGCCGCGAGCGCGGCCGCACGAAAGATCTGATCGACCCTCTCCTGGGAATACCCCGCGTAGATCCGTTGGGCCTCCTTCACAGGAGCGATGAGAGCGTCGAGGCTCGGGAGCGTTTCGGATGTCATGGCTCTGGCCCTTCCAAGAATGTCGGGTTTCTGCGCAGTGCCCAAGAGGGTGGGGCCCAAGAGGGCTGGGATTGTCGTGCCGCTCGCGGATTGAAGGCGGTCAGGCCGCGCTGCTCCGGTCGAGCGATCAGGTTATGTAGTAAAACTACGCTATCCACTACAAGCGATTTTGGCAAGCAAAATCGGGCTTTTCATGACGAAGTTTTGCGCGGCCGATGCGGTCTTTCTGGTGGCGTGGGAAGACCCCTTCAGGCTTGCCAAAACGCCTTCACGAAAGTGGTGAGGCCGGCGTTTGCACGCCGGCCTCGGCCTTGGTTCTTGTGGGGGGAAGACAAGCTCCGCAGGCTTATTCGGCAGGTGCGAGAGCTGCTGGGGCGACAGCCTGGATCGGCTTTTTCAGAAGCCGCAGGAGAACCGCACTCACCACCGTGCCGATAAGGAGCGCCACGATATAACCGCCGAGATGGGTGACGGCATTCGGGATCGGCAGGACGAAGATGCCGCCATGCGGAACCTTGAGCTCGGCGCCGATCGCCATCGAGATGGCGCCAGTCGTGGCGGCGCCCACCATCATGGCGGGAATCACCCGCAGCGGGTCGCGTGCCGCGAACGGGATGGCACCTTCCGTGATGAAGGCGATGCCGAGCACCGCCGCCGCATTGCCGGCTTCCCTCTCGTCTGCGGTGAAGCGGTCGGCGAAGATCTTCGTCGCAAGCGCCACAGCGAGCGGCGGCACCATGCCCGCGGCCATCGCGGCCGCCATCGGCGTGTACACCTGGCTTGCGAGCAGCCCTGTGGAGAAGGTGTAAGCCGCTTTGTTGACAGGGCCGCCGAGATCGAAGCCCATCATCGCCCCGATGATGAGGCCGAGCATGATGGCGCTCGAGCCCTGCATCGACTTCAGCCAGTCGGTCAGGAAGGTCATGATTTCGGCGACGGGCGTGCCGATCACATACATCATCAAGAGGCCGGTCAGGAGCGTGCCGAGGAGCGGCAGGATGAGAACCGGCTTCAGGCCTTCAAGA
Organism: Rhodopseudomonas julia; assembly: GCF_030813515.1. NCBI lineage: Bacteria > Pseudomonadati > Pseudomonadota > Alphaproteobacteria > Hyphomicrobiales > Nitrobacteraceae > Rhodopseudomonas > Rhodopseudomonas julia. Next base: position 1,765,534 of record NZ_JAUSUK010000002.1, on the reverse strand, counting down.
TTCTTGTGCAACTTGATGTGCCGATTCATGAAATCGGTGCCGTAACCGGCGATGAAACCGGCGACGATGCCGCCCAGGAAGCCGGCGCCGACATTGGCGGCGAGAAGGCCGCCGATCATGCCGGGCGTGATGCCGGGTCGGTCGGCGATCGAATAGGCGATATAGCCCGCGAGTGCCGGAACCATCAGCGCGAAACCGCCCTTGGCGCCGATCTGGAAGAGATTGTAGGCAAGCGTGCCTTCGTTCTCGTAGGCGTAGATGCCGCCGATCGCGAAGGCGACCGCGATCAGCAAGCCGCCCGCCACGACGAAGGGCAGCATGTATGACACACCGGTCATCAGGTGCTTGTAGGGGCCGGTGCGGGAAGCGGCGCGTTCCGCCTTGCCGGCCGCGACGCGATCGGCGAGGCCCTCGCTGCCGCCCTGGATCTCGGCTTCCTTGAAAGCCCGCTCAACGAGCGCCTTGCCGTTGTTGATGGCGGGCTTGGTGCCGGAGAGAAAGACCGGCTTGCCGGCGAAGCGGCTCAAATCCACCTGCGTATCGGCGGCAATGATAACGAGATCGGCCTTTGCGATTTCCTCGTCGGTCAGCTTGTTCTGGGAGCCGACGGAGCCTTGCGTTTCCACGCGCGCCGAGTAGCCGAGCGCTTCGGCACCCTTCTGCACGCCTTCGGCCGCCATGAAGGTATGGGCGATGCCGGTCGGGCAGGAGGTGATGGCCACGATGTGCTTTTGACCGCCGGTCGAGGCGGCTGGTGCTGCGTCTGCAGTAGAGCCGGCGGCTTGAAGGGCCTGGGCAAGGACGCCGTCCGCGTCCTCCAGTACCGCCTCGATGGTCACGGTGCTTTGCTTCACTGCGCCGAAACGGCTTTCCTCGTGCTCGCCGGAGCCCACCAGGAGCACGACAGCGGCATCATTTGCAGCCTTGCTCGAGATCGAATTGCGGATGCCGAGGTCGGAGCGCACCTCGATGTCGATCCGATGGCCCAGATTGTCGGCCGCCTTGCGCAGGGCCTCGGCCGCCAATGCGGCCTGGGTCGTGAGGTCGCCTGCCGATATGACGGCAAGAACGTGTGTCATGGGTCCTCCTATGCTTGTTGCTTGAGGTCCCGGCCAGCCGGGAGCTCCGTCACGACGACCGCCCGAGCAAGACGCCGGACTTCCTCTGCATCGGGCAGGTGCGGCCCGATGCGGCCCAGCTTCGCGGCGGCAAAGGCGGTGGAAAGACGCGCCACGTCTTCAAGTGGCGCATCCTCCCGAAAAGCGGCGACGAGGCCCGCCACCATGGCGTCTCCGGCCCCGACCGTGCTCAAAGTCTCGACCGGTTCGCTCCGGCCCATGAGAATCTGGTTTCCGGTAACGAACAGGGCTCCCTCAGAGCCGAGCGAAACCACCACCACGGCAATCCCGCTCGCCTGAAGAGCGGTGGCAGCCGCGAGAAGATCGTCGCGGCCCGACAAGGACTTACCTGCCCATTCCTCAAGCTCGTGCTGATTGGGTTTGACGCAGAAGGGGAGATCTTCGGCTGGTGCCGAGAGGGCGGCCCCGAGCGGTGCCCCGCTGGTATCGACAACGACGCGTGCACCTCGTTTGCACAATGCTGCAGAGAGGCGGGCGAGCGTGTCGTCGGGAAGCCCGGCCGGCAGACTTCCGGCAAGCACCACGAGGCTGTCGGGCGCGACCGTTTCGTTGAGGACGGCTTTCACCCGCTCGAGAGCTGCATCATCGGCGGTCGGGCCGGGCAGGTTGATGTCGGTGGTCTCGTTGCGGGTGGGATCGGCGATTTTGATGTTGGTTCGGGTTTCGCCAGGAACGCGCACGAAGAGATCACGAATGTTCTTGGCGCTGAAAAGCGCCTCGAAGGGGCCGGGATTGCCGCCGCCAAGGATGCCCGTTGCGATCACGGGCACCGACCAGTCGGCGAGGCAGCTCGCGACATTGACGCCCTTGCCGCCCGCATTGCTCTGCACGGACGAAGCGCGGTGAACGTCACCGAGCGTCATCCCTTCCACGACGACCGTCTGATCGATCGCCGGGTTCAAGGTGACGGTGACGACGGGGAGGGGTGAGGGTTTCACAATTCCTCCCGATCCAAGGCGTGCACCTCGGCTGCCGTCTCGCAGGCAAGGGCTTTGTCGGCGAGAGTTTTGAGTGCGGTCAGGGAGGTCCCGCGCAGGGCTGCTTTGACGGCGGGGATGTCGCGCGGCGTCATCGACAATTCGTTGACGCCAAGTCCGGTCAAAACGGAGGCCGCGAAAGGTTCGCCGGCGATGCCGCCGCACACGCCGACCCAGCGGCCGTGCTTTGCGGCCCCCTCGACCGTCATGCGGATCAGGCGCAGGACGCAAGGATGGAGTGCGTCTGCCTCGGCGGCGAGCTCCGGGTGCTGCCTGTCGATGGCAAGCCCGTATTGCGTGAGGTCGTTGGTTCCGATCGAGAAGAAATCGACATAGCGGGCGAGAATGTCTGCGCCGATCGCAGCGGCCGGCACCTCGACCATGGCGCCGAGCGGTATCTGAGGTGCGTCGAGCTCGTCGCGGATGCTGTCCGCTACGGCTCTGAGGCGCTGCATTTCGCCGACGGAGGTAATCATCGGGAACATGATCGAAAGACCGCTGCTCTCGCCGTCGCGGGCGGCGCGATAAAGCGCCCGCAACTGTGTTGCGAGAAGGTCGAGGCGGCGCAGGAGAAGCCGCGAACCGCGCACGCCGAGGAAGGGATTGGCCTCGCGCGGCAGGTTGAGGTGTGGCACCTGCTTGTCGCCGCCGATATCGAGCGCCCGCACGATGAGCGGACGGTCTTCGAGGCCATCGAGCATGGCCCGGTAGGTTTCGTATTGCTCGTCTTCCGTGGGCGCGGAGCTACGCTCCAGGAACAAGAACTCGGTGCGCATAAGGCCGACGCCTTCGCCGCCTTGCGAGAGCGCGAGCTCGATCTGGTCGGGGCGGTTGATGTTTGCCGCAATCTCCATCTGATGGCCGTCGGTGGTGCGCGCCGGCAGGCTTCTCTCGGCGATCTCGCGCTTGTGCTGCTCTTCCTGCGAGGCAAGCCAGTCGCGTGCCGAAGCGATGGCGGAGGCGGACGGCTTTGGATAGAGGCGGCCGGCCTGGCCGTCGAGAATGACTTCCGTGCCGTTTTCGAGATCGAGCAGGGCCTCGCTGCCGCCGACCATCGCCGGCAGGCCGAGGGTGCGCGCCAGAATGGCGGTGTGCGACGTCGGTCCGCCCTGAACGGTGGCGAGCCCGAGCACGCGCTCCACGTCGAGGCCCGCGGTGTCGGACGGCGACAGGTCGCCGGCGACGAGAATGCAGGGCTCAGCCGGCAGAGGATCGCCGTCTCTGTTCTCAAGCGAGGGATCGATCCGCGCCAGGACGCGGCGTCCCACGTCGCGCAGGTCGGCGGCACGTGCGGCCAGCACTTCGTTGTCGTTGGATTCAAGATCCCGGGCTGTGCGTTCGATCGCCTCGTTCCAAGACCAGGCGAGACCATGTCCTTCGACCATCAACTGACAGGCGAGAGTGATAAGGTCGGTGTCGTGGAGGAGTTCTGCCTGGGCGCGGAAAATGTTCGCTTCCGCTTCGCCGAGACGGCGCAGAGTGTCGTCTGCGAGGACGCGCAGCTGCGTCTGCGTCACCGTCAAGGCCTCGTGCAGCTTGTTACCACCTTCATTGAGTGGCGTCGGCGTATCCGCAATGGCGATTTCGGCAGGCGCATAGACATGGATCGGCCCGATGGAGAGGCCGGGACTTGCGCCGATTCCTGCGATGACCGGCATATCCTCCGGCGGCGTCCAGCCCTTGACGGTCGGCTCGGGTCCTTTCGCCGCCTGGGCATCCGCTTTTTCCTGGGCGCTGAGCCCGGTGACGGCTGCCTGCATCCGGTCGATTGCAGAGCCTGCATCGGGGCCGTCGGCGGAAATGACGATCGTGTCGCCTTGGCGCAGGCCGAGCCGCAGGAGCGACACGAGCGCCTTGGCATCGGCCACGGCGGCGCCTTTGCGCACCTGCACGGAGCCGCTCGCTTTCCGCGCGGCTGCAACCCATGCCGAGGCCGGGCGGGCGTGAAGGCCCGAAGGATAATCGACGGTCCACTCGAAACGTTCGTCGAGGTCTTCCGCGGGCACCCCGTCCGCCTCGGGCTGGGCCTCGGCCTCGCTCAAAGCGTTGATGATGTCGGAGGTGTCGTTCGTCGTGAACAGCTTCTTGAGGTGCTCTTCGTCCTGCAGAAGGTTCGTGAGACGTCTCAGCGTGTCGATGTGCGCGTCCGATTCTGCGGCGATGGCGACGACGAGATGCACCGTCTGGCCCACATTCCATTCCACGCCCTTAGGCACTTGCAGGATGGAGAGGCCGTTGCGGCGAACCATGCCTCGATCTTCGACCTTGCCGTGGGGAATGGCCACGCCGTGTCCGAGATAGGTTTCGGCCACGTCCTCGCGTCGCATCATGCTGTCGGCATATCGGGGGTCGATGCATCCGGCCGCGATCAACAGCTGCGCGGCTTCACGGATGGCGGCCTCTTTGTCCGCGGGTGCTGCGCCGAGGCGAACCAGATTGGACGGTGGCAGGATGTCGGGCTGGGCGTTTGTCATCGGTCCATTTCCTCCGTGCCGTTTGATTTAGTGAAAACGATTACATTATGGATGTCAATCATCGAGATCCCAGAAATCCGAGTTTTGCAGTGCACAATGGTTGCCTGTTCGTGCGCAACGTGGCATCGTTCAGGCCTAATGTGTGAAAACGTTTTCTAAAAATGTCCATCAGCATCAAGGACGTCGCCGAGAAGGCCGGCGTATCGGTCGCCACAGTGTCGCGGGTCCTCAGCGAAGGGCCCGTTCGCGCGGACACCAAAGAGCGGGTTCACGCCGCGATCAAAGCGCTCGGCTATCGTCCCAATCTCTCGGCCCGGCGTCTGCGCACGCAGCACGCTCAGACGATCGGCCTCATCGTCTCCGATATCCGCAATCCGTTTTTCACCGCCGTGGGTCGGGGGGTCGAGGATGCTGCCTATCGGGCCGGTATGCGCGTGCTTCTGTGCAACACCGATGAGAATGTCGAGCGCGAGCGTATGTATCTGCGTCTGATGCAGGAGGAGCGCGTGACGGGCCTCATTCTCGCGCCGACGCTCGCGATGCTCGATCAGTTGCAAAAGAACCCGCTGCAGTTTCCCGCTGTGCTGATCGACCGGGCAGGGGCTGGCGGCCTTTACGATTCTGTCGTTCTCGACAACCGCGAGGCTGCGAACACGCTTGTGGAGCACCTTTTCTCAGAGGGCTATCGGCGCATCGGCGGCGTGTTCGGCCAGACCAGTGCCACGGGCTTGGAACGCCGCGACGGCTATTGCGCCAGTATGAAAGCCAAGGGCCTTAAGCCGGATTCGCGTCTGCTGCCGCCGACGGTCGATGCCGGGGAGAGGGAGATGAGTGAATGGCTGGCAGGGCCTGATGCGCCGGAGGCGATCATCGCCAGCAATGGTCTCTTGCTCATGGGCGTCGTCAAGGCGGCGCAGAGGCTGGGGCGCACCATCCCAGGCGACCTTGCCGTTGCTGGCTTCGATAATGAGGACTGGACGGAAGTGGTCGGACCGGGGCTGACGGTGATCGAGCAGCCGGTGCACGACATCGGCCGCAACGCCATGTCGCTCCTCTTCGACCGCCTGCAAAATCCGGGTCTGGCGCCCCGCAAAGTGGTCCTGTCCGGTCGCTGTATCGTGCGCGGTTCGACCTTGGCGTCAAAACCGGCGGCTCTGGCGGAAAACAGATCCACGCCATTGGCGGCAGCGGGTGCGATGAACCCTTGAGTTTCGTTCGAGCGCGCCGTCAGGCAGGTTTCTGTGCCACGAGATCGATCAAGGCCGACAGGCCGGAATGTCCCTTACCCTCGTGAATTTCGCTGTCGTGTTCTGCAAGCCGAAGGATCTCAAGATCGGCGAATGCTTCCTCGATCAGGGAGCGCGTATAGAGGTGGTCGGGGTCGGGCGGTCCGCCTGTGCCATAGCCGATCTGCTCGGGCCGGTAACCTTGCAGGAGCAGAATCCCGCCGGGCAGGAGAGCTCGCTTCATCGCCTCGAAGAGCTCGCCGCGAAGCGTCGGATTGGCAAACTGGATGAAGATGGCCACCACGCCGTGATAGGCGGATGGCGGCCATTCCCATGCGGCGAGATCCGCATGCACGTGGGCGAGTGACACGCCGCGGTCGGCTGCGAGGCGTTTCGATTTCTCGATCGCCACCGCTGAGGCGTCGATCGCCGTGACCTCAAGCCCCTGCTCAGCCAGCCAGACGCCGTTGCGCCCTTCGCCATCGGCAACCGACAGGACCCGCATCCCTGGGCGCAGCAGGTTCGCATGGGCGGCGAGGAAGGCGTTCGGTTCCGTCCCGAAGAGATAGCCGGGCTTGCCATATCTCTCATCCCACATCGCTCCAGTGCTCCTCGTCGCTTACATTGCTGCTTGTTTTCTATCTATCGCGACGTGGTGGGGCTGCGAGGTGCCCGATTTCAAGACGCCATTCGTCCTTTGAGCGAGGCATCGCCTTTCCAGCCGAGCCCTTCGGAAATCCGGCCTGCCGCCTCGGCGACCAGCCGGATGAAGCGTTCGATGTCGGTGTCCTCTGTTCGGAAGGCCGGCGCAGCGATATTGATCGAGGCAAAGACGGAGCCATCGGCGGAAAATACGGGAGCCGACACGGCCACGAGCTGGTCGCTCACTTCGCCGCGACTGATGCAGATACCGCGCGCGCGAATCCGATCGAGTTCGGCAAAGAGGCGGGACCGGTTGGTGATGGTGTTGCCGGTGAAGGCCTTCAGTTCTTGCGGCAACACAGATTCGCGTTCGTCTTCTGAGAGATAGGCCATGATCGCCTTGCTCGATCCCGCATAAAGCGGACGCCGGCGGCCCACCACCGCATGCACGCGCAAATCCCGAGACGGCTCGTATTTGGCGATGCACAGAGCCTCGCTCTTATCGCGCAGGCGCAGCTGCACCGTCTCGTTCGTTTTGAGCCCGAGATCTTCCAGAATCGGATTGGCGAGTTTGACGAGATCGATCTGCGAGGAGGCGGAGGTGCCGAGCACCAGGATGGCGTTTCCGAGCCGCCATCGGCCGTCCGGTTCCTGCGAGACCAGCTCTCGCCGTTCCAGTGTTCGTAACAATCTGAATGTTTTGGCCTTTGTCACGCCCGCCGCGCGAGCGATCTCCGAGACCCCCGCCTCGGGATGCTCCGCGACTGTCATGAGAATATTGATTGCGTCATCAACCGACTGAACAACATAGCTTTTTTCTTGTTCCGCCATGGCTTGATCCCCGTGCGCTGAAGAAGCTTGCGACAATGTGCCTCAAATTCCGGTTGCAAGACTCGCGTGTCTCACACAGTGAAACACAGTTTCATTTTTGTTGACAGCCCTCCTTTGCGCATGCGTTCCTGGTCAACGTTCAAGCGTGGTCAAGGCATGGGCAGTCGCCGCATTGCGGGGTCCGGCCTTTTCGAACAAGAGGGGACTAATTCTTGGGTATCGCGACAATGGGATGGATCGGCCGGGGTGCTGCTGCCTTGGCCATATGTGCGGTCGCTGCCGGAACGGCGTGGGCGCAGGACAAGGAATTGACAGTCGGCATGGCGTCGACGTTTGCGACTGTCGATCCGCATGAGGAATCGAACTCGCCGCACAATGCGATGAGCAGGCACATCTTCGATAGCCTGATCTATCGTGGCGGCGCTGCCGAAAACGAACCCCAGCTTGCGACCTCCTGGGAGGTCGTCGACAACACCCACTGGCGGTTTCATCTCCGCGAGGGGGTGAAATTTCACGACGGCACCGATTTCGACGCCGAGGACGTCATCGCCTCTGTGCTGCGGGCACGCGACAAGCCGAGCCAGGCGTTTGCGTCCTACACGCGCAACATCACGGATGTGACGGCAGAAGATCCCCACACTGTCGTCGTGGAGACGAGCGTTCCGGATCCGATGATCCTCAACTCGCTGAGCCGCATTCGCATCATCAGCTCCGAGCACGCCGACGACGATGTCGCCGCGTTCGACAACGGGACTGCGGCGGTCGGCACCGGCCCGTTCAAATTCGTCTCCTACACGCCGGGCGACCGCATCGTCATGGAGCGGAACGACGATTATTTCGCGGGTCCCTCCGAGTGGAGCAAGGTGACTTTGCGCATGCTGCCCGACAACGGCGCGCGGCTCGCAAGCCTGCTCTCCGGTGACGCTGACCTCATCGAGACGCTTCCCGCAGAAGGCGTCGAGCGGGTGGAGAATTCCGATAATCTCAAGGTCATCCGCGGCCAGTCGACCCGCATCGTCTATCTCGGCGTGGATATCGCGCGCGATCAGACGCCTTTCATCACGGCAAAGGACGGCTCCAAGCTCGACAAGAACCCGCTCAAGGACGAGCGTGTCCGCAAGGCGCTCCTGATGTCGATCAACCGGCAGGCGATCGTCCAGCGCGTCATGCAGGACAATGGCACCGTCGCCCACCAATTCGTCGCCGAGGGTTATTTCGGCCATTCAGACGATGTCGACGAAGTCTCCTATGATCCGGAAGGCGCCAAGAAGCTCCTTGAGGAGGCGGGTTATCCCGACGGCTTCCGTCTGACCCTGCACGGCCCGCAGGGACGCTACGTCAACGACAGCGACGTTCTGCAGGCGGTCGGCCAGATGTTCGCACGCATCGGTATCGATACGAAGGTCGAGGTGATGCCGTGGTCGATGTACGCCGACAAATACTCCGACGGCGAATACTCTGTCTTCCTCGGCTCTTGGGGCGTCAACACCGGTGAAGTGTCGAACCCGGCGATTGCCATCGTGGCCGGTCGCGACGAGGCGAAGGGCACCGGCCGTTACAATGGCGGTGGCATCGACGATCCGGAGATCAACAAGCTCCTGGATGAGGCGACCTCGACGCTCGACGAGGACAAGCGTGAGCCGATCCTTCAGAAGGTTTCCGAGCTCACCTTCAACCACCATTATCTACTGCCGCTGCACTACGAGAACGTCGTGCTCGGGGCCAGCAAGGACGTCGACTACAAGCCGCGCGGCGACAAATATCTGCTCGCGTATGAGGTGAAGTCGGCCGAGTGAGCCTCAAGGCTCGTCTTTAAATCACCGGGCGGGGCGCCTCTGCGCCACGCCCGCCAATTCTCCCCTTTCAGGACATAGGAATGCAGGAACTCGGCACCAGCGCTGCCGCTGCCCGCGCGCGCGCCATCTACGATTACGGCCATACGGCAATCTTTGCCTCTACGGCCGATCCGCGTTTTCACATGCTTTTGTACGTCCCGCCGGCGGCGGCCGACGGCCGCCCGGTCGACCTCCTGGTCGCGGTGCACGGAACCGGCCGCACCTCCGCAATGGAATTCCGCGACGGCTTCGCCGAGTTCGGTCTCTACAACGACTGCGCCGTCCTATGCCCGATCTTCCCGATGAATGTGCGCGGCGACGGCGCACGCTCCGGGTACAAATATCTGATCGAGGGCGATATCCGCTACGATCTCCTGCTCATTTCCATGGTCGAGGAGATGGCCGAGAAATACGGTCAGGACTGGTCGCGTTTCGCGATGTTCGGCTATTCCGGCGGCGGGCATTTCACCCATCGCTTCGCGCTCGTTCATCCCGAACGCCTATGGGCCGCATGTGTGGGTGCACCCGGTTCGGTCACGCTGATCGATCCGGAGCGCGACTGGTGGGTCGGCACCCGCGATCTCGCGGAAAAATTCGGAAAGCCGTTCAATCTCGAAGAACTCGCCAAACTGCCGGTGCAGATGGTCGTCGGCAAACTCGATCTCGAGACCTGGGAAATCACTCACAAGCCCGGCTCGGCCTACTGGATGGAAGGCGCCAACGATGCCGGCGAGACGCGTCCGGAACGTCTGCGTTCGCTCGCGCGCTCGTTCGAAGCGGTCGGCGTGAATGTCACCTTCGATGAAGTCCCCGGCATCTCGCATGACCGCATGAAGGTGCTCGGCCATGTCAAAGCCTTCCTCACACGCACGCTCGCAGAGAGGCGCAGCCGATGAACAACGCGACCATAGTCGCCCCGCAGCCGGAGGCTGTGGAAGCGGGCGCCAATGTCCTGGAGCGCGGCGGCAACGCCGTCGATGCGGCGCTCGCCTGCGCCTTCATGCAAGGCGTGGTCGATCCGCAGATGGCCGGTGTCGGCGGCTTCGGCTCGATGCAGATCTATATGCCGGGGCGAGGCGTGCACGAGACGCTGGAATTCTATGCTCTCGCACCCGCCGCGGCCACGCCGGAGATGTGGCTCGACAAGCTGCTCGGCCAAAGCCGCGACGGCTTCGGTTTCATTCTCGAAGGCAACATCTCCGAGATCGGCTATCTCGCCTGCTGCACGCCGGGCTCTCTCAAGGGGTATGAGACCGCCCTTCGCGATTACGGCACGTTCGATTGGGCCGATCTGATCACGCCTGCGGCCGAAGTCGCGCGCACCGGTTTCATGATCCGCCCGCATATGCACTGGTACTGGTCGAAGGACCAGTCGGGAGACGGGCAGGCGAACACGATCGACAAGCTGCGTTTCTCCAAGACCGGACGGAGCGTCTATTTCCACGAGGACGGAAGCCTTCGTGAGGTCGGCGAGATCCTGCGCAACCCGGACCTTGCCAGCACTCTGGAGCGGATCGCGCGAAGCGGCGGCTCGGATATCTACTATCATGGCGAAATCGCCGAAGAGATTGCCGCCGACTTCAAGGCGGGCGGTGGCCTCATTGGTCTGGAAGACCTCGCGAAATACAAGGTGACCAGATCGGAGCCGGTCTGGGGGCATTACCGCGGCCACAAGATTTCCACGAGCGCGCCTCCGGCATCCGGGTTCCCGATGCTGGAAATCCTGCACATCATGGAGCATTTCGACGTCGCTGCCATGCAGCATGCGAGCACCGAGCATGTGCGCCTTCTCTTCGAGGCGATGAAGCGCATGACGATCGACAAGGACGCCCATATGGGCGATCCGGCCTATGTCGAGGTGCCGGTCGAACGACTTCTCTCCGATGAGAACATTCGGGCCCACGCCGAGAGCATCCGCCGCGGCGAACGTGCGAATGTGGAACGCCTCGACCTGTCCCAGCGCGACACCACTCATATCTCGGTGATCGATCGTGAGGGGAATGCGGTCGCCATGACCCACACGCTCGGCAGTCCCTCTGGTGCGATCACCGACGGCCTCGGCTTCATGTACAACGGCACGATGAGCCGTTTCGACCCGCGCCCCGGACGCCCCGGCTCTATCGCCCCGCGCAAGCGCCGGGCGAGTTCGGCCGCCCCGACGATCGTGTTTCGCGACGACAAGCCTTTTATCGTCATCGGTGCCCCCGGCGGCAGCTATATCGCCCCGACGATCGCTCAGGGCATCATGAATATGATCGATTTTGACATGTCGATTCAGGAGGCGGTGACGGCCCCGCGCATCGTCGGCGTGTCGAACACGATCGACATCTGCAACCGCATTCGCCGTTCGGTGGAGGCGGATCTGCGGGCGGACGGCTACGATGTCGAGCGCTCGCCGCAGACCTATGCCTTTGCGGCTCTGCATGGCATCCGGATCGACGACGGCGTGTCGAAGGGAGCCGCAGATCCGCAGCGGGATGGTATGGCCATCTCGATCACCTAGTCAGGGCGGAGAGGCTGAATGGTCACTTCCATTATTCGGCGGTTCATCCAGGCATTGTTCGTCATCGTGGCGATGACGGTGATCGTCTTTGTCGCCGTCAACGTCATCGGCAATCCGGTCGACATTCTGATCAACCCGGATGCGAACCAGGCCGAGCGCGCGCGCGTGATCGCGGAATATGGCCTCGATCAGCCTCTCTGGCGTCAGTATATCGATTTCCTGGCGGGGCTGTTGCGCGGCGATTTCGGCAACAGCTTCGTCTACGGTCGCTCCGCTCTCCAGGTGATTTTGGAGCGCTTTCCGGCGACGCTCGAACTCGCGCTCTCGGCACTGGTGATCGCGCTCATCGTCGGTCTGCCGCTCGGCCTTTACGCCGGGCTGCGGCCGCGGAGCGTCGCCTCGCGGATCATCATGTCGGGCTCGATCCTCGGCTTTTCATTGCCGACATTCTGGGTCGGCCTCATGTTCATCCTCTTGTTTTCCGTGCAACTCGGATGGCTGCCGTCGAACGGGCGCGGCGAGACCGTGGAAATCCTCGGCATGCGTTGGTCTTTCCTGACGGCGGACGGATTGCGGCATCTCTTTCTGCCGGCGCTCAACCTCGCGCTCTTCAAGACGTCGCTCGTTCTGCGCCTGACCCGCGCCGGCGTGCAGGAGGTGTTGCCGCAGGATTATATCAAGTTCGCCCGAGCCAAGGGACTGAGCGAGCGCCGGATCATTTCCGTGCACGTTCTCAAGAACCTGATGATCCCGGTCGTGACCATCGTCGGGCTCGAATTCGGCTCGCTCATTGCCTTCTCCGTCGTGACGGAGAGCATCTTCGCCTGGCCAGGCATGGGCAAGCTCATCATCGACAGCATCAACCTTCTCGATCGGCCTGTGATCGTCGCCTACCTGATGATGATGGTCCTGATTTTCGTCAGCCTGAATTTCATTGTCGATCTTTGCTACACGCTGCTGGATCCCCGCGTCCGGCTCGATGCCAAACGGTGACGCTATGGACCCTCAGCTCGCAGATCACATTGAAAACGCGGTTCCAGAGACCGAGACGCTCACCCCCGAGCGCGGCCGCAATCAGCTTCGGGAGTTCTTTCGCTCTCCAGGCGCGGTGCTGGGGCTGCTCACGCTTTTCTTGATTGTCATCGTGGCGATCCTCGCGCCGCATATCGCGCCGCAGGACCCTTACGATCTTTCGCAGCTCGACATTCTCGACAGCCGGTTGCCGCCGGGATCGGAATCCTTCTCCGGCGTGCCCTACGTTCTCGGGACGGATGCACAGGGGCGCGACATCCTCTCAGGGATTCTCTATGGCCTGCGCGCCTCGCTGATGGTGGGCGTGCTTTCAGCCTTCGCTGCCGCGATCATCGGCACCTCGGTAGGCCTTTCGGCCGCCTATATCGGCGGACGGGTGGAAAGCCTCATGATGCGGATCGTGGATCTGCAGCTCTCCTTTCCGACGATCCTCATGGCATTGATGATGCTCGCCGTGCTCGGCAAAGGCCTGATGAACGTCATCCTGGCTCTGATCATCGCCGAATGGGCCGTCTATGCCCGCACCGTGCGTGCGACGGCCCTCGTTGAGCGCGAGAAAGAATATATCGAGGCCGCGCGCTGCCTGCGGCTGCCGGGCTGGCGCATTCTCTTCCGCCATCTTCTGCCCAACTGCCTCGCGCCGGTGATCGTCATCTCCACGATGCAGGTCGCCCGCGCCATCAGCCTGGAGGCGACTTTGTCCTTTCTCGGTCTCGGCGCATCCGTGACGGAACCCTCCCTCGGCATGCTCATCTCCAATGGCTACCAGTATCTGCTCTCCGGCCTCTACTGGATCAGCTTCTATCCGGGCATTGCCCTTCTCGTGACGATCGTTGCCATCAACCTCGTCGGTGACAGGCTGCGCGACGTCCTCAATCCGAGGAACGTCTGAGATGGCCGCTTTGCTTGAAGTGAAGAACCTCGTCACCGAGTTTCCCCGTCACGGCGGAGCGCCCGTCAAGGCGGTCAACGACGTCTCCTTTTCGCTTGAGAAGGGAAGGGTGCTCGGACTTGTCGGCGAGAGCGGTTCGGGAAAATCCGTCACCGGCTTTTCGATCATGGGCCTCGTCGATGCGCCTGGCCGCGTCGCTGCAGGCGACATCTTCTTCAACGGTGAAAACCTCGCCGATCTCAATGCGGAGGAGATGCGGCGTTTGCGCGGGCGCCATATCGCGATGGTCTTCCAGGATCCGATGATGACGCTCAATCCGGTGCTGCGGATCGAGACGCAGATGACCGAGACGCTCCTCGCGCATGAGAAGATGGATCGTGCCGAGGCGCGTGCACGAGCGCGGGATGCACTCGGCATGGTCGGAATTCCGAGCCCCGAAGAGCGGCTCTCCGCCTATCCGCACGAGTTCTCGGGCGGCATGCGCCAGCGCGTCGCCATCGCGATTGCGCTTCTGCACAGCCCCGAGCTGATCATCGCGGACGAACCCACGACGGCACTCGACGTGACCATCCAGGCCCAAATCATTTCCGAGTTTCAACGCCTGGCCGAGGAGAGGGACACGGCCGTGATCTGGATCACCCACGATCTTGCCATCGTCTCGCGGCTCGCCGACGACATTGCCGTCATGTATGCGGGCCGCCTCGTGGAGACCGGCCCTGTCGCGGAAGTGCTCACCGAACCGCGCCATCATTATACGCGCGGGCTGATGGATTCCGTGCCGAGCCAGAACACCCGCGGCGCGCTCCTGAAGCAGATTCCCGGCATGACACCGAGCCCGGCCAATCTTCCTTCCGGATGCAGCTTCCGAACCCGTTGCGGAGGCGCCGATGCCCTCTGCACGAAGCTTCCGCCCGAGATCGGGGAAGGGGAGCGGAGCTATCGTTGCGTGCACCCCTTGGGTGCGCAGTCCTTGGGCGCGATCGCCGGGGAGGCCGTATCGTGAGCGATACGAACCAGATCATGGAGAACGCTCCAAAGATTCCACTCGTCGAAGCACGCGACGTGACGCGCCGCTTCGGTGCAACGCCGGATCTTGCCGCCCGCATTGCCATCAGCGCAGGCGCGGCGGAACCGCCAGCCGTGGTCTACGCGCTCGACGGCATCAATCTCTCGGTCGCGCGTGGCGAAGTTTTGGGAGTGGTCGGCGAGAGCGGCTGCGGGAAATCGACGCTCGGCCGCATCGTGGCGGGCATTCTGCCGCCGACCGATGGAGAAATCCGCTGGAAGGGCGAGGCGCATCACAAGCTGAAGGGCCGGGCGCGCAAGGCGGCCGATCTCGCCGCGCAGATGATTTTCCAGAATCCGATGGCGGCCCTCAATCCGCGTATGCGCATCGAGAGCATCGTCGCAGAGGCGCCGCGCGCTCACGGCCTCATCGAGGGAAGCGTCTCCGATTACGTCGATGAGCATCTGCGCATGGCCGGCTTCGATCCGGCGATGAAGAAGCGCCTGCCGCACGAATTCTCCGGCGGTCAGCGCCAGCGTGTGAACATCGCGAGAGCGCTCGCCGTGAAGCCGGAATTTCTGGTTTGCGACGAAAGCGTCGCCGCGCTCGACGTCTCCATCCAGGCGCAGATCATCAATCTTTTCGTGAAGCTGCGGGAAGAGCTCGATCTCACCTATATGTTCATCAGCCACGATCTCGGCGTGGTCGAGCATATCTCCGACCGTGTCGTCATCATGTATCTCGGTCGGATCGTGGAAGAGGCGCCGGTTGAAGAAATATTCGCCCGCCCGAACCACCCCTATACACAGGCACTGCTGGCCGAAATCCCGCGCATCGAGCCGCGCAAGCGCCGCTTCGAGGCGATCAAAGGCGAAATTCCGAGCCCGTTGTTTCCGCCGAAGGGCTGTCACTTCCACCCAAGATGCCCGTTCGCCCATGCGCGCTGCCGGGTCGAAGTGCCGAAGCTCAAGCCGGTCGCCGGCGGTCATCTTTCCGCCTGCCATCTGAACGACGAGCCCGCCGCCAGGGCATGACGATCGACTGACTTGACCTTCCAGTGGCTGGAAGCCCCATCTAGGGTGCGATCAGCCACGAGGATGGTCTCATGAACGAGATTGCACCTCCAGAGAGTTTTCGCGAAGGACCTTCTTCGCGGCGATACCATGTCGAGGGCATGACCTGCGCCTCGTGCGTGGGCCGTGTCGAGCAGGCGATCGCGGCGCTACCGTCTGTCGACACAGCCAATGTCAATCTGGCGACGGAGACGGTCGAGGTCATCTTCGCCGGCGCGCCTGAGGACGGCGCCGTGGTCGCGGCGATTAAGAAGGCCGGCTACGATGTGCCGCGCGAGGATTTCGAGATCGCCATCGAGGGTATGACCTGCGCCTCCTGCGTGGGGCGGGTCGAACGCGCAATCGCGGCCGTGCCGGGCGTCGACGCGGTGTCCGTCAATCTGGCGACCGAACGGGCCTCGATGACGAGCCTGGGCGGGCTCGATCGCGGGGCCGTCGCCGCGGCGATCCGCGAGGCCGGCTATACACCGCGCCTGATCGAGCATGACGCGGCCGGGGCCGACCGGCGCGCCGAGGTGAAGGCACGCGATTACGCTGCCCTGAAGCGCGATCTCATCATAGCTGCGGTTCTGACATTGCCCGTCTTCCTGGTCGAGATGGGCTCGCATGTCTCGCCGGCGATCCATGACCTCGTGCAGCGGACGATCGGTTCGGGCAGCAATCATCTCATGCAGTTCGTCCTGACGACGCTCGTGCTCTTCGGCCCGGGATTGCGATTCTTCCGCAAGGGCTTGCCCGCGCTCCTTCACGCCGCACCTGACATGAATTCTCTGGTCGTCGTGGGGGCGAGCGCCGCCTGGGGTTATTCCACGGTCGCGACTTTTCTGCCGCAAGTGCTGCCGGCCGGGACGGTGAATGTCTATTTCGAGGCGGCGGCCGGGATCGTGACGCTCATTCTCGTCGGCCGCCTTCTCGAAGCGCGTGCCAAAGGCCGCACGGGCGAGGCAATCAAACGCCTGATCGGCCTGCAGCCGAAAATCGCCCGGGTCGAGCGGGAGGGGCGTTTCGTCGAAGTGCCGCTTGAAGAGATCGTCGTCGGCGACGTTCTGCAGGTGCGCCCTGGCGACAAGATCGCCGTCGACGGCACCGTTTTGACCGGCATGTCCTATGTCGACGAATCGATGATCACCGGCGAGCCGATCCCGGTCGAAAAGACCGAAGGCGCTGAAGTCGTTGGCGGCACCATCAACAAGACCGGCAGCTTCACCTATCGCGCCGAGAAGGTCGGCAGCGATACGATGCTCGCCAATATCATCCGCATGGTCGAGGCGGCGCAGGGCGGCAAGCTGCCGATCCAGGCGATGGTCGATAAGGTCACGCAATGGTTCGTCCCGGCCGTGATGAGTGCGGCCCTCCTGACTTTCCTCGTCTGGCTCGTCTTCGGTCCGGAGCCGGCGCTGGGCTTTGCGCTCGTCAATGCGGTCGCCGTCCTCATCATCGCCTGCCCCTGCGCCATGGGGCTCGCAACGCCGACCTCGATCATGGTCGGCACGGGCCGGGCGGCCGAGTTCGGCGTTTTGTTCCGGCGCGGCGAGGCGCTGCAGACGCTGCGCGAGGCGCGCGTGATCGCGCTCGACAAGACGGGCACGCTGACGGAAGGCCAGCCCGAACTGACCGATCTCAGTGTCTCTGACGGTTTCGACGAGGCCGAAGTCCTGGCTTTGGTGGCGGCCGTCGAGGCGGGCTCCGAGCACCCGATCGCGACCGCAATCGTCGCCACGGCCGAGCGTCGGGGGTTGACGCTTGCAAAGCCTGACGCTTTCGAGGCGATACCTGGTTTCGGCATCACGGCGCGGGTTGCCGGCCGTGAGGTGATGGTCGGCGCCGACCGGTTGATGACGGAGCACAAAGTCGTCCTCGAGCGCTTCGCCGAGGAAGCCGTGAGGCTGGGTGAGGAGGGCAAGTCGCCGCTTTATGCCGCGATTGACGGGAAGCTTGCCGCGATGCTGGCGGTCGCCGATCCGGTCAAGGCGTCGACGCCGGCCGCGATCAAGGCCCTGCACGATCTGGGATTGAAAGTGGCGATGATCACCGGCGACAATCGTCGCACGGCGGACGCCGTCGCTCGGCGTCTCGGCATCGACGAAGTGGTCGCCGAAGTGCTGCCGCAGGGCAAGATCGATGCGATCAAAGCCTTGCGGTCCGGCGGCCGCAAGGTGGCCTTCGTCGGCGATGGCATCAACGACGCGCCGGCGCTGGCGGAAGCCGATGTCGGTCTGGCGATCGGCACCGGCACGGATGTGGCGATCGAAAGTGCCGATGTGGTGTTGATGTCGGGAGATCTCGGCGGCGTCGCCAACGCGATTGCGCTCTCCAAGGCAACGCTCGCCAATATCCGGCAGAACCTCTTCTGGGCCTTCGCCTACAATGTCGTGCTGATCCCGGTCGCCGCCGGTGTGCTTTATCCGTCGACCGGCGTGCTTCTGTCGCCGATTTTCGCGGCCGGAGCGATGGCGCTTTCGAGCGTCTTCGTCGTCACCAATGCCCTGCGTCTGAGACGGTTTTCGCCACCCCTTGCGGTGACCGGAAAGCACAATGTCCCCTTCGCCAAATCAGCGGCGACGGTGCAACCTGAAACGCCATCAAAACCTGCACAATCTGCGTCCCAAACTCCGGCGGTGCCGGCCAATGTCATGTCTGAGAAGGAGATTTCTATGCTGAAGCTCAAGGTTGAAGAAATGTCGTGCAAGCATTGCGTGGCGAATGTGGAGAAGGCCGTGAAGGGTGTCGACCCCGATGCCAAGGTCGATATCGACCTCGATGCCGGCACCGCCGCAATCGAGAGTTCGGCCGACGAGGTGGCGATCGAAACCGCGATCCGCGAGGCGGGCTATCCGAACGAGAAGTTGGCAGCGGCCTGAATTGCGACCGCGGCTTACCAGTGATTTGCTGCGATTTCCTGGCCGGGCCAACGGGTGAGACCGGACCCGGTCGGGAGATGTCGCCGCATTTGAAACAACTTGTCTCGGTGTCGATCCGAGGCCTCTACGGCTTCACGAGACGAAAGACGACTTTGGTCTGCGTGTAATAGTCGAGCGTCTGAGCAAAGTTCGGCGACCATCCATCCGGCTGGTAGGGAACGAAGCCGTCGAAGGCGAGCTTGCGAGCCGAAACCTGGAAGCCGGCATCAACGAATGCCCGAGCATAGTCGGTGATCGAGCGGTCCTGCACGGTCGTGTTGGTTCGCCCCGCGATCAGGCTGCGCCATTCCGGCCAAAGCGGATTGTCGGTATGGCACCCCGTAACGGCGTAGTAGACGCCGCATGGTTTTAGCACCCGCCAGAGATCGGATGCGTGACGCTGGATGTCCTCGATCAGGTAGATCACTTCATGCGTGAAGGCGACATCGAACTGTTCATCCCATCCGCGCAGTCTTGTGTCGGTATCGTAATGGACGGGCACGGCGCCTTTCAGGCTTTCCGCTTTTTCGACCGACGCCGTCGCGATGTCGACACCCAGCGCCTTTCGGAACGGGCGGAGGGCATAGAGATGCCGCAAGAAACCGCCCTGATTGCAGCCGAAATCGAGGACGTTTTTAGTCGTCAGGTCACGTTCCGGCAGCAGCCCGATGAGGTGACGCCAGATCGGTGCGTGGGCTTCAGTCATGGCGTCTTCGTCGGCGGGATCGACATACCAGGTGGAAATCGTTCTGGTTTTGGCGTTCGAAGCGAGGTTCATCAGGCATTGCCCTTCGTCGCAGTTGCTGGCGGGATTTCCATCTCAGATCGCAGATCCGAACACTGTCCGTTCAGACGCCCGACGTTTTCTGTTCACGGGGCGAGGGGAGCGATTATCCGATGCTTCTCGATGCTCGCCAAGCAAAGCAGGCGTGCATTTACGAGCGCCCTCGATGCTGACCTCGTCGATGACCCAGCCCATGAAACGGCGACCCATGAAACGGCGTGCCGTGAAAAGGCGGGTCGCATGCCGGGATGAGACCGGGCTGGGGGATCGCCGGGCCTCGTGCGCCCCTTGCCGGTTCGCCCTCGGGCTGGCCGTTATCGTAAACGAAACCATAACGCTCCAAGCTGTATGGAGAATGTGGTAGGTCGCTCAGCGCACGGTGGTGATGCCATGCCACCGGCAGAGCCGAGCCTCGCGACAAAGGGAGCGGGACATCTCGTGATGCACCGGAAGCTTCAGAAGCGAAAGCTGACTGCGCGAAAGCGCGTGACGCGGCGCGGTTTGTGGACTGTTCCCGCTGTTGCGATCGGTGCCGTTGCGCTCCTGGCGACGACGACTTTCGTCACCGAGCGCTTCGTGCAGGCATCTGCGAGCCTGATTGCTGCGGGAGGACCTTTTTCGGGACCCATGCACGGTGGAGCCGAGGGGCTCGGGGCCGCATCGCGCGGAGATCGCCTGTCCTCGGTCGCTTTCAAGCAGGATCAGTCGAGCGATCTCGGACAGCGCAGCCCAACGTTCGAGCGCAACCTTTTTGAAGATGCCGATGTGAAAGGCCTGCCGCCCGCTCTTTTCGACACGCAGCGTTTCGCCTGGCAGCCGACGATGGTTCACCTGCCGGAAATCGTCGAGGGTTATCCGGGGCTCCTGGTGCCGGCGAGAGAAGCCGGCACGGCACGATCGGCGACGGCCTTCGCGATGGTCCCCCAGACAAGCGCAGAGGTGTTTGCGAAGCGCTGGATGTCCGAGGCTTTTGAGCCCACCGCCGGGGCGTATCTCGCCGCCCTCATCGGGATTGACCAAGTGCCATTGCCTGAGGAAATGGTCTCAGATGCGGTGGCAGGTCTCGACTTCGTACCGGTCCCGAGGCCCGACATCGGCGAGACCGAGGTCGCCAGCCTGGAGCCGGATGCCCGGCCGGCATCGGCAGTGGGTTTTGACGAAGCTTTGGACGCTCAGGCCGTTTTGAAAAAGGTCGCGGTGCCTGCCTCCCGGCCTACGCCGAGCGTGATTGCGAGAGGCGGTCGCTCGCCGGCAAGTCTTGCTTACGCGGCGGTCGAAGATTCCGCTGCAAGCGATTCATCCGACGGCTTCTTCAACAAATTGTTCGTGCCTGGCAGTCGTGCCAGACTTCCCGGACGCGATAGCGGCGTCGCCGTCTATGAGATTGAATCGGCGACCGTCTACCTGCCGAACGGCGAACGTCTCGAGGCGCATTCTGGCCTTGCCAAGATGCAGGACGATCCCCGTTATGTGCGGGAAAAGAACCGCGGCCCGACGCCGCCGAATGTCTACGATCTGGTGATGCGCGAAAGCCGCTTCCACGGAGCGGAGGCCATCCGCCTGCTGCCCTCCGACGGCCGCAAGAAATACAATCGCGACGGGCTCCTGGCGCACCCCTACATGTATGCCGGGGGCGGGTCGCGCTCGCAGTCCAACGGCTGCGTGGTCTTCGCCAATTACGAGCGCTTCCTGAAGGCCTTCAAGAAGGGCCATATCACCCGCATGATCGTCGTGCCCCGGCTCAAGGACCTCAACACTTATATGGCGGCACTTTAGACTGCCGCCGGTTTATCGGTTGAGCCAGTAGGCATCGCGGGTGAGCGCCGCCGCCCGGCGGGCGCTGTTGACCAGAGCCATGGCGATTTCGTGCCGCGTCTGGCGGGATACGAGATCGGCGTGAAACGACAGGGAATAGCCGATGAGTTGTTCCGACAGCGGGCTGATGACAGCGACGCCGAGCCCGTGGGCTCCGGGAACCGAAGTCTGGGTCGCTTCCGCCCAGCCCTGGGCGCGGATGGTGCCGATCTCCTTTAGGAATACGCTCATCTTTGCAGGTCGGGCGGCCGGATACTTGGTGAAGAAGCCCTGGATCTCGGCATCGGAGCGGCGCGCCAGGAGAGCTTTGCCGAACGAGAGGTAGGTGATCGGATAGCGCCGGCCGACCTCGATGCGGTAGCGCACCGCATCGGTGCCGAGATGCTTGCGCATGGCGACGATCTCGCCGTCGTCGAGAAGGCCGATATAGCCCGTGCACCCCGTTTGTTTGACGAGGTCCCGCACGATCCGATCGACGATTTCGATGATGTCGAAGCGCATCTGGTAGATCGAGCCAAGCTGGAAAAGCATATATCCGGGCCCATAGCCCCGCCCGTCCGAGGCGCGCTGCAGGAGCCCGAGCTCCGCCATTTCCTTCATCAGCCGCGACACCGAGCTTTTTGGGAGGACGAGTTTCTCCGCGACGCGGGAGACCGTGAGATCGGTTTCTTCGGTGGTGAAGCATGCCAGGATCGAAGATGCCTTGGCCAAGGATGACAACGCTTTGTCCCGTATTTTGCAACTCTGTTTCATTATATTTGACTCATTTTCGGCCTCTTGGCCACTGTCTGATCCTGTCAATCATCTCGGGGTGAGGGTTCATGGACGAATTGGCCAGTGGCGCGAGTGCGGGAAAACGTTTGCTGTTTCCGCTGGCGCTTTATGCGGAGCGCTGCAGCGCGGTTCAGGCCGATCTGAAGGGCCGCGGCGTCGGCGTCGCGATCTATGACGAGATCGAAGCCGTGCAATGGCTGACCGGCTTTCCGGGCGCCATGAACATTTATCGCTGCCTGGTGCTGCCGGCCGAGGGCAGTCCAGTTTTCCTGATCCGCGCGCTCGATGCGGCCCCGTTCCGAGATGTGAGCTGGATCGACGATGTCGTGACCTTCTGCGATTGGGACGAGCCGGAAAAGGTGCTCGCCGACACGCTGACGGCCCGCGGCTTCGCGGCCGGTACGATCGGCCTCGACAAGCATTCCTATGGTTTGCCGGTGGACTTCTTCGAGGTGCTGCAGGCCCGGTTGCCTGACGCCCACTTCGTCGATGTCGGTGCGGCTGTCACCGACCGGCGCATGATCAAGAATGCCGCCGAACTCGATCTTTTGCGCCGTTCTGCGGCTGTCGCGGATAAGGCCATGTTGTCCGCTCTCGGCAGTGCGCGCGAGGGCGTCATCCTGCACGATGTCGTCAAAGCCGCCTACCGGGTCTATCTCGATGGGGGCGCTGACCCGTCTCCGGTCGGTCCGATCACGGTCGGCGTCGGCGTTGATTTCCTGCACGGCCATTTGCGCCCGGCACCGCTGAAGCGGGGCGAAATCTGCCATGTGGAGCTCTTGCCGAAATTCGCCGGATACAGTTCGCGGATGATGCGCCCGGTCGTGATCGGCCGGGCGAGCGAACGCCAGGCGCATGTCGCCGAGCGCCTCATCGCCCTGCAGGACGCGCAATTTGCGGCGATGAAGCCCGGCATGATCGCGCGCGACGTGGATGCGGTCGTGCGCGACGCTCTGGTGGAGGAGGGGCTCCGCGACGACTTCACCGGCATTTCCGGCTACACGGTCGGCTTCAACGGCCCGGCCACGCCACGGACATCCGATTTCAATCGCGTCTTCCATCCGAAGGCCGATTGGGAGCTGCAACCAGGCATGACGTTCCACATGTACCTGGTCGCAGACGGCATCGCTTTCTCCGAGACAATACTCATAACCGACAAGGGTGCGGAGCGGCTGACACGCCTCGACCGCAAGCTCTTTGAAAGCGATGTCTTCCCGGCCTGAGTCGGATCGAGTGTGCCCCGCACAGTCTGCCCCCCCAAGAGGAGTGAAAAACAAATGGCTTCCAGTTCCATCTCGCGCCGCAGCTTTCTTGCCGCGACCGGCAGTGCGGCTCTTGCCGCGCCCTTTTTGAACCTGACGGCCCGCGCCGCCTCCAACCAGGTCATCGTGCGCAATCCCGGCGGCGTCTACGAAGACACCATGCGCAAGGCGGTCTACGACCCCTTCACCGAGGCAACCGGCATCGAGGTCCTTTCGGTTCCTGCGACCTTCGCGAAGCTCATGGCGATGTACAGGTCGGGCAATCTCGAACTCGACGTCATCGACACGACGGATGGTTCGCTCCTGAAGCTGGAGCGGGAAGGAGCGCTGGAAAAGCTCGACTACGCCAACTGGGAATTCACCGATCCGAAGGACGTCCGCCAGGATCTCGTGCGCCCCTACATGGTCGGCAATTTCATGTTCGCCACCGTTCTTGGCTACAACACCGATGTGTTTTCCGGCGGCGAGCACCCGCGATCCTGGGCGGAGTTCTGGGACGTGGAGAAATTCCCGGGCGCGCGCATGCTTGCTGATATCGCCTCCGGCCAGCCCAATCTCGAATTCGCTCTGCTCGCCGCTGGCGTTCCGAAGGACGAGCTCTACCCGCTCGACCTCGACAAGGCCTTCGACAGGCTGACCGAGATCAAGCCGCATATCCGCAAGTTCTGGGACAGCGGCGCCCTGTCGGCGCAGATGATGGCCGACCAGGAGGTCGTGCTCGGCTCCATCTGGAACGGACGTTTGCAGACGGCCGCCAAGAATGGCGCTCCGCTGGCGATCGAGTGGAACGAGAACATGCTGCAGGTGCAGGCCTACGGCATCTTCAAGGACACGCCGAATGCCGAGAACGCGCAAAAGCTCGTCGACTTTGCCTGCGGCGCCAAGCCCGGCAGCATCTTCGCGACGGCGCTCAATTACGGTCCGGCCAACCAGAAGGCCTATGACTTGATTGACCCGAAGCTTCTGCCCGACATGCCTGGCAGCCCGCAACTGGCGGAACAAGGCTTCCTGCAGGATGTCGTCTATTGGGAAGACCATCGCGATGAGATCAACCAGCGCTGGGCGGATTGGATCATCGAATGACGGAAACGAGCGGATCCGGACACATCACGCTGGAAGGGGTCGGCAAGATCTACGGCGATACCCGGGTCGTCAGCGACGTCAACGTGACCATTGAGGAGGGGGAGTTCTTCTCCCTTCTCGGCCCTTCGGGCTCCGGCAAGACGACGACGCTGATGATGATCGCCGGCTTTGCCGAGACCGATCTCGGCCGCATCACTGTCGGCGGGCGCGACATCTCCTCGGTGCCGCCGAAGAACCGCGGCTTCGGCATGGTCTTCCAGAACTATGCCCTGTTCCCGCATATGAGCGTGGCGGAAAACGTCGCCTTTCCGCTGAAGGTGCGCGGCGTCTCCGCCTCCGAACGGCGCGAGCGTGTCGCCTGGGCGCTCGAAACCGTCAAGCTCACGGATTTCGCAGATCGTGCTCCGCGCCGTCTCTCCGGTGGCCAGCAGCAGCGCGTGGCGCTTGCACGTGCCATCGTCTACCAGCCCAAGGTCATCCTGATGGACGAACCTTTGGGTGCGCTCGACAAGAATCTGCGCTTCCACATGCAGACGGAGATCAAGGATATCCAACGCCGCCTCGGCATGACGGTGATCTACGTCACCCATGACCAGGAAGAGGCGATGAACTTGTCGGACCGCATCGCCATCATGCGCGATGGGCGGATGGCGCAGCTCGGCTCGCCTTCCGAGGTCTATCAGCATCCTGTTTCCGCCTTCGTCGGCACCTTTCTCGGCGAGGCCAATCTTCTGCCGGTGACTGCCACCTCCGCTCGTTCCGCGAGCCGGGGCGGGCTGACGCTCGCTTGTTCGGAAAGCCCGAGCGGGCTTGAAAGCGGTCAGGCTCTGCTTTTCGTGCGACCGGAGAAGCTGCGCGTTGCGGCGATGACGGGCGGTGGCTTCGACAACGAACTCGCCGGCACCGTCCATCGCGTCTCCTATCTCGGCAACATCATCCGTTACGGCGTCACCATCGATGGCGAGGATCTGACGGCCGATGTGCAGAACCTCTCCGGCGAGCCGGCTTTTGCCGTCGGCGCATCCTGCGTGCTCGGCTTCAACGCGGCCGATTGCCGGCTTCTGCCGGTGGAAGCGCCGGCGCGGTCCGGCTTTGCCTCCGAGGAGAACGAGGCATGAGTGCTGCGCGAAACGGATACGCGCTGCTTCTCCTGCCGATGCTTGCGCTTCTGACGCTGGTCTTTCTGGGGCCGCTCCTGTGGTTTCTGATTGTCACGCTCGGTCAGCTGATCGACCAGCGCGGACTTGCCGACGGGCTCGCCTATGCGGGCAAGGTGCTTGCTTCGCGCGCCGTGGTGCAATCCTTCGTCACCACCTTGCGCATCTCGGTGATCGTGACGTTCGGCTGCCTCGTCATCGCCTATCCGCTCGCTTATTTCCTGTCGCGCGCCAGCAAGCTCGCCTTCAACCTCGTCGTGTTGTGCGTGATCGTGCCCTATTTCACCTCCGTCATCGTGCGCACCTATGCCTGGATGGTGCTGCTCGGCTCCAAGGGGCTGATCAACGATGCACTTGTCTCTTCGGGATTGGTCACCGAACCGCTCGACCTTCTTTATAACGAGCGCGGCATCCTGATCGGCATGATCTACGTGCTTCTGCCCTACATGGTGCTGACCCTCTATGCGGCGATGAAGAGCATCGACCCGCGGTTGATGCAGGCGGCCCGCGGCATGGGTGCCGGCGGTTTCACCACCTTCTGGAAGATCTATTTCCCGCTCTCCCTGCCGGGAGTGGTGTCGGGCGGGCTCATCGTCTTCATCCTCGCTGTCGGTTATTTCATCACGCCCGCGCTGATGGGCGGACCGGGAGACATCATGATCGCCATGAAGATCCAGCACGAGGTGGAGATCATGCTGAACTGGCCGTTGGCTGCAGTGATGGCGCTGGCTCTGCTCGTGGTGACGCTGCTGCTCTTCTTCATCTACATCGCATTCGGCGGGCTCAACTCGTTGATCGGGAGCGAACCGGAATGACCCGCACGCCCGCCTGGCTGCGCCTGATCGTCGGCATCGGCGCTCTGCTGTTGATCGCGCCGATCGGCATTATCGTCATCGTTTCCTTTGGTGGGGACGGCTATCTGAAGTTCCCGCCGAGTTCCTTGTCGCTGCAATGGTATGAGGTTTTCTTTGGTGATGGCCGCTGGTGGGACGCGTTGTGGGCCTCGGCGATCATCGCGCTGGTGGCGAGCCTCTTCTCCACCACGATCGGTTTTCTGGGCGCCTATGTGCTGGTGCGCAGCTCGAGCCGTTTTCGGACAGCCTTGCTGGCTCTGGCGCTGACGCCGATGATCGTACCGCAAGTGATCACTGCGATTGCGATGTTCTATGTCTCGTCGCAGCTCGGTCTCGTCGGCAATCTCGTCTGGGTTTCCATCTGCCATTCGGTGATCGCGCTGCCGATCGTGCTTCTCATCCTGCTTGCCACCTTGCGCAACATCGATCCTGCGTTGGAGCGGGCCGCCGCCGGCATGGGTTGCTCCCGACTTCAGACTTTCCGTCTCGTTGTGATCCCGCTCGCCTTGCCGGGCGTCGTCTCCGCGGCGCTTTTCTCCTTTCTTGCCTCCTTCGACGAGCTCATCATCTCGCTCTTCCTCACCGGCGTGCGGACCCAAACGCTGCCGGTCAAGATCTGGAACAGCCTGCTTCTGGAAGTGGAGCCGACGATTGCCGCTGTTTCCACCTTCCTGGTGGCGATCACGGTGATTGTGCTTCTCGCCGACTGGGCGATCCGCAAGGCGAGCGGAACGCTCGAAACGGGAGCCTGATCGACGTGACGAAAATGCCGATCGGCATCCTCCTGCCCGGTCACGCGCCGGAGGGCTTGGCGCATGACAAGGGCGATTACGACGCGTGTTTTCGCGCGCTCCTCGGCGAGACGGACTTTACCTATCGCATCTGGGATGTGGAAGCTGGCGAGTTGCCCGACGACATCGATGCGGCCGCCGGCTGGCTCATCACAGGTTCTCGCCATGGCGCCTACGAGGATCATCCCTGGCGCGATCCTCTGGAGCATTTTATCCGGGCTGCGCGTTCGGCCGTCCGGCCCCTCGTCGGGATCTGCTTCGGCCACCAGATCATTGCCCGCGCGCTGGGCGGCGAGGTGAAACGCGCCGATGTCGGCTGGATCTTGGGTCCGCAGACCTATCGCGGGCCGGCAGATCAACGCTTCACCGTCAATGCCTGGCACCGCGATCAGGTGACGCGAGCACCATCGGGCGTCGAGGTTTTTGCTGAAGGCGAGAACTGCCCCATCGCAGGGATGTTCGAGCGGGAGAGGCTTCTCACCTTCCAGCCACACCCGGAATTCGATGCGGATTATGTGAGTGGGCTTCTCGCCGAACGCGGCGCCGCATTGCCCGAGGCGATGCGGAAGTCTCTGCCCGACCGGATTCGCGAAACGGCGCTCGACCGGTCGTTCGTCGCTGCTCTCATGAGGCAGTTTCTGAAGACGGGCTCCCTCGGCCTCTAGGTGAGGCCGGTCTCCGGCAACGGCTACCGGAAGCGGCGATAGGTGAAGGGTGGCGGCGCCTCGGGCGCCTGTCCGTGGCCCAGTTCCGGGCGAGTTTCTCCATCTCGGCATGATGGGACGACAGACTGCAGGCCGGATCGGTGTTTTCCGGATCGCCCGTCACCGGCCGTGCCGCAGCGCATTTCGCGTTGAAGGCCGACGGCGCGTTGGTGATCCGGGCACAGCCGTCGGCGTTGGTCCACAAGATACGCAATTGGCGAAGCGTGAGATCGTGTCGGCTGACACCTTCCAGGCGCCAGAAGTACGAGGTAAGCGTTGCGGCCGACAATTTTTTAGACTTATCTAGAAAGACAGAGTTCGTTCATTTCCGAAGTTATCTGCCGTCTTGCGAGTTTATTTCTGTTGCGGCGCGGCAGAAAGGAAGGTCACGCTTCAAACGCCGCACGACCGACGTCGTATTGGGACATGTCGAATGTCGTCGATCTGGGAAGACGCTTCCCCCTGGAAGGAAGACGCTTTCCCTTGGAAGTTTGTGGGGCTCTCGGGCGTGGTGACGAGCCCATAGTGCCGATGTTTGTGGTGGAGCACGTCTAGATGGCGTCCTGCCGGGATGAATGAGGCGACCCAAGCTGCGTTCCCGTACCGCGCGCTGAAGGCTCGTCACCAGCCTGGCCAAGGTGGAGCTTTTGAGCAACGCGGCAACTTTTCGGCGAGATGGGAGGGCGAACGATGCGTCACACAATCTTTGGTCCCGTCCTTGCCGCCACTCTTTGCACGAGCCCGGCATTGGCGATGGCCGCCTCGGCCGGCAACGACTATCCGAGCGAGGCGATCGCCGAATATGTCTATGCCTGCATGAAGGCGAATGGCGAGACGCGGCCGGTCCTGTCCGCCTGCGCCTGTTCGATCGACGTCGTCGCCTCGCTCCTCACCTATGAGCGTTATCTGACCGCGAGCACCTTCTTGAGCATGCACCAATTGCACGGAGAAGGTGCCGATATCTTTCGCAACAGCCCACGCTCGAATGCGTCGATCCAGGATCTGCGCCGCGCCCAGGCTGAGGCGGATGTGCGCTGCTTCAAGGGTAACTGAGCGCCCGAAGTATCGGCTTTGGCGGGCTTTTCGGGTCTTCAAGGCATCTGGGTGCGACAAGGAGTCATCAGTATCCTTGCCGAGAATGCAGAATGCCCGTACAGTACTCATTAGGTTTTCGACTTAAAAAGAATCCAACCTGGGAATTGGATGCTGTCGAAGGTCAGTTCGAGTGCGCAAATGAAAGCGTAGCTCGATGTCGTTTCGTATTGTCGAAAACCCTTTTCAATAAGCGTTCGTGCGTTCGGCCGCGGCTGTACGTAACGAAACCATAGACGACGCTAATGTCGCAATGGGAGGGTCAAATGGGTCGCATCGTGACGGCGCTTTGCGCCGGGCTTGGGCTCGTCATATTGATGGGGCCAGCATTCTCTAATGAAAAACTCATTGAAATGGAGAAGAACGCGAAAGAGTGGGTCATGCCCACCGGCAATTATGCCAATCACCGCTTCTCCGAGCTCGATCAAATCAACAAGGACAATGTCGGCGATCTGCAGGTCGCATGGACGTTTTCAACCGGCGTCCTGCGTGGTCATGAAGGCGGACCACTCGTCATCAATGACATGATGTACGTGCATACGCCGTTTCCGAACATCGTCTATGCGCTCGACCTCAACAACGACGGCGCCATCAAATGGAAATATGAGCCGGTTCAGGATTCGAGCGTGATCCCGATCATGTGCTGCGACACGGTCAATCGCGGCCCAGCCTATGCGCCGGAAGGCGAGGGCCATCCGGCGATGTTGATCCTCAGTCAGGCGGATACGACGGTCGTGGCCCTCAACGCCGAAACCGGCGAAGAGGTCTGGAAGGTCAAAAACGGCGACCCCGGCAAGGCGGAAAGTGCGACCTCGGCGCCCCTGGTCTACAAGGACAAGGTGCTGATCGGCGTCTCCGGTGCCGAATTCGGCGTGCGTGGCCGGGTCACCGTCTACAGTCTTGCCGACGGCTCGGTCGCCTGGAAGGCGTTCTCCACTGGTCCGGACGAAGACATGCTCGTCGACCCGGAAAAGACGATGGCGCTCGGTAAGCCGATCGGCAAGGATTCCAGCCTTCAAAGCTGGGAAGGCGACCAGTGGAAGACCGGTGGCGGCACCACCTGGGGCTGGTACGCCTATGACCCGGATCTGAACCTCATTTATTACGGAACGGGCAATCCATCGACGTGGAACCCGAACCAGCGGCCGGGCGACAACAAATACTCGATGACGATCTTTGCGCGCGATGCCGATACGGGCATGGCGAAGTGGCTCTATCAAATGACGCCGCACGACGAGTGGGATTATGACGGCGTCAACGAGATGATCCTGGTCGATCTCGAAATCGACGGCGAGATGGTGAAAGCGCTCGTGCATTTCGACCGCAACGGGATTGCCTACACCATGAATCGCGAGACGGGCGAACTCCTGCTTGCCAAGAAATACGACCCCGCAGTCAATTGGACGAGCGGCGTCGACATGGACAAGGACAGCGAGACGTATGGTCGGCCCACGGTGGTGAGCGACTATTCCACCGATGCGCAGGGTGAGGACACCAACGTCGAGGGCATCTGCCCAGCGGCGCTCGGCACCAAGGACCAGCAGCCGGCCGCTTATTCGCCGAAGACCCAGATGTTCTATGTCCCGACGAACCATGTGTGCATGGATTACGAGCCGTTCCGCGTCAGCTACACCGCCGGCCAGCCCTATGTGGGTGCGACCGTGTCGATGTATCCGGCACCGGACAGCCATGGCGGCATGGGCAATTTCATCGCCTGGGATGCCAGGAAGGGCGAGATCGTCTGGTCGATCCCCGAACAGTTCTCAGCCTGGGGCGGTGCACTCGCCACGGCCGGCGACGTCGTCTTCTACGGCACGCTCGAAGGGTATCTCAAGGCGGTCGATATCGAGACCGGTAAGGAGCTCTACAGGTTCAAGACGCCTTCCGGAATCATCGGCAACGTCAACACCTACGAGCATGACGGCAAGCAGTATATCGCCGTCCTTTCGGGTGTCGGGGGCTGGGCCGGCATCGGGCTTGCGGCGGGTCTCCTGTCGCCCGAAACGGCTGCAGGTTGGCACGAGGCTGTCGATCAGGGGCGTGAGCAGGGGGATACGGAGGCTCAGGTCGGTACGGCCGGCCTTGGCGCGGTCGGCGGCTATTCGGGCCTTGCCAACTTCACCAATCTCGGTGGCGTGCTGACGGTCTTCGCGCTTCCCGATTGAGACTGGCGAGCTGAAGAGAGGGCCCGGCCTTTTGCCGGGCTCTCCACAGATGCCTCATCAACCTGTCAGGAGTTACGATGCTCGCTCGCAGCATGGTCGCGCTTGTCTTTGCTCTTGTCTGTGGATTTCTGGCTTCTGCCGCTGTTGCACAGGATACTCCGGGGGATCCCGCCATCGCGGAGGACCGAGACGGAAAATACTTCGACGCCGACGGGACGCCCACTTTCAAGTTCGAGAACGGGGAAGTCGACTGGTATACGTTCTCCGGTTATCGCCGCTATCATGCCGCCTGCCATGTCTGCCATGGCCCCGACGGTCTTGGGTCGAGCTATGCGCCGGCACTCGCCCATTCGCTCGAACGTCTCGATTACGCGCATTTCCTGGCGGTCGTCGCCGGTGGACGCGAGAATGTCTCCAGCTCGCAGAAGAACGTCATGCCGTCCTTCGGCACCAACCCGAACGTGATGTGCTACATCGACGACATCTACGTCTATCTGAGGGCGCGAGCGCAAGGAGATCTGCCACGCGGCCGTCCGCCCAAGAAGGAAAAGAAGCCGGAGTCCTTCATGAAGGCGGAAAACGATTGTCTCGGCACATGATACCGGCTCCCACGCACATCCGCCTGGCGATCGCGATGTCGGCCGCAATCCTTGGGCTTTCTGCAACACAGGGGCAGGGCCTGGCCCAGACGACGGGGCTCGGCGAAGCGATCGAACTCGTCGATCCGAACGTCTTTCGCGTCTGCGCCGATCCCAGCAACATGCCCTTCTCCAATCAAAAGGAGGAAGGCTATGAGCAGAAGCTGGCCGAGCTCTTTGCAGAAAAACTCGGGAAGACGGTCGCCTATACCTACTTTCCCGAAGTGATGGGCTTCGTGCGGCATACGCTCGGCGCTCATGAATGCGATGTCATCATGAGCTATGCGCAGGGCGACGAACTGGTGCAGAACACCAACGCCTATTACCAGACCGCCTATGCGCTGGTGACGATGCCGGATTCCGGCCTTGGGGAAGTGACGACGCTCGCCGATCCGCGCCTCAAGGACAAGCGCATCGGCGTCGTCGCGCGCACACCGCCCGCGACCAATATGGCCATGCACGGGCTTCTCAAGAAAGCGAAGCCCTATCAGCTGATGGTCGATACGCGTCGGGGGACCAGCGCCGAGGCGATGATCGCCGATCTGAAGGCCGGCGAGATCGACGTGGCTGCGCTGTGGGGGCCGCTCGCCGGCTGGTTCGCAAGCCAGGCTGATCCGCCTCTCACCGTCACTGCGCTTTTGAGCGAGGAGGGCGGTTCGCGCATGGTCTACCGCATCACCATGGGCGTGCGCCCGACCGATCAGGAGTTCAAGCGCACGCTCAATCGGCTGATCCGAGAGAACCAGAACGCGATCGATGCAATCCTGCTCGATTATGGCGTGCCCATCCTCGACGCCCACGAAAAGCCGATCACCCATTGATCTGACACGCTTCGACCGCTGCGTTCAGCCCAAGAGGTTTTCGTTCGGGGAGGGATCTTCGGGTTTCGGCGAGGTCGCAGGCGAGGCAAGCGTGTGGCCGCTCAATCCGAAAGCTCGGCCTGTATCTCCCTTGCGAGTGCGAAAAGGCGTTGCTCGATCAGCGAGGGCACTTCGCAGACATATTTGAGCGAATGGCGCCGGTCGTTGAAAATGCGGACCTGCACGAGAAGGCCGGTTTTCAGCTCCTGGGCTTTTTCGGAATCGGGCGATTTTTGGCGAAGGTCGCTCAGGGTCGATTGCTGCGTGCGGATCTCCTCAGCCATCGCCTTCTGCCGGCGCGCATAATGCTTGATGCCGCTCATCACCTCGCTGCGCTCTGCGTTCAGCGTTGCGAAAATGCCGGCGAAGAGCCGGGTCAGCCGCGCCTCCTTCTCGGATTTATCGAGGCCGGCGGAAAAGTCCCGGATTGCAGCTTTCGCGTCCTCGATCGGCATGCGGCGTGCGGCGAGCCTGCGGGCGAGTACTGCGATCGCCTCGTCGTCGCGCCAGGCCGTCACCGCCTCATCGACCGAAGGGCCGGTCCATACCTGCACGACCGAGAGCGTCGGCACTTCCGGCTGAATGCAGGGCCAGTCGGGATCTTTGCGTGGCTGGGCTATGGCCGATGCGCCCGTCAGAGTGAGCACGGCGGCGACAACGATCAGGAAGCGGCATCCCGAGACGACCATGCAACCAGAATGCGCGCCGATGGGGCCGGCCGCAAGCCCGTCAGAGCAATGCTGCCGGCCCCCGCCCCCACCCCTCATTTGACCAGAATCTGGGCGCCCTGCGTCTCGCCGGTGGTGTTCGGAATGCGCAATTCAAACCTTCCAGGCCGGATCGGCACGAAGGTCATCTCAACTTCACCTGCGGCGTCGAACTCGATGGAATCGACGCCGAGCGGGCGTATCTCGATGTCGTTGATGACGATCTCGTTTACCCACACATTGCGGAAGAAATCGGCGCCGTGCACGGCGAGTTCGGCCGTGCCATCGGCCTCGATCGTCAGTTTGTATTGCTTGCCGGATTCAAGCTCGATTGGTGCCTCGAGCAATGGCTTGCCCGAAGACAGTGTGATCGGCCCGACATCGATCGGTCGGGTCAAGAGCCCGGACTGAGCATGTGCGAGCGCCGGCGCGAAAGCCGCGGCGGCCGCCAGAATGGCAAGTTCTGCGCTCCTCTTCATCTGCATAGTTCTTCCTCCCCCTGTCGTTCTTCGCCCTGGCGCTTTTCGACCGTGTCGTTCCGTTCCCTCGCTTTGCGGTGTCTCGGCCCGAGCTGCCGGTCACCGCCTATTCCGACGTCGTCACCACCCCCCAGGGCAATCGCCCGACCTGAATGCTCTTGATCACTTCGCGATCGGCGACATCGATGACGGAAATGTCGTTGGAGATGCCGTTGGTCGAGAAAAGGAGGCTCTCGTCGGGCGAGAAGGCGAGCTGCCAGACCCGCTGCCCTACGAGTAGGTACTCCTCCACCTCATAGGTTTCGGCATTGACGATGGCGACGCGGTTCGCCGGGCCAAGCGCAACGAAGGCGGTTTTGTCGTCGCCGGTGATGCGCACCCCGACCGGCTGGATTGCTTCGGGCCGCAGGCCTGGAATGTCGAAGGTGATCTTGTGGGTCACCTCGTGGGCGGCCGTATCGATGACGCTGACCGTTCCGCCGATCTCGGCGGAGACCCAGACCTCCGAACCGTCGTGCTTGAACTCCGCGAAGCGCGGGCGGGAATCGACGAGCACGTTGTCGGTGATCTCGTGCGTTTCGGCGTCGATGAAATGGGCCATGCTCGTCGTTTCCGACGTGTTCACGATCACCGACCCATCCGGCGACACGCCCATGCCTTCGGGCTCCACGCCGACCGGGATTTCGCTGACGAGCGAACGCTCTTCGACGTTCACGACCGTGACGAG
This sequence comes from Rhodopseudomonas julia, assembly GCF_030813515.1. NCBI lineage: Bacteria > Pseudomonadati > Pseudomonadota > Alphaproteobacteria > Hyphomicrobiales > Nitrobacteraceae > Rhodopseudomonas > Rhodopseudomonas julia. The sequence continues at coordinate 1,731,112 of NZ_JAUSUK010000002.1, read as the reverse complement.
GTTGTCGTCCTCGTTGGCGATGTAGAGAAGGCGTCCGTCCGGATCGAGGACGAAGAGCTCGGGATCAGGGCCGGAGGGAAGCGTGGCGACGACCTTGTAGGTTTCGGCATCGATCATTTGCACGGTGTCGTCGTCGCTCGCGCACAGAAGCACGTATTTGCCGTCGTTGGTGATGGTGATGCCGCGCGGGCGCTGGCCGACGGGGACGGTCTCGATCACCTCCATGGAGGCACTGTCGAGCACCGTCATGGTGTTGTCGCCTTCGTTGGAAACGAAGATTTTATAGGCGAAAGCGGGCGCCGGCAGCGACAGCATCATCCCCGCGAGCGTGAGCCCGACAATGCTGCGAAGCGCCCTGCGGCCTCTTCCGTGACGGTCGTGCATCATAGCCGGCACCCGCTCTCGGGTCGGTCGTAGCCGAGCGTATCGAGTGTAGAGGTCTGATGCAGAAAGCCTTCCTGAGGCGAGACGGAGACGACCATGCGGCCATCGGCGAGCAGGATCGGCTGCCGGAGCTGCCAGTTCCAGTCGCGAAGTGTCAGCTTCTGCCCTTTGAAGGCCGCCACTTCAAAGCTCGGTCCCTTGATGAAATTGGCCATGGTCGCGGCATCGGTACTGGAACTGCGCGTCGCCGCCTCGCCGATCATCCTGACGGCCGTCCAGGCGTCCATATCCTTTGCCGTCATTTGCCGGTCATAGGCGGCGACGAAGCGGTTTTGAATCTGGATCCCGGCCCATTGGTCGTGGGCTGCCGACCAACTCGTGGGTTTCAACCCGGAGGTGCCGGCGACCGGCCGCGGATCCCAGGTGTGGTAGGGGACATAGGGCCCAAAAATCTCGCTCTCGTCGGCGACGACGACCACGTCGTGATCGGGTGCCGATTGGGTGAAGACGGCCATCTGGGCATCGACCTGAACGAGTCCGGAATCGGTGGTGCGGGCGCCGCCGGTGTCGGTGAAGACGCGTTTTTCCACGATCTTGGCGCCGAAGCGTTTCGCGGCCCGTTCGACAGCGGCCGCATAATCCTCGTCGGCGGCGTGTGAGCCGACGAGAAGGAAGAGACGCGTCCATTTCTTGGTGACGAGATATTGCACGAGCGCATCGGCGAGCATCGCCCGGCTCGGCGTCACGTGAATGAGATTGCCTCGGCAATCGGCTTCGCGCAGCCGATCGTCGGCGGCGCCGATATTGAAGACGAGCGTGTCCGTCTTCGCGGCCTCATCGGTGATGGCAAGAAGCGTGTCGGCGGGAAGATCCGCGACGACAAAACGGACGCCCTCGGCATTCATCTCGCCGAGGGCGTCCAGTGCCTGCTGCTGGTCGCTCACAGCGGCATCTTCAAGTTCGTATTTCTGACCGGTGAAACGGCCCGTCGTGTTGTTGTCTGTAATGGCAAGGCGCGCGCCGGCGATGCCGTCGTCCTCACGCGGACGCTCGCTCAAAGAAATGGGGAGCCAGTCCGGCAGGGGCGAGCGGAGATAGCCGATCGTCACTTCGCTGTCGGCATTCTCAGCGCCCGCCGCATCCTCTGCCGCAACGGGCGTGATGTCGCCAAACGCCAGAGTGAACGCGACGAGAGAAAGAGTCGCGAGGAGATTGCGCAGAATGTCGATCCGGATGAAGCACCCATTTGCCATGTCTCTACCTCACGTCATCTCGCGTTAGAGAGCAATTAAGCCAAGGTTAGAATGCGGAGAGAGCTCTGGCGCCACTTCGGTTTGTCGTGCCGTCGTGCTTCGAAACTGAGAAAGATATGGTTGCACACTTGCCGAGAAGAATTGAACGGGTAACATTCGTCCGGCGTCATGAAAGTTCGTAAAAAAGGCAAAGAAAAAAGGCGCGATAGGGAGGAAGCGGCACCTTCGTGCCGCCGCGACAGAGGGCCGGCATGCGGATATTTCCGCCGATGACGATCCGCACGCGCATCCTGGCGTTTCAGCTGATCGTCGGGACGGCCGTCATTGTCCTCATCGTCGCCGCTTTTCTGGCGATCCAGGCTTTTCACTTCCACCTGTCACGCGGCGCGCTCGCCCATCGCCAGCTTGCGGCCGTCACCGCTCTGGCGCGTGACGTCGATCATTATTCCAGGGCGCTCGCCGCGTTGCTGATGACGGGCAAGCCCGCGGCTGGCGAAGTGGTGCGCCTTCAAACCGGCATCGGGGCCGCGTTCGAGACGCTGTCGGAGACGACGCGCGACGAGACGGCCTTCCTCGGTTCACGCGGGGACGCGCATGGCCAGGCGGAGGAGGCGGTGCGGATCGGCCGCCTCAAAAGCCTCTATGACGACATGAACCGCCGCGGCGAAGCGCTTCTCGCCATGCAGAAGGTGGGGCAGGGCGAGGCCGCGGCCCGTGTTTTCTTCCGCACGATCGATCGGCGCGCAGACGAAGAATTCTCCGCACTCATCGATGCGGCCATGGCGGATGAGATCGCCGAGATCGAGATGGCCGACAGCGAGGCGCGCGAGCTTCTCGGCCGGCTCGGCTGGGGGATCGGGCTCGTCTCGGCGGTGCTTCTGTCGGCCGCACTGATTGCGGGCTATGTGCTGCATCGCTCGCTGGCGCGCCCGATCAGGAGGCTGAGCGCCGGGGCGGAAGCGATCGGGCGCGGCGAGCTCTCTTTCCGGCTCGGGCCGCTCGGCGATGACGAGATCGGCGTCTTCGCCCGCCGTTTCGACGATATGGCGACGCGCATCGAGGAGCAGCAGGCACAGTTGCTCCAGGCGCAAGCGGGCCTCGAGGCGGAGGTGGCGGCGCGCACGCGAGAGCTTGAAGGTGCGAATTCAGCACTTCGCGAACGCGACCGCTCGCGGGTCCGCTTCCTCGCCGATGTCAGCCACGAATTGCGGGCGCCCCTGACCGTTCTGCGTGGTGAGGCGGAGGTGACCTTGCGCTCAAAACCGCTGCAACTTGCCGATTGTCGAGAGGCGCTTATTCGCGTCGTCGAAGAGGCGGAGGCGATGGGGCGGCTGGTCGAGGATTTGATGGTGCTTGCCCGTTCCGAAACGGATGAGGTGGCTCTCGCCGCCGATCCCGTGGATCTGGCGGAAATCTTGGGAGACGCCGTGCGTGAGGCGGCGAGCCTTGCACGGCCGCGAGCAATTCGGATCGAGCCGGAGATCTCGGCCGCGCCGATCGTGATCGGCGACCGGTCGCGGCTGAAGCAGGTGCTGATGATCCTGCTCGACAATGCCGTGAAATATTCCGAGCACGGCGAAATTGTTCGTCTCCGCCTCGGCTACAGCGAGGGTGTGGCCGAGCTCGTTGTCGTCAATCGCAGCGGACCCATCGCCGAGGAAGAGCTGCCGCGTCTCTTCGACCGTTTTTATCGGGGTCGCGAAGCGGCGATGGCCGGTTCCGCCGGCAGCGGCCTCGGCCTCGCAATCGCACGGTGGCTGGTGGAGAAGCACGACGGCACGATCGCGCTCGGCCGCGACGGGCCCGACAGGCTCAAAGTCCTGCTGCGCCTGCCGGCAGCCGCGCTTGAGCTGGATACCACGGCTTCCGCGCTTGCGAATGAGGCGCGTGAGACGAACGATCGGACACCGGCCTATCTGCCGGCCGCAGAGTGAGCGCCATGCGTGAGGGATGTGGGTCGATGACCGAACGAAACAGGGAGCGAAGATCATGACGAGGCTTCTCCTGGTGGAGGACGATCCACGCATCTCCGGTTTCGTGCGTCGGGGGCTGAAAGCAGAAGGTTATGTGGTCGATCTCGCTGAAAGCGGCCGCGAGGCATTGGCTCTTGCCGCCGAGGCCGCCTATCCGCTGATTATCCTCGACCGCATGCTGCCGGGCGTCGACGGCATCGCGGTCTGCCGGGAGCTCAGAGCTCACGGCTCGCACAGCATGATCCTGATGCTGACGGCGAAAGACAGCTTAAAGGACAAGGTGGACGGGTTTTCGAGCGGCGCCGATGATTATCTCACCAAGCCCTTCGCCTTCGACGAGCTTGTGGTGCGGCTGCAGGCGCTTTTGCGCCGCGGACCGCATCTGGATGAGGAGCGACCGCTTATCGTCGGCGATCTGACGCTCGACCCGTCCGGCCATTCTGTGCGTCGCGGGGGGCGAGACATCGCGCTGACGGCGCGTGAATTCTCCCTTCTCCTCTATCTCATGCGGCATGCCGGTAAGGTGGTGAGCCGCACACGCCTCCTCGCCAATGTCTGGGGCTACAGCTTCGAGCCGGGCACCAAGACGGTCGATGTCTATATCCGCTATCTGCGGCGCAAGATCGACGAGGGCGAGGCTGAGCCTCTGATCCAGACTGTGCGCGGCTTCGGCTACAAGCTTGCTGCGGGCGGTGGCCTCGCAGCCTCCAAGGCGACTGCCCGAGAGCCGTCTCAATCTGTAGCGGGAGATGTCCGATGTCGCGCATGACGCTGTTCCGCCTGGCTCTTTGCGTTGTCTCCGTGCTCGCCGGCTTCTCGGCGGAGGCGGCGCCCTTAAAAATCGCAGTCTTCGATTTCGAGCTGGTCAACACCTCAACCGGCGACCCTCCTAATGCAGCCGAAAAGCAAAGGCTCGCGATGCTCTCCGATCGGCTGCGGGAGGCGCTCGGCGCCGACAAAACGTTTGCGGTCGTCGATATCGCTCCGGTCCGCGAGAGGGTTGCCGAGACGCGGCTGCAGGCTTGTGGCAATTGCGATCGCAGCTTCGCGGAGACGGTCGGCGCCGATCTCTCCATGGTCCCCGTCATTCACAAGATGTCGGAGCTGATCCTGAACATTTCGATCGCCGTGCGCGACGTGAAGACGGGCCGGATCATCGCCGGCTTCAATGCCGATATCCGTTCCAACACCGATCGTTCCTGGCAGAAGGGGCTCGATTGGCTCCTGGTGAATCGCATTCTGCCGAAAGACACGGCTCAATGACGGCAGTCATCCCGGCAGGAACGGCGGGTGCTGGTCTTACCGCGGACGATTTCTGCGATATTTACAATCGAGCGCCGCCGAGGCGACATCCGTCTGCATGCACCGAAGTGACCGTCGGAAGACGGATCCGAGGTTCCTCTATGGGAGGCGCCGGTACGAGAGGAGATGACATGGATGTCGTCGATCTGATCCTCGCCGTGTGTCTGGTGAACAACCCGAATACATGCCACGAAGAGCATCTCTACTACCAGTCGCGCAGCTCGCTGAAGACCTGCCTGTGGGAGGCGATGCCGACCATGGCGCAATGGGCGGGAGAGCATCCGAAATGGCGCATTGCCGGATTTCATTGCGCCTGGGTGAATGACAGAGAAGAGAAGATCTGAGCGATGGTGGTCCTGCGGGCGGTCTCGGCACAGAGCGATCTTCTCGGCGAGGCGCCTGCACAGTCTGAACGACAGGCCCTTCTCATCGAGAATCTCTCGTTTTCCTATCGCGACAAGCCGGTCCTCGACGATGTCGGCTTCGCGGTGGAGAAGGGGCGCTTCACGGCGCTTCTCGGTCCCAACGGCGCCGGCAAGACGACGCTCTTCTCGCTGATCACAAGGCTGCTTGAGACGTCCCTTGGGCGCATCCTGATTGCCGGCCGCGATACGCGGGAGGCTGGCGCGGCAGCACTTGCCTCGCTCGGCATCGTCTTTCAGCAGCCGACGCTCGACCTTGATCTCACTGTGCGTCAGAACCTGGCATATTTCGCGCGGCTGCGGGGGCTTTCGCTCAAGGAGGCGGGCAGGCGGATCGATCGCGAACTCACCCGCTTCGACATGGCTGAGCGCGCGCGCGAGACGGTGCGCTCGCTCAACGGGGGGCATCGGCGTCGTGTGGAGATTGCCCGCGCGCTCCTGCACGATCCCGACCTTCTCCTGCTCGACGAACCGACGGTCGGGCTCGATGCGCCCTCGCGCAAGGCGATCGTGAGCCATGTGCATGCGCTGGCGGGCGAGCGTGACGTCGGCATTTTATGGGCGACCCATCTGATCGACGAGATCCGCGAGGAGGATGCGCTCGTCATTCTCCATGAGGGCAGGGTGGTGGCACGCGGCATATCCGCGGATATCGTCGCGCGCTCAGGTCCCGGCTCTCTCGACACCACCTTCACAATGCTGACGACGCCGACGCGGGAGAGTTCTGCGGGAGAGCGGGCATGAGCGTCTACACCCGCGCCTTCACGGCGATCGTCTGGCGCGAGATCATGCGCTTCCTCTATCAGCGCGAACGCTTTCTCGCCGCTCTGGTGCGCCCGCTCGTCTGGCTGATCGTTTTCGCCGCTGGCTTCCGCGCCGTCCTCGGTATTTCGATCATCCCCCCCTACGAGACCTACATCACCTACGAGGTCTATATCGTGCCGGGACTTGTGGGCATGATTCAGCTCTTCAACGGCATGCAATCTTCGCTATCGATGGTCTACGACCGCGAGATGGGCTCCATGCGTGTGCTTCTCACGACGCCTTTGCCGCGCTGGTTTCTTCTGGTGGCGAAGTTGACAGCCGGGACCGCCGTCTCGCTCCTCCAGGTCTATACGTTCCTTCTGATCGCCTGGCTCTTCGGCATCGAATTCGATCCGCTCGGTTACGTTTTCATCCTGCCGGCGCTTGTCGTGAGCGGGCTGATGCTTGGCGCCGTCGGCATGTTCATTTCCTCGACAGTCAAGCAGTTGGAAAACTTCGCCGGGGTGATGAACTTCGTCATCTTTCCGGCCTTCTTCCTGTCTTCGGCGCTCTATCCCCTGTGGCATATGCGCGAGGCGAGCGTCGCGCTCTACAAGATCTCCGCCGCAAACCCTTTCACGCATGCGGTCGAACTCGTGCGTTTTGCGCTCTACGGCAAGCTCGAGCCCGCCTCGCTTGCCGTCGTCCTCGGCTGTCTGGCGGTTTTTCTGGTGCTTGCAATCTGGGGCTACAAGCCGGTGCATGGCATGGAGATACGCGCTCGGACGGCGCAGGCGTAGCGATGCGGATCACGTCAGTCTGGTGCAGTCACAGCTTGGCAGCGCCACGGATACTGCTAAGTTTATAGAAGAAGCCGGTGTCGCGTGCGCGCGGCGAAAAGAAACGACGGCAATGGGGAGGAGATGATGCGCCATCTAATCTTGGCGCTCGCGGTGTCATGCATTTTTTGTGTTGCCGGCGCTCGGGCGAGTGCGGCAGACGCAGAAATCGTGCGCGTCGGCGTCTTGAAATTCGGGACCGTCAACTGGGAGATTGACACCATTGTCGAAAACGGTTTCGACAAAAAGCATGGCTTCAGCCTGGAGCCGGTGGTGCTTGCCGGTAGCGATGCCGGCCGCATCGGCATCAACGCCGGCGAGGTGGATGTCATCGTCAGCGACTGGCTTTTCGTCTCCCGCCAGCGGGCGGAAGGCATCCCGCTGACCTTTGTGCCTTATTCGACATCGGTCGGCGCCATCATGGTGCCAGATGACAGCATCGCGAAGACGCTTGCAGACTTGAGGGGCAGTCGTGTCGGCGTTGCCGGCGGCCCGCTCGATAAGAACTGGCTTATGTTCCGGGCCCTCGCGCAAGACAGATACGGCTTCGACCTCGCCGAGGAGACGCAGCCCGCCTTCGCCGCACCGCCATTTCTCGCGGAGAAGTTGAGAGATGGCGAGCTCGCCGCTGCGTCGAACTTCTGGCACTACAACGCCCGGCTGGAGACGGAAGGCTACCGAGAGCTCGTGAGCGGTCAGGACGCCGCGAAAGCCTTCGGCGCGACCGGACCGATCTCGGCGATCGGCTATGTTTTCAACGAGGAATGGGCGGCCGAGCACAAGGACGCGATGCTCGGTTTCGTGGCCGCCTCGCATGAGGCGAAGGAGCTTCTCGGGACCTCGGACGCCGCCTGGGACAGGCTCCGTCCGAGCATGAATGCAGAAGACGACGCCATCTTCCGCAATCTGGTCAGACGCTACCGTGAGGGCATTCCGAGCCGGCCGATGGCCGAGGAGGAGGCCGATACCGAAAAGATCTATCGCAGGCTCGCAGCGATCGGCGGGGAGAAGCTGGTTGGCTCCGCGCAAACCTTGTCGCCCGGAACCTTCTGGTCGGTGCTGAAGGAGGGCGAGTGACCAAGGAGGGGCCAATCCCACCACAGGAGGAGCTCGTGGGCGCGAAGGTGCTTCCTTTTCATACCGCCTTACACGGTCAACTCGGCGTGCCCCATGCTGACAAAGTGGAGGATCATGCCTTTTCGGTTCGCATCGAGGCCAAACGCTTCAAGCGGGCAAATGGCGGAGAGGTCGAGGTTATCCGCGACCTGTCCTTCGTGCTGACGCCGCATACCTTCACCTGCCTTCTCGGCCCGTCAGGATGCGGTAAGACGACGACGCTGAAGATCATGCTGGGGCTCGACGCTGACTTCTCCGGTGCCGTTTCGCCGGCGCTCCAGCGCGCACGGTTTGCCGCCGTCTTCCAGGAGCCGCGGCTTTTGCCCTGGCGCAGCGTGGAGGACAACATCCGTCTCGCTCTGCCGCCTGAAATGGCGGAGAAGGACCTCACGCCGGTGCTTGATGCGGTGGAACTCAACGCCTTCCGCAGCGCCTATCCGTCCGAACTGTCGCTCGGCATGGCGCGCCGAGTGGCGCTGGCGCGCGCGTTTTCCGTCGAGCCGGAGATCCTGCTTCTCGATGAGCCCTTCGTATCGCTCGACGAGATGACGGCGAACCGGCTTCGCCACCTGCTTCTGGAACTTTGGCAGTCGCGGCCTGTCACGGTGCTCATGGTCACCCACAATATCCGTGAGGCGGCGCGGCTCGCCGACCGGCTGATCGTCCTCTCTCCGCCGCCCGCGCATGTCGCCGGCACCACCGAGATCTCTCTCCCTCATGCCGGCCGCAGCGGCGGGGCGCTTAGCCATCTTCTCGTCGATCTTGCCCACCGCTTTCCGAGCCTTGCGCTGGAGTGAACGAAACGGCTTAATTGCCTCGACAAAGGATGACGGGAGCGGCGCATGAGGTCCTTCCTCACGGGGCCGATCGGGCTGCGGGCGATCTCGATCGCAGTCTTCGTCGTCGTCTGGGTTCTGGCCTCCTATGCGTTCGGTCCGCGCCTTTGCCCGGGGCCGGTCAGCGTCTTTGCCTTCGCGGCAAAGGAGATCGCCTCGGGCGAACTGCCCTATCATCTTGCGATCACGCTTCTCCGGGTGATCGCCGCCTTTGCGATTGCCATGTCGATCGGTCTGGCGACCGGCCTCATGATGGGACGCAGTCGGATCGCCAACGACCTCGGCGAGCCATGGCTCATTCTGTTCCTCAATGCCCCGGCGCTCATCGTCATCGTGCTCGCCTATATTTGGATCGGCCTCAACGAGAGTGCGGCGATCCTGGCGGTGGCGCTCAACAAAATCCCGAACGCCACTGTCACCATCCGGGAAGGAGCGAGGGCGCTCGACACTCACCTTATGGAGATGGCACGCGTCTACGGCTTCGGACGAATGAAGACGCTGCGCCATGTCATTCTACCGCAATTGCAGCCCTATATCGCCGCGGCGAGCCGCTCCGGCCTGGCGTTGATCTGGAAAATCGTGCTCGTCGTCGAGCTTCTCGGCCGTTCCAACGGCATCGGCTTCCAGATCCACCTCTACTTCCAGGTCTTCGACGTGCGCGCCATCCTCGCTTACACGCTCGTTTTCGTCTGCATCATGCTCTTGATCGAGCTAGCCGTAGTGCAGCCGCTTGAGCGGCACGCCAACCGCTGGCGGCCCAAACCGGCGTGAGGCCGGCAAGTTCATTCTGCTTTCTTTGGAGTTCGCTTCGCCCGGGGCCCTGTCAGTTTTCCAGATATTTCTCCACCGCCTTCTGAAGGTGTTCGATCATGCTGTTGCGGAAGCGCGACCAGGGCAGCGTCTCCGACAGAAGCAGATTGATGGGCAGGGAGAGGACGGGTCGGAACGGTCGCCAGTCGACGTTTTCCGGCGCCATCAGCATGGCGAAGCGGTCGACGATGGCGACCCCCGTCCCCTGGGCCACCTGAACGGCCGCAACGATCGACATCGTCGCCTGGATGTCGACGCGTCGGGTCTCGTCGTACTGCAGGAAGGCCTCGTCGAGGAGCCCCCCGAAATGGTTCAAGGAGTTGAAGGAAATGAACGTCTCGTCGGCGAGGTCCGGCGGCGTGACGTGGGTGAGGGCCGAAAGGCGGTGCCCGCGCGGGAAGATGCAGATCATCTCCACCTGGCCGAGGCTCCTCATGGTGAGCGTGTGAAGATCCTGTGGTGACAGGCAAAGGCCGAGATCGACCTGATGGGAGCGCACCATCTCCGCAGTCTCGGCTCCCGGCAGGAGATGCGAGACGATCTTGACCCGCGGATTTGCCGCACGAAACGATGCGATCGCGCGCGGCACGATCGCGGCGGCGAGCGAGGAGGAGGCGGCGATGCGCAATACGCCGCCTGAGCCGGCGCGCAACTCCTCTGCAAGAAGCCGCAACGCTCCGAGATCACGGAAGACGCGGTCGGCGTCCGGAAAGAGCATCTCCGCCTGCGGCGTTGGATGAAGACGGCCGCGGATGCGCCGGAAGAGCCGGAGACCGAGTTGGTCCTCCATGTGATGGAGGATCTTGCTCACGGTCGGCTGCGACACGTTGAGAAGCTTGGCCGCGTCGGTGACGCTGCCTGTCTGCATGATCGTGCGAAAGACTTCGAGCTGGCGCGCGTTCATCGGTCTCTGGCCCGGCTTTGTTCCGCCAACCTATAGCCTCAGGCTATTGTTTGTCGACACATCGGAATTTGATCTCGTCTGTATCTCGCTCTTCAATCGCGACAACGAGACGCAGCGGTTTTGCATGTCATGGACGAACAGTCGCTCTTCCTTCGTGTCGCCGAGCCAGATCGTGAGATCGTGCCTTTCTTTCTGAACGGGCACCCAGCGAAGGCGCTGTCTGGAGACACCGTGCTGACGGCTCTCCTGACCCACGATGACCGAGTCCGTCTGAGCGAAATCCAGGAACAACCGCGGGCTGGCTTCTGCCTGATGGGGGCGTGTCAGGATTGCTGGATTTGGACTGAAGAGGGCAAAAGAGTCCGTGCCTGCTCCACGATGATCGAGCCGGAGATGCGGTTGAGGACGCGTTCGCCTTTCAAAGGGGCGCGCCCGGAATGAGCACGCCACGGGTTGTCGTGATCGGTGCCGGACCGGCCGGCACGCGCGCCGCGGAAATGCTGGTTGCCGCCGGATTGAAGCCGGTCGTTGTGGACGAGGCACCGAGGAGCGGCGGCCAGATCTATCGCCGTCAGCCGCAAGGTTTCAGGCGTCCCCCGGAAAAACTCTACGGGTTTGAGGCTGGCAAGGCTGCGCGTCTTCACGAAACCTTCGACCGTCTTCAAGACAAGATCGACTATCGGCCGAGGACGATGGTTTGGGGCACGGAGGGGCGCAATCTCCACCTTGCCGACGGCGACGGCCGCCAAGACGTCATCGGTTTCGACGCCCTCATCCTCGCCACCGGCGCCGTCGACCGCATCGTTCCCTTCGAGGGTTGGACGATGCCCGGTGTCTATACCTTAGGCGGCGCCCAGATCGCTCTCAAATACCAGGCCTGCCTGATCGGGAGGAACGTCGCCCTCGTCGGTTCCGGACCGCTCCTCTATCTCGTCGCCTACCAGTATCGCCGCGCCGGCGGGAACCTTGCCGGCATCTTCGATACGACGCCGCTCTCGCGCGAGCTTGCTGGTCTACCGAGAATGGCGGCAAATCCCGCCAACACGGCGAAGGGGCTCTACTATCTTGCCTGGCTGGCGGCACACGGCGTTCCCATGCTGCATGGCGTGGCGCCGCTCCGTGCGGAAGGCGAGGGGCGTGTCGCCCGCCTCGTTTTGCGCGATCGCGCGGGGCGGGAGCGGACTTTCGCCTGTGATGCGATCGCGGCCGGCTATCATGTCCAGTCGGAGACGCAGCTTGCCGATCTTCTCGGCTGCGATTTCGCTTTCGATGCCCGCGCCGGGCAATGGCTTCCGCGCCAGGACGAGATGGGTCGCTCTTCGGTGGCTGGCGTCTACCTCGCCGGCGACGGCGCCTTGGTGCGTGGAGCCGATACGGCGGAAGCGACCGGCGCCCTTGCCGCCCTGGCGTGCCTCCAGGATCAGGGCATGCCATTCGATGCTGCCGTGCGCGGTCAAGCGCTCAAGGCCATGCGGCGAGGTTCGGCCTTCGCGTCGGCGTTGCGTGATGCCTTCCCGTTTCCCGAGCATCTCTACGAGAACCTGGCCGATGAGACGATCCTGTGCCGATGCGAGGAGGTCTCGGTCGGCACGTTTCGCGCCACCTTGCGGGACAAGGGCGCCGATGAAGTCAATCGTGCAAAGGCCTTCTGCCGTGTCGGCATGGGGCGCTGCCAGGGGCGCATGTGCGGTGCTTCGGCGGCGCGCGTCGCCGCCCAAACGCTCGGTGTCGAACTCGCTTCCGTCGGACGTCTGCGCGGGCAGGCACCGGTGAAGCCGCTGCCTGCCGCCATTCAGACGGAGGCCGGCGAATGACGGACGCAACGAAATACGATGTGGTCATCGTCGGCGGCGGGCTGATGGGCGCGTCCGCAGCCTTCTTCCTGGCGACACGCCACAACGCCTCCGTGGCGCTCCTGGAGCGCGGGCGCGTCGGCGCTCAGGCGAGCGGCGTCAATTTCGGCAATGTGCGCCGCCAGGGACGCCCCTTCATCCAATTGCCGCTCGCGCATCATGCCCGTGATATCTGGGGGCGGCTGCCGGCATTGATCGGCGAAGATTGCGAATTCCTGCCGACCGGGCATTTGAAGATCGCCTTCGACGAGGAGTCGCTTGCTGCCCTTGAGGCCTACAACGCCGAAGCCCGGCACTGGAGCCTGTCGCTGACACTCGTCGGCGTGAACCGGCTGCGCGCGGAGTATCCGTTTCTCGGGTCCGGCGCTCTCGGCGCCTCTTTCTCACCCGAGGACGGACACGCCAATCCACGGCTCGTCGCGCCGGCATTCGGGCGGGCGGCGCGTCGGGCGGGGGCGCATATCCTCGAACAATGCGAAGTGATCGGCGCCACCCGCCAAGGCGAAGGCTTCATCATCGAGACGGCGGACGGGCGCATTCTGCGTGCCCCGATCCTCATCAACAGCGCCGGAGCGTGGAGCAATCGCTTCGCGGCTGGCTTTGGCGAATCCGTCCCGATGGAAGCCCGCGGCCCGCAGATGGGCGTGACGGAATCGCTTCCCTATTTCGTCTCGCCAGTGCTCGGGACGGGCGATTCCAGTTTCTACATGCGCCAGGTGAAGCGCGGCAGCGTCGTCTTCGGAGGTGGCGCTCATGTCGCGGTCGATCTGTCCGATCCGAGGCCGCGGCCGCGTCCCACCCATCTCCTCACACAGCTTCGTTCGCTTACGAGATTTCTCCCCTCGATGGCCGGCGTTCAGGTGGTGCGCACCTGGAGCGGCGTCGAAGGCTATCTCCCGGACAAGCTGCCGGCGCTCGGCTGGAGCGCGAAGGTTCCAGGTCTTCTGCACGCTTTCGGCTTCAGCGGCCACGGTTTCCAGCTCGGTCCAGGCGTCGGATCCGTCCTCGCCGATCTCGCCGCGACCGGCGACACGAAAGTCCCGATCGAGCCTTTCTCGATCCAAAGGTTCGCGGGCAACGGACCCGCGAAAACCTCGCCCGCAGCGCCCTCGTCGGGTGGCGCCCGGTGAGATCTCCTCACGAGCAAGAAAAAGGGGAACGATCGATGAAATGGATGAGGATGCTGGCCATCGCGGCCAGTACATTCTGCGCAGCTTTCGTTGCGGCGACGCCGCCGGCGGTTGCGCAACAGCGAGGCGGCACCATGGTGATCGCCTTGAGCGGCGAGCCGAGCGCACTCGTCGGCTTTCTACACACCGACACCGGCGGCCACAGCATTGCAGCCAACATCTTCAGCGGCCTCGTCGGGCTCAATGAAGATTTCGAACCGGTTCCCGAGCTCGCCCGTTCCTGGGAGGTCTCCGACGACGGTCTCACCTACACCTTCCATCTCGACCCGAATGCACGCTTCCACGACGGCGTGCCGGTGACGGCGGAGGATGTGGCCTTCACCTTCAACGATGTCGTCGCGAAGTATCATCCAAGCCGCGGCTCTTGGTGGCCGAACGTGGAATCGGCCACCGCGGAAGACGAGCACACCTTCGTCATGAAGTTGAAGAAGCCATTTCCGCCGCTTCTCACCCTTCTTGCCTACCAGCTGCGGAGTGGCGCGGAGATCCTGCCGAAGCATATCTACGAGGGCTCCGACCCGATGACCAATCCGGCCAACGAGCATCCGATCGGCAGTGGCGCATTCAAGTTCGTGGAATGGTCGAAAGGAAGCCATGTCGTTCTTGAACGCAACGACGATTACTTCATGGAAGGAAAGCCTTACCTTGATCGGCTGATCTTCCAGTTCATTCCTGATCCGAACACCCGCATCCTCGCTTTCGAACGCGGCGAGGTCGATTTCATCGACTATACGGCGGTACCCCACAACGAAGTGGCGCGGCTTGCCAAGGATCCGCGCTTCAAGCTTCTGACCGGCGCGGATGCCATCGCCGTGCAGGGCATGTGGCTTCTCAACGTCCGCAAGGGGCCCCTCGCCAAAAAGGAAGTGCGGCAGGCGCTCGCCTACGCCATCGATGTCAACGATATTTCCGAAAAGGCGCTCTTCGGAGCCGGCCGGCCCGCCCACAGCTTCCTCAACAGCAATCTGAAATGGGCCTTTAACGGCAGCTACGACGTCTACGACCGCGATGTCGAAAAGGCGAACCAGCTGCTCGATGAAGCCGGTTATCCGCGCGGCGGCGACGGCACTCGCTTCACCATCAACATCCTTTGGGCCGCAGGGCGCCCCTATGACGGCAAGTCGGCGGAGATCATCCGCGATCAGCTGCGCGACGTCGGCGTCAATGCCGATGTGAAGACCTACGACCGGCCGACCTTCATCGAGAAGGTCTTCGACCAGTGGGATTTCGATACGGCGATGCAGCTTTACAGCACCGGTCCCGATCCCGCGATCAGCGTCGTGACCCGCTATCACACCAAGCAGATCAACCATTCCCCCTTCACCAACGCCATGGGCTACTCCAACCCGGAGCTCGACAAGATCTTCGACGAAGACGCCTCGGAGGTGAGCGAAGAGAAGCGCAAGGAGAATTGGGACGAGGCGCAGAAGATCCTGATGCAGGATCTGCCGGCGATCCCCGTCTTCGAATTCCCCGACGGGCATCTCGCCAACGCCCGGCTGATGGACGCGGTGACCGGACCCTACGGTTACTTCCAGAGCCGGCATAACGCCTGGTTCAAGGATTGAGGCGCGGGCGGATCATGGTCGAGGCCACCTCCACTGCAATTGATGGCGATGCCGTCGCGACAGATGTCGCGGCGGCAGGGAAGGCGCGGGCCAAACGCGGCATCCGCTTTCGCTATGCCCGCTATGTCGTGCGGCGCCTTCTGCAGGCGGTGCCGATCATCGTTGTCATCGTGCTCATCAACTTCACGCTGATCCAGGCGGCGCCGGGAGATCCGGTCTATGCCTTGATCGGTCAAATGGAGACGACGCCGGAATACATCGCCCAGGTGCGCGAGGAGTTCGGCCTCGACGAGCCGCTGCCGCAGCAATTCCTTTCTTATATCGCCAAGATCGCCACCTTCGATCTCGGCTATTCCTTCCGTTTCCGTCAGGACGTGTCGGGCCTCATCTTCGAACGGGTGCCGGCGACCTTCCTCCTGATGGGTACGGCCCTCGTCATCAGCAGCATTCTCGGGATCGGTCTCGGCGTCATCGCGGGGCGTCGTCCCTTCGGCTGGACCGACAATGCGGCGACGATTTTCGCACTTGCCGGCTTTTCCATACCGGTCTTCTGGCTCGGCCAGCTCGTTTTGCTCGTCTTCGCGCTCAAGCTACCCTGGTTCCCCGTTCAGGGCATGGTGTCGCTTCGTGCCCCGAGCCACGGCTGGGGCTACATCGCCTCGGTGCTCCACCACCTGGTGCTGCCGGCAACGGTCTACGGCATCTATCATCTGACGCTCATCTTCCGCATGACGCGCATCAAGATGATGGACGTGCTGGTGCAGGACTTCATCACCACGGCACGGTCCAAAGGCGCGGGGGAGAGGCGGGTGCTCTTCGTGCACGCCCTGCCCAACGCCATCCTGCCGGTCATTACCGTCATCGGCTACAATTTCGGCTTCATGCTCGCCGGCTCCGTGCTCGTGGAAACGGTCTTCGGCTGGCCGGGCCTCGGACGCCTCATGTACGAGGCGATCAATGCCCGCGATTATCCGCTCCTTCTCGGCCTCTTCGTGGTGATTTCGCTCTTCGTGATCATCGCGAACGTCCTCACCGACATCATCTATGCGCTCATTGATCCGCGCATTCTCTACCGCTGAGAGGTGGCGATGACGATCGAGACATCCAGCTTCACTGTTGCCTCCCAGCCGAGCGGCCTGCGTATCTTCTTTCGCAACCGCGCTTCGGCAGTGGGCACGGTCCTCCTCGTTCTGCTCCTGCTCCTGGCCGTTCTCGGCCCGGTTCTGTCGCCCTACGATCCCTTGAGCGTGGGCGTCGGCGAGACGATGGCGCCGCCGTCACTCACCCACCTTTTCGGCACGGACGAGCTCGGGCGCGACATCTTCAGCCGGGCGAGCCTCGGCGTCGGCGTATCGCTGTTCGTCGGCTTCGTCGCAGCCGCCATGTCGAGCACCATCGCCATTCTGATCGGCTGCATCTCCGGCTATTTCGGTGCCTTCGTCGACGACGTCCTGATGCGCATGACGGAGATCTTTCAGGTCATCCCGCGCTTCTTTCTGGCGATCCTGCTCGTTGCCTTCTTCGGGGCGAGCATCGTCAACATCGTCATTGCCATCGGCCTCCTGAGCTGGCCGGAGAGTGCGCGCGTCATTCGTGCCGAGGTGATGAGCCTGAAGAACCGGCAATACGTCTCCTCCGCCCGCATCGCAGGGGCGAGCACCGCGAGCATCATCTTCGGCGAGATCCTTCCGAATGCGCTCGGCCCGGTCATCGTCAACGCCACGCTGCAGGTGGGCCAGGCAATGCTTCTGGAAGCGGGTCTGAGCTATCTCGGCCTCGGTGATCCGAACCGCATCAGCCTTGGACTGATGCTGCATCAATCCCAGGAGATCATGCGCACGGCTTGGTGGGCCACGGCGCTGCCGGGAAGCCTGATCTTCTTCGCCGTCCTCGCCGCCAATCTCGTCGGCGATGGCCTCAACGATCTTTTCAATCCCCGTGCGCGAGCGAGGTGAGCCGTGACCGACGTCCTTCGCATCGATGATTTGAGCATGCATCTGGAAACCGAACTCGGCACGGTTCGTGCAGTTGAAAACCTCTCGCTCCGCGTGGACGAGGGAGAGGCGGTGGCTCTCGTGGGTGAATCGGGCTGCGGCAAGTCGATGACCGCGCTCTCCATCATGCGCCTTCTGCCACCTTATGCGCGCTTCCGCTCCGGCTCGATCCGAGTGGCAGGCCAAGACCTGGTGACGGTGTCCGAACGCGCCATGCGCCAGATCCGCGGCGGCACGATCGGAATGATTTTTCAGGATCCGCTGACTTTCCTCAATCCACTGAGGCAGGTAGGTGAGCAGATCGCAGAGGCGGTCAGACTGCACACCGGAGCGGGCCGGGCAGAAGCCGATGCGCAAGCGCTCGAGGCTCTGCGCCGCGTGCGCATCGCCGATGCTGAGAACGTCGTGCACAATTACCCGCACCAGCTCTCCGGCGGCATGCGCCAGCGCGTCCTGATCGCGATCGCCGTTGCATGCCGGCCGTCGCTCCTCATCTGCGATGAGCCGACGACGGCGCTCGACGTGACCATCCAGGCGCAGATCATGGAGTTGATCGACAATCTGCGGCATGAACTCGGCACGGCGGTCTTGCTCATCACGCACGATCTCGGCCTCGTGGCGCAATATTGCAGCCGGGTCTACGTCATGTATGCCGGGCAGGTGGTGGAGGATGCCGGGGTCCGGGAGATCTTCCAGCACCCGCGCCATCCCTACACGCAGGCGCTCCTTCAATCGTCTCTGCGACCGGACCGGGTGAGCGAGGATTTCGCCGTCATCGATGGTCAGCCACCGCAGCTTCTGGCGCCGCCACCCGGCTGTCGGTTCCATCCGCGCTGCCCCCGCGCATTCGATCCTTGCCCCTCTGCGGTGCCCGGGCTCGATCGGGCGGGAGAGGGCCGGGCGATGGTCCGTTGTCACCTGGAGGAGGCGCATCAATGACCAACGCTCTCCTGACGATCCACGAACTCAAAGTCCATTACGAGACGAGTGGCGGCCTGTTCAGTGCGGGCAGCCTGCCCGTGCGGGCCGTCGATGGCGTGAGCCTCGAATTGAAACGGGGCGAGCTTCTCGCTCTCGTCGGGGAATCCGGCTGCGGCAAGTCGACGATCGCGCGCACGCTCGTGGGCCTCACCGAACCGACCGCCGGCGACATCATCTATTCGGGGCGCAACGTCGGCAATTTCAATGCGCAGGAGCGTCAGAATTTCCGTCGTTCCGTGCAGATGGTCTTCCAGGACCCCTTCGATTCCCTGAACCCGCGCAAAACGGTCTTCTCGACGATCGCGCAGCCCTTGCGCATCCACAAGATCGTGCCACGCAAAGAACTGAAGGCCGAGGTTATCCGGCTGCTCAATGCCGTCGGGCTGTCGCCTGCCGAAGCCTATCTTGGCCGCTATCCGCATCAATTCAGCGGTGGCCAGAGGCAACGCATCTGCATCGCTCGGGCCATCGCCTCGCGGCCGAAGGTCATCATCGCCGACGAGGCGGTGTCCGCGCTCGACGTGTCCATCCGGGCGCAAATCCTGACGCTGTTCCGCAAGCTGACGCGGGAGCTTGATCTCGCCTCGATCTTCATCACCCACGATCTCAGTGTCGTACGCTCGCTCTGCGAAACCGTCGCCGTGATGTATCTCGGACAGGTCGTCGAGCGCGGTCCGACGGAGAGGGTTTTCACCCGGCCGCAGCACCCCTACACACGCGCCCTCCTGCAGGCGAGCCCGATCGCCGATCCGGATGTGGCGCGTTCCCGGCAGGGTTTTCTGCTCGAAGGCGACGTGCCGTCGCCGGCCAATCCGCCTGCGGGCTGTCGTTTCCATACGCGTTGCCCGATCGCGCAGCCGAAATGTGCGGCCGAGCCCCCGGTATTGCGATCCGTCTCCGGAGTAGAGGCAGCCTGCCATTTTCCGGAAGGTTGGCGTCAGACCGAAAAAGTCTCGCAGGCAGAGGAGGCGGTGCAGTGAGGACGACGGCGCGCCTCGGCGAATGGGCCGCGGAGACCTCTCGCGACTGGCCGGACCCCTGTCTGAGAGAGGCGAGGCTCTGCCTGATCGATACGATCGGCTGCATGCTTGCCGGATCTGTCGAGCCGGCGAGCGAGAAGGTCGTGACGACGGTTGCCGCCTGGGGAACGGGCGAAGCGACCGTCCTCGGAGAAACGAGGCGCTTGCCGCCTCCCTTTGCCGCCTTTGCCAACGGAACGGCCGCGCACGCGCTCGATTACGATGACGTTCTCGACCCGGCGATGGCGCATCCGAGCGCGCCGCTGACGGCGGCGCTCCTCGCGCTTGCCGAGGAGGAAGATCGGTCCTGGGACGAATGTCTTGACGCGTTCCTGGTCGGCTTCGAGGTGATGGCACGGCTCGGCGAGGCGATGAACCTCGCGCATTACAACAATGGCTGGCACAGCACGCTTTCGCTCGGAGCGCCCGCGACGGCTGCTGCGGTTGCCCGGCTGATCGGTCTCAATGCGGCGCAGACGGCCTCGGCGATCAGCCTTGCAACCAGCATGGCCGGGGGCTCCAAACAGCAGTTCGGCACAATGGCTAAGCCCATTCATGCAGGCCTTGCCGCGAAAAACGGTTTCATGGCTGCGCGGCTGGCGCAGAGCGGCGTGACGGCGGCGGAGGAAGCTATCGACGGGCCGTGGGGCATCGTCGCCATGACGGCGGGCGAGGCGGCGCCGGGCACCAGGGTGATTGACGAAAAACTTGGCGGACAGCCTGCGATCTCGGAGTATGGCGCCTGGCGCAAACTCTACCCGTGCTGCGGGAGTACTCACCGCCCGATCGATGCGCTTCTTGCCATGCGCGCGGAGGAGGGGCTGGCGGCCGAGGATGTCGTCGAGGTTGAGGCGGTCGTCTCGTTCGCAGCAGCCACCAATCTCCGCTACCGGCTGCCGCAGAATGTGGCCGAGGCGCGCTTCAGCCTGCCCTACTGCGCGGCGGCGGCACTGATCGACGGCCGGGTCGATACGAGGACATTTACGGCCGAGGCGATCCGACGAAACGACGTCCTGGCCCTTGCCGAACGGGTGACGGTGACGCGGGACGCGGCGCTTTCGGGGACGGGTGCCGTGTCTGAAACGCCCGAACGGGCGCGCGTGCGGGTGACGAAGAGAGGCGGGGGCATGTGTGAGCGCGTCGTCTCGGTTCCGACGGGCCACCCGCAGCAGCCTCTGAGCGAAGACGCTCTCAAGACGAAATTCCTTGCCTGTGCGGCGCGCTCGGCGCTCGCGGTGGACACCGAGGCGATCTGGCGCGCCGTGCACGGTCCTCCGGGCGTGGGGCGCGTCGCGGAGATGATGAGGCACATCCAAGTGCATCACTGACAGCGCGCCAAACGAGAAACTCAAGATGGATGCCGACCAGAGCGCCGGTCTGCCGAAGGGCGGGCGGCGAAGGGACCGGCTTTGACGACAAGGAGACGTAACGATGAGCTATCGAGTCGGTGTCGATATCGGCGGGACCTTCATCGATTTCTGCTTTTTCAACGAGCAGACGGACGACATTTTCACCCTCAAAGTTCTCACCACGCCTTCGAAGCCGGGTTCGGAGGTTATGGAAGGGCTTAAGATCGCGCAAAGCCGCCATGGCATCGAGCCCTCCGAGATCACGAGCTTCGTCCACGGCACGACCGTCGGCGTGAACACTCTGATCCAGGGGGTCGGCGCGCGCCTTGCGCTCTTCGCCACCGAGAATTTCGAAGACGTTCTCGAGCTGGCGCGCCTGCGCATGCCGGAGACCTACAATCTGCAATCCTCTCGCCCGGACCCGCTCGTGGCGAAAGACCTCGTCTTCTCCATCCGCGAGCGCATGCGCAGCGACGGCAAGGTGTTGCGGGCGCTCGATCGCGACAGCGTTGTGGAAGCGGTCGCGCGCGCCAGGGAGAAAGGGGCGGAGGGCATCATCGTCGCCCTCATCAACGCGTATCGCAACGCCGATCACGAACGCGAAGTGGTGCGCATCGTGCGAGAGGTGGCGCCGGAGCTCTTCGTCTTCGCCTCCACCGACATCTGGCCGGTGATCCGCGAATATGAGCGCACCACGACGGCCGTCATCAATGGCTACGTGCATCCGCGCGTCGCCCATTACATCTCCTCGCTACAAGCGGCCCTGCGCGAGCATGCGGTACAGCCGGAACCGCTGGTGACCAAGTCGAACGGTGGCATCATGAATGCCGAGCTCGGCAAGGAGAACTGCGTCAGCATGCTGCTCTCCGGCACGGCTTCGGGCGTCATGGGCGGTGCCTTCGTCGCAAGTCGAGCCGGTTGCTCCGATGCGCTCACCATCGATATCGGCGGCACCAGTGCCGACGTTGCGGTGATCATCGACGGCAAGCCGCAATTCGCCGCCGGCGAGAAGGTGGGGCCGCATTCTCTCTACGTTCCCGCAGTCGCGGTTTCCTCGATCGGAGAAGGCGGCGGCTCTGTCGCCTGGGTCGATGATTTCGGCGTCCTCAAGGTCGGACCGGAAAGTGCCGGTTCCGATCCAGGCCCTGCCTGCTACGGGCGCGGCGGCACGAAGCCGACGATCACGGATGCTTTCGCCGTTTGCGGCCTGATCGGCCATGACAGCCTCGCCTATGGCAGCATCTCCATCGACGTGGACAAGGCGCGTGCCGCTGTCGGCACGATCGCGGAGAAGCTCGGCTGGAGCCTGAAAGCGACGGCGCAGGCGATCATCAACGTCGCGATCTCCGGCATGTATCTGGAGATCAACAAGCTGATCGCCCGCCATGGCATCGATGTCCGAAGCTTCACGCTCGTTGCCTTCGGCGGTGCGGGTCCGATGCTGGCGCCCATGCTGGCGCTCGAGCTTGGCATTCGCCAGGTCCTCGTGCCGACCACGCCCGGTGTCGTCAGCGCACTCGGCGGCCTCGTCTCCGACATCCGCAACGACTTTATCTCCAGCCATTATCTGACCGTGGCGTCGAACAATATGGAGGCGATCCGCGCGGGATTTGAGGAGCTGAAGCGCGAGGCGCTCCTATGGCTGCGCGAGGAACAAAAGTTCAAAGGCGAGCCGACTTTTCTTCTCTCCGCCGACATGAATTACGCCGGCCAATCCTTCGAGATCGAAACCGACCTTGAGGCAGACTGGCTCGAGGGGGAGGAGGTGACGGCGATCATCGACGCCTTCCACGCCCGCCATGTGCAGCTCTACGACTTCCATGACGCCGATGCGGAGGTGAACATCGTCAATCTGCGTCTCGTCGTGACGGCTGCCGGCCCGCGTCCGGAACTGAAGAGTGTGCCGGTCGTCCGGGCACCCGCTGAGCCGGCCCGTTACGTCCCGGCAACCTTCGCCGACAAGACGGTGCAGGCCGGCCTCTATCTCCGTCACGATCTCGCTCCGGGACATTTCTTCGAAGGTCCCGCGATCGTCCTCCAGTCCGACAGCACGACCTGCATTCCGGAAGGCTTTTCAGCCTCCGTCGACGGCTTCGGCAACATCATGCTGCAGGCGACTGCGGAAAAGACCCTCATCTGATTGGCCCGGGAGAAAAACATGACCGACAAGGCTACTCTGCAGATCCTCGCCAACCACTTCCGGGCCGCCTCGGAAAGCATGGCCTATACGCTCTACCGCACGGCCCAATCCGCCTTCGTCAAGGAGACGGAGGACTTCACCATCGCGCTCGTCACGCCGGAAGGAACGACCTTCTCGGTGCCGCTCGATTACGGCGCGACCTGGTATCCGGGGCTCGATTACGGACCGGGGATCGAACGGATTTCCGAGTATAACGAGGGCGACGTCTGCCTCACCAACGATCCCTACAGCGGCTTTCTCGCCACCCACACGCCCGATATCCACATGTGGAAGCCGATCATCGTGGACGGGCAGCTCGTCTGCTTCGCTGTCGGCCACATCCACAACACTGATATGGGTGGAGCCGTCCCGGCCAGTCTGTCGCGGACGCTGACCGAGATCCATCAGGAGGGCATCCGCTTCCCGCCCTGCAAGCTCTACGACAAGGGGGTCCTGAACCAGGAACTCCTCGACATCATGATGACGAATGTTCGTCAGCCCGAACAGAACTGGGGAGACCTCAAGGCCTTCGTAGGCGCGCTCAACACGGGCGAACGGAAAGTTCGCGAGATCGTCGCCAAGTTTGGCGTGGAGGCGGTGACGCAGGGCATGCACGACATGCTCGACTATGGTGAAAGCCAGGCCCGCGAAATCCTGCGTTCGATGCCGGACGGGGTCTATGAATTCTCCGATTATTGCGACGAGGATTCGGTCAACGGCTATCCTTGCCGGCTGGCGCTGAAGCTGACGATTTCAGATGGTGAAGCGGAACTCGATTTTACCGGCACGGACACCCAGCTCACCTCGTCGTTGAATGTGCCGACGGGCGGCAATCCGCGCCACACGCTGATGCTCGTCGGTGTCTATTACATCCTCTACAGCCTCAATCAGAACCTGATGTTGAACGCCGGTTTGACGCGTCCCTTCACCTGCATCTTGCCGGAGGGCAGCGTCGTCAATCCGGTCTTCCCTGCGGCGGTCGGCATGCGCAGCCTGACTTGCGGACGGCTGCGCAGCCTGATTTTTGGAGCGTTCGCACAGGCGATCCCGGAGCGGATGCCCGCGGCGCCCGCCGGATCGAGCTCGATCGTCAACGTCATGACGACGGAGCCGAAGACGGGGAGGCGCATCATTGCCGCGATCGATCCGATCGTCGGCGGCTCGGGCGGCATGCCGACACGCGATGGAACGGATGGTTCCGGTGCGGACGGCGCCTATCTCAAGAACACGCCGGTGGAGATCAACGAGGCGGAGGTGCCGATCGAGATCATCCGCTACCGGCTTGCGCCCAATTCCGGCGGCGCCGGCCGCTGGCGTGGCGGGCTCGGCACGATGCTCGAGTTCAAGGTTTTCTCCCCCCACACCCGCATCACCATCCGCAATCGCGACCGCAGCCGCTTCCGCCCTTGGGGAATCCTCGGCGGCAAGGCCGGCAAACCCTCGGATTCGATCCTCAATCCGGACACCCCCCGCGAGACGTTCCTCGGCAACCAGGATTTCGTGATCGCGGAGCCGGGTGACGTTTTCCGTATCTTCTCGCCAGGTGGAGGAGGGCGGGGCTCGCCTCTCGAACGGGAGCCAGCCCGCGTGCTGCGCGACGTCGAACGCGGCTTCCTGTCGGAGAAGCTCGCGCTGGAGGAATATGGTGTCGTCATCGTGTCCGGAGCCGTCGACGAGGCGGCCACCGAAACACGCCGCGACGAGATGCGCGCGGAAACCGACACCACCGCCTTCTTCGACTTCGGCCCTGAGCGCGAGGAATATGAGAAGGTCTGGACCCGCGAAGCTTATGACGCGCTGACGGAGATCATGTTTTCTCTGCCGGTCGAATGGCGCTTCTTCATCAAGCATCGCATCTTCCGGGCGCTCGAAGAGGTCGGCGACACAGAGCACGACAGCGCGGAACTGGTCCGGCGCGCCTACCAGGGCCTTCTTGATGAGCTTCCTCAGATCCAGGAGGCGGTGCCCGCTTGAGCGGGGAAGACGTGTTGGAGGCAGAAAGGCGGGGGAAGGCAAGCGAGGCGCCGCCCCCCGTCTGGCTCCTCGTTCTCGTGACGGCGACGGGTCCGCTTGCGCTCCATATCCTCGTTGGCGCGGTGCCGGGTCTGCAACGTTCCTTCGGCGGCGATTATGGGCGGTTGCAACTCACGCTGACCGTCTTTCTCGCCGGGATCGGTGTCGCCCAGCTCGGCTATGGACTCTTGTCGGAGCGTTTCGGGCGACGGCCTGTGCTGCTTGCGGGGCTTGGTCTTTACACTTTGGCGAGCGCCGCCTGTGCGTTCGCGCCATCGATCGAGATCCTTCTCGTCTGCCGGACGCTTCAGGCGGTCGGAGGCTGTGCGGGGATGGTCATGTCGCGGGCGATCGTGCGCGATCTGTTCGGACGGAGTCGGTCGGCAAGCCTTTATGGCTATATCACCATGGCGATGGCCCTTGCGCCGGCTGTCTCGCCCACCATCGGCAGCTATTTCGACCTCTGGCTCTCCTGGCGCTGGTCTTTCGTGTTTTTGAGCCTTTTCGGGGTCGCGGCGACCTTCGGGGCGGCCTTGCTCCTGCCGGAGACGCGGAGAGCCACTTCGGAGCTCGATCTGTCCGGCTGGTTCCGCGCCTATGGCCGTCTTGCCATCCGCCCAGCCTTCCTCGCCTATTCGCTCAACACGGCGTTCACCATGGCTGCCTGGTACACCTTCATCGCCGGCATGCCGTTCATCCTCGTGGAGGTGGAGGGGCTGCCGCAATCGACCTACGGGCTCCTCGTCATGCTGGTGCTTGCTGCCTACGCCACCGGCAATTTCCTCTCCGGACGGTTTTCGGGGCGTTTCGGCAGCGACCGTATGATTTTCGCCGGTGGGATCGTGTCCCTTGTCGGCGCCTGTCTTTTCACAGCCGTCGCCGAGAGCGGGGCGGGCGGGCCGCTTTTGTGGTTCCTGGTCATGTCGGTCAATGTCCTGGGCAACGGGATCACGCAGCCCAACGGCATCGCCAGCGCCCTCAGCATCGATCCGCCGCGCGCAGGCGCGGGCGCGGGATTTCTCGGGCTTCTGCAGATGGCGGTGGCCGGGCTTGCGACGGTCTTCGTCCTGCAGTTTGGCACGCCGAGCGTTCTGCGCCTTGCGGTTTCCATCCTGCTTTTGATCCTCGCGTCGCAGCTGGCCTTTGCCGTCGCGCTCTGGACGGGACGAGGCACGGCCGATCTCTCGCACGGCGAATGAGCGGGGTTGTCCATCTGTCGGTGCCATGCACGTCATTATCCGCTTCGCGAAGCACCTGCTGCAGACGATTCTGCCAAGCATGCCGCCACTTCGTCATGTCCTGTCGGCATGATGCGGTTAGCCTTTCGCAACTCTCCAAGCGGTCTCCCGAGGACCACATCCTGCCGACAGGCGGCTACAAGGGATCCGGGCTCGGCAATGATCTCGGCCGCAAAACCTATCTCGCCAGCCGGCGGAAGAAGTCGGTGTTGGTCGACCTATGAAGAACGGAAATGACATGAGCGCAGGTAAAACCTACGACATCGCCCTCGTGCCGGGAGACGGTATCGGACCCGAGGTGACGCAAGCAGCTTGGGCGGTCGCCGAAGCTGCGGCCGGGAAAGATGGATTCGCTCTCGCGGGTACGACCTATCCCTGGTCTTGCGATTATTATCTCGAAACCGGGCGGATGATGCCGGAGGACGGCATCGAAAAGCTGCGCGGCCACGATGCCATCCTGCTCGGCGCGGTTGGCTGGCCGGCGACCGTCCCCGATTCGGTTTCGCTGCACGGGCTTCTCCTGCCGATCCGGAAGGCCTTCGATCAGTACGCCAACATTCGCCCGCACCGGCTTCTGCCGGGCGTGGAAGGTCCTCTCAAGGCGGAGATCTTCGACATTCTGTGTATCCGCGAAAACACCGAAGGCGAATATTCCGGCGCCGGCGGGCGCGTGCATCAGGGCACGTCCCAGGAAGTTGCCGTGGAGACTGCAATCTTCACCCGCACCGGCGTGGAGCGCATCCTGCGCTTTGCGTTCGAGGCGGCAAAAGGGCGGCGTGGACGTGTCGCCTCGGTGACGAAGTCGAACGCCCAGAAGCACTCCATGGTCTTCTGGGACGAGATCACGCGTCTCGTCGCGGCCGATTATCCAGAGGTGGAGGTGACCTCCTACCATATCGATGCGATGGCGGCGCGCATGGTGATGGCGCCTGAGACGCTCGATGTCGTCGTGGCCTCCAATCTCTTCGGAGACATTCTCACGGATCTGGGTGCGGCGATCCAGGGCGGTCTCGGCTTCGCCGCCTCCGCGAACCTCAATCCGACGCGCTCGGCCCCCTCCATGTTCGAGCCGGTCCACGGTTCGGCCCCGGACATCGCCGGAAAGGGCCTTGCCAATCCTCTCGCCGCGATCTGGTCGGCTGCGATGATGCTGGATCATCTCGGTGAAGGGCAGGCATCGACGCGCATTTTGATGGCGATGGAGGCCGCGACCGCTCGCGGCTTCGGCATTCGGCCGGGCGCCCAAACGACGGATGCGATCACGGACGCCGTTTTGACGGCAATCAACGAGGAATGATGATGGACGGCAATATCTCTCCGAGCCTTTTGCGGCAGGCGGGGCTTATCGACGGGGTTTGGATCGAAGCAGACCAAGGCGCCACGATCGAGGTGATCGATCCGGCGACGGGCGCCGTCATCGGCACGGTCCCGGATATGGGTGCGGCCGAGACGCGGCGGGCGATCGAGGCGGCGGAGAAGGCGTTCGCGTCCTGGCGGCGTACGACGCATGCGGAGCGTGCCGAAAAGCTCCTTGCCTGGTACGGGCTGATGCTCGCACACGAGACGGAACTTGCGACGCTCTTGACGCGCGAACAGGGAAAGCCTCTCGCCGAAGCGCGGGGCGAGATCCGCTACGGGGCATCTTTCGTGCGCTGGTTCGCCGAAGAGGCGCGGCGAATTGGCGGCGAGACGATCCCGTCACCGACGCCGGACCGTCGTATCCTGGCGCTGAAAGAGCCGGTCGGCGTGGCCGCGATCATCAC
Source organism: Rhodopseudomonas julia (assembly GCF_030813515.1). Lineage (NCBI taxonomy): Bacteria > Pseudomonadati > Pseudomonadota > Alphaproteobacteria > Hyphomicrobiales > Nitrobacteraceae > Rhodopseudomonas > Rhodopseudomonas julia. The sequence goes on along the minus strand of NZ_JAUSUK010000002.1, from coordinate 1,703,382 downwards.
GCCCTGGAATTTTCCGAACGCCATGATCACCCGCAAGGTGGCGCCGGCGCTCGCCGCGGGCTGCACCGTGGTGGTGAAGCCGTCCGAATTCACGCCATTTTCGGCACTGGCACTCGGCGTTCTGGCCGAGGAAGCGGGTATCCCGGCGGGTGTCATCAACATCGTCACCGGCATGCCGAAGGACATCGGCGGCGAGCTCACCGGCAGCGAGATCGTGCGCAAATTGAGCTTCACCGGTTCGACGCGCATCGGGTCGCTGTTGATGGCGCAGTCGGCGCCGACCGTGAAGCGGCTGAGCCTCGAACTCGGCGGAAATGCCCCGTTCCTCGTCTTCGACGACGCGAATCTCGATCTCGCGGTCGAGGGAGCGATCGCCTCCAAGTTCAGAAACGGCGGCCAGACCTGCGTCTGTTCGAACCGCATCCTCGTTCAGGCGGGCGTCCACGACGCCTTCGTGGAAAAGTTGTCGCTGCGGGTTGCGGCGATGCGTGTGGGGTCGGGTCTCGATGAAGGCACCGATATCGGTCCGATGATCAATCGCGCCGCCTTGGAGAAAATCGAACGCCACGTGGAGGACGCGCTCGCTCGGGGTGCGAAGCGCGCTCACGCCCCTGTCGAGCTGCCGGACGGTCCGCAATACGTCGCGCCTCTCGTTCTGACGGAGGCGAATACGGACATGCTGCTCGCTTCGGAGGAGACGTTCGGGCCGATTGCACCGATCTTCCGCTTCGAGCGTGAGGAGGAAGCGGTTGCGACCGCAAACGCAACGCCGTTCGGGCTTGCCGCCTATTTCTACACGCGCGATCTCGCCCGCACATTCCGCGTCGGCGAGGCGCTCGATTTCGGCATCGTCGGGCTCAACACGGGTCTTATTTCGACGGAGGTCGCGCCTTTCGGCGGCGTAAAACAGTCGGGGCTCGGGCGTGAAGGTGCGAAGGTCGGCATCGAGGAATATCTCGAGACCAAGACCTTTCACATCGGCGGCCTCGGCTGAAATAGCTTTGAGAAGCGGGAGCCTCGCACGAGGCTCCCGTCACTGGATCCGGTCGAGAGCCCGGTAATAGAGCCCAACAAGCGGCAGGAACCAGGGCTTGCCGAAATGGCCGGGCACGGCCTGCCAGTCGACGCCCTTCATCGGATTGCGGTCGTCACGACCGAGAATCACGTCGGCCATGATGGCGCCGAGATGGGTGGAGAGCTGGGCGCCATGGCCGGAATAGCCCATGGCATAATAGAGGCCGTCGGCTTCGCCGGCACGGGGGAAGCGGTCCTTCGTCATCCCGACGAGGCCGCCCCAGCAATAATCGATGTCGATATCGAAGAAGTCGGGGAAAACCTCCGCCAGGTTGGCTCTGAGGATATGACCAGACTTTTCGTCGGACGTGGCGTCCGAGACGGCGGAGAAACGGGCGCGACCGCCGAAGATGAGACGGTTGTCGGGCGAGAGGCGGAAGTAATTGCCGATGTTACGAGAGGTGACGCAAGTCCGGTTGCCGGGCATGAGAGCCTCTGCCTCCGCCGGGCTGAGCGGCCGCGTCGCGATGACGAAGCTGCCAACCGGGATCACCCTGCGGCGGAAATAACGGAAGGGCCCGCTCGTATAGGCTCCGGTCGCGAGGAACACACGCTCCGCCGCGAGCGTGCCCCGCGGCGTCGTCAGCAGGTGACCGGAGGCGGTCTTCGTGTGGTCGCGGACCGGTGCGTCCTCGAAGATCGTTGCGCCATGGCGGCGCGCGGCCACTGCAAGGCCGTGGACGAAGCGGCCCATATGCATCATGGCACTCTTTTTGAAGAGCATCGCGCCATGGAAGGCGTCGGAGCCCACCTCGCTGCGAAGGTCGTCTTTCGACAGGAGGGCGGTTTCGGGATCGACTTCGTTGTGCACTGCCTCGAAGTTTTTCGCGATCGCTGAGAGATGCTCCGGCTTCGAGGCGAGCTTCAGCTTACCGGCGCGACGGAAGCTGCAATCGATCTTCTCCTCCGCGACGATCCTCTCGATCGTGTCGATCGCATCGTCGAAGGCGCGGTAGAGGGCCTTCGCCCGGTCCGCCCCGAGCTCTTCCTTTGCCGCAGGATAGGAATGGGCAAGGCCGTTGTTGAGGTGGCCGCCGTTGCGACCCGAGCCGCCATAGCCGACATGCCGCTCTTCGAGGAGGGCGACGGAAAGCCCGGCTTTCGCAAGGCTGCGGGCGGCCGACAGACCGGTAAAACCTCCGCCGATGACGGCGACGTCGTAACGGCCTTCGACAGGGCCTCGCGCGCCGCCGGAGAAGCGGGGCGCGGTTTCGTGCCAATAGGATTTGAGCTGCATCGTCGCGGGTCCTGGGACGCGGCTCAGAGGCCGACCACAGCCGACAGACCGGAAATGTCGGCGATCTCGGTGTAGCCGTAATAGGGATTAGCGGGCTCATGGCCGCGGTTCACCCAGACTTTGTGCTCGATGCCGAGATCGTGCGCCGACATCAGGTCGTAGCGGAAAGACGATGAGCAATGCAGGATCTCATCAGGGCCGCAGCCGAGCTGATCGAGCATATATTCGAAGGCGCGGAAGCGCGGCTTGTAGGCGCCTGCCTGCTCGGCCGTGAAGACATGGGCAAACGGCGCGCCGAGCTTTTCCACGTTCGACATGATCTGAGAATTCATGGCGTTCGACAAAATGACCAGGGGGTATTCCTTGGCCACCTTCGCAAGGCCCGCCGGCACGTCCGGATGCGGACCCCAGGTCGGCACGGCTTCGTAGAATGAACGGGCCTCCGCCAGATCGAAAGTGACATCGTTGCGTTTGCAGGTGCGCTCGTACGCGCTGATGACCACCTCTTCATAAGGCTTCCAGTCGCCCATGATCTCGTCGAGCCGGTAGGCGGAAAAATTGCGGATGAAAGTGGCGAGCTTCTCCGGCGACAGCCTTTCTCCGAGGATTTCTTTGGCTCTCTCGGCCATCTGAAAATGGGTGAGCGTGCCATAGCAGTCGAAGGTGATGTATTTCGGGCGGAACACGGGCATGGCCTTTCTTCACTCCGACGATAACGGCGCGTTGGGGGCTGTTCTAATGTGAGCGTAGCGGCGATTTCGCGCGCGTTTTCATGGTCCGCCTCGCAAGCAAAGCAGATTCTTCCGAAAGGGGCTGTGCACACGGCAAAGGCTGCCGATGCTTTCCTGCCAGTCTTGATCCCGATGCGCGATCGTTGCCAAAGGATGGCGCCGTGTTGCGCTCCTGCCTGGGAAGGCCCGCCGATGTCCGCCGAAGGTATGCTCTCTGCCCTTGTCGCTTTCCGCTCCGTCGTGGGAACGCGCAATGGGGCACTCATCGACTATATCCGCGACTATCTCGCCAGCTACGACATCGCCTCTGCGGTGATCTCCGGGCCGGAAGGCGACCGCTTCAACCTCTTCGCGACGATCGGCCCGAAAAACGTCCCGGGCTACATTCTCTCCGGCCATATCGATGTCGTTCCGGCGAATGAGACGGGATGGGCATCCGACCCGTTTCGCCTGCGCAACGTGGAGGACAGGCTCATCGGTCGAGGTGCCGTCGACATGAAAGGTTTCGTGGCGGCCGTGCTTTCCTCTGTGCCGGAGCTGGCGGCGTTGGAGCTGCAGCAGCCGATCCATATCGCACTGTCGTACGATGAGGAGGCAGGCTGCCGCGGCGTGCCGCATCTCATCGAAAAGCTGCCGACTTTGTGCGCTCCGCCTCTCGGCTGCATCGTCGGCGAGCCTTCGGGCCTGAAGCCCGTGCTGCGCCACAAGGGCAAGGCTGCGATCCGCATCAAGGCGGAAGGCGTGGCCGGCCACAGTTCCAGGCCGGACCTCGGTCAGAATGCCATTCACGCCTTGTTGCCCGCTTTGAAGGCGGTCGCTGATGAGGCGGCGAACCAGGAAAAGAGTGGCCCGAGAGATCCGCATTTCGCGCCGCCCTACAGCACCTTGCAGATCGGCGTGATTTCGGGCGGCGAGGCGCTCAACATCATCCCGAGCCACGCTGAGGCGGAGTTTGAGGCGCGGGCCGTGCCTGGCCTCGATCCGCTGGCGCTTTTGCAGGGCGCGCTTGCAGAGGTCGAAGCGAGCGAGGCTCTCGCAGCAGAGGTCATCGCGAGCTACCCTGCGCTGTCGTTGGATGAGGACCATCCACTCGCTGGGCTAGCCGCGGAGCTCTCCGGCCAAGCCCTGGTCGAAGCCGTCAGCTACGGGACGGAGGCCGGTCTTTTTCAGGCAGCCGGAGTGCCCTCCATCGTCTGTGGGCCGGGCGACATCTCCCGCGCGCATAAGCCGGAAGAATATATCACCGTCGATGAGCTCAATGATGCCCAGGCGATGGTGCTCCGGCTTGGACGCAGGCTTGCGGCTGGGGCCGCATCCGGGGAGACGGGGCGCGCCCTCTGAATTGCTCCAGAGCTCACCGGATGCGTCGCGCGTCGGTATAAGCTGCGGCAGCAGATCGACCGGACGGCTGGATGTGTCGCCGGTGGCGGGTGCACCGGGCATTTCGTTCTCTCCTTTGCTGCTACCAATTGCGAGGGCCGAGAATTCTGTTGAACGAGATGAGCGATATTCTGCTTGAACCTTTTTCGGACGCGCATCTTGAGGCGGCCGTTCGCCTGTCTCAGGCCGAGAAATGGCCGCACCGAGCCGAAGACTGGGCGATGGTCGTCGCGGCCTCGCAAGGCTTCGTCGCAACGACGGACGAGCGCGTCGTCGGCACGGCATTCACCACACCCTTCGCCGCGATACCGGCCTGTCACCTTGGCTCCTGGAGCGGCCTTCTTGAGGCCGGATCCGGAGTGGCGATGGCGCGCGGCGAAGAGCCCCACACGATCCGAGACGCAGAACCCACGACTTTCGCCCTTGTCTCTCAAGCCTTCGGCTAACGCTTCTGGAGAACGACATGCTTTCAAATTCTTTGCTCGAGGCTGATCGCGAGCACCTGGTTCATCCTTTGAGCTCGTTTCGCGGGCATGAGCGGGAAGGCGTGCGTGTCATGGCCTCCGCAAAGGGGGTGTGGCTGACGGACCGCGAGGGACATGAGCTGCTCGACGGCTTTGCCGGCCTATGGTGCGTCAATGTCGGTTATGGTCATGAGAGCATCGTGGAGGCGGCCGCTGAACAGATGCGTCGTCTGCCATACGCGACCGGTTATTTCGATCTGGGCTCCGAGCCGGCGATCAAGCTTGCCGAGGCGCTCGCGGAGAGGGCGCCAGGCGATCTCGACCATGTCTATTTTACGCTCGGGGGATCGGACGCGGTCGACAGCACGATCCGTTTCATCCGCTACTACAACCACGCGCGCGGCACGCCGGAGCGGGATCAGTTCATCTCGCTGGAGCAGGGTTTTCACGGTTCTTCGACCGCAGGCGCAGGCCTCACGGCGCTCAAAGGCTTCCACACGGGCTTCGGCGTGCCTTTCGAGTGGCAGCACAAAATTCCGTCCCATTATCTCTACCGCAATCCGGTCGGAAGCGATCCCCAGACGGTGATTGCTGCCTCGGTCGCGGCGCTGACCGCCAAGGTGGAGGAGATCGGCAAAGACCGTGTTGCGGCCTTCTACGCCGAGCCGATCCAAGGCTCGGGGGGCGTGCTCGTGCCGCCGCTGGGTTGGGTGAAGGCGATGGCTGAGAGGTGCCGCGAACTCGGCATTCTCTTCGTTGCCGATGAAGTGATCACCGGTTTCGGTCGCACGGGGCCGCTTTTCGCCTGCGAGGAAGAGGGGGTGGTGCCGGACTTCATGACGGTCGCCAAAGGGCTCACCGCCGGCTATGCGCCGCTCGGCGCGGTCTTCATGGCCGATCACGTCTATCAGACCATCGCCGATGGGGCAGGCGATGCCGCGATCGGCCATGGCTACACCTATTCCGGCCATCCGGTGAGCACGGCCGTGGGTCTGGAAGTTCTGAAGCTTTACGAAGGTGGGCTACTGGACAATGGCCGTCGGGCAGGGAAGCGGTTGATGGCGGGCCTTGAAAGCCTCGGCGAACATCCGCTTGTCGGCGATGTGCGCGGTCGTGGCATGTTGGCCGCCATCGAATTGGTGACCGACAAGGGTGCAAAGACACCGCTTCCCGCTGCGGCTGAAGCCGGCAAACGTGTTTTTGATCGTGCTTACAAGAACGGGCTGATCGTCCGCGCCTTCGCACAGGGCGTCATCGGCTTTGCGCCGCCGCTTTGCTGCAGCGATGAGGAGATCGACGAAATCGTGGCGCGCACGCGGCGCGTTCTCGACGAAACACTGGCCGATGCGGATGTGCGCGCGGCCATGAAGGACGCCTGAGCGATGGCACTGCTTTATCTTTCGCATAAAGAGCGTGGCGAGGTCTGGAAGCCGATCTTCGCGCGCGAATTGCCGGAACTGGAATTCTACGATGGCCTCGAGGCGGTGCGTGACCCCTCGAAGGTGCGTTTCATCGCAACTTGGAACGCCCCGGCCGATCCGGTGAAGACCTATCCGAACCTTGAGATGATCCTCTCGGTCGGTGCCGGCGTCGACCAGTTCGACTTTCGCTCTCTGCCGGAGCATGTGAAGGTCGCGCGCATGGTCACGCCGAGCATCGCCGAAATGATGCGTGACTATGTCGTACTCGGCGTGCTGGCGATGCACCGGCAGTTGCCGCGTTACATCGCACAGCAGCGCGACAAAGTGTGGAGTGGCGGCCGTGTCGACCTTGCGCGTCGGAAGACCGTCGGTGTGATGGGGCTGGGTCAGCTCGGAACGGCTGTGCTGGAGGCGCTTCGGCCCTTTGGCTTCAAACTCGCCGGCTGGGGTCGATCGCCCCGCGCGCTCGACGGGGTTGCGACCTTTGCCGGGCAAGAAGAACTTCCGGCCTTCCTCGCAGGGACCGATATTCTCGTTTGCCTTCTGCCGCTGACGAAGGAGACGGAAGACATCCTCGATGCCCAGCTCTTTGCGGCGTTGCCGAAAGGCGCCGCGCTTGTCCACGCAGGAAGAGGCAGGCAGCTCGACCACGATGCGCTCCTGGATGCTCTTGATACCGGTCATCTCGAGGGTGCGTTCCTCGATGTGACGGAGCCTGAGCCGCTACCGGTCGAGCATCGCTTTTGGAGCCATCCGAGCCTCGTGCTGACACCGCATGTCGCCACGGTGACCGATTTCGAAGAGGGGGCCTTGGCCGCAGTGGAATGCCTGCGCGCGCATGAGGAAGGGCGACCGATCCCAGGCCTGGTCGATAAGGCCCGCGGCTATTGAGAAGCGCGCGAGCAAGATCCGGACTATGATCCTTCTGCCCCGCGCCGCCGTGATCGACACGATCCATGTCCTATGTCGAGATGGCTCTCCTGAAGCGCACGATCCGGCGGTGAATCATCATCGGGCATAAACTATCGGGGTGTCGCCAAGCCGCTGGTGGATGCCGTTGCGACCCGCGATACACTTCATCGAGCTCTGCGCGATGCTGTTCTGTGGCTCGGCTTGATATCATCTGGCTCGATCGCCCGGCGCCCGATCACGAGCTGATGCAGGCTGTCGCCGGACGCTGAGCGCAGCTGCGGCAGCTGCTTTTCAGGCGTGAAGCTTATCGCGGAACAGCGACGTCAGCGGCAGATGCGCCTTGATGAAGGGCGATTTGATCACCACGAAGCTGAAATATTTGTCGATGCCGATGTCGTCGTCGATGAGCTTTTCCATGATCGTCTGGTAATGCACGATGCCGGCTGTCACGAATTTGACCAGATAGTCGTAGCCACCCGAGACGATGTGGCATTCCACGCAGGCATCGATTTTCTCCACTGTCGCCTGAAATCGCGAAAAGTCCGTATGTCGGTGGTTCTTCAAGGTGAATTCGGTGAAGACGGTCAGCGTCTCGCCGATTTTGCTCACATCGATTTGGGCAGAATAGCCGGTGATGTAACCGGCGGCCTGCAGTTTCTTCATCCGGGTCAGGCAGGGGCTTGGCGAGAGATTGACGAGCTCGGCCAGCTCGACATTGGTGATACGCCCGTTCTTCTGCAACTCGCAGAGGATCTTCACGTCGATCATATCGAGCTTCATGCGCGAATTGGTGGGCAGGGGGACCTCCTCCGGCGGTGCGCGGCATAAGATGCTGTCAGCTTGTGCCAACTTGACCCATCTGACAACCGGTCTGCACGTGCATCGCTGAAACAGAAGCTGTCGTCGGTTGCAGGTTCAGAAGCATTTTATGCTGCCGATGCTGGGGATTGCCGCCAATCCGGCCCGCTCACGATGCTAGATTCGGGGCGATTGGAGAGATTTATGCCCGTTCCTTTGTTGACCATTCCCTCCTCCCCGAAATTGCCGGCGGCCGCCGATGTCGTCGTGATCGGAGGCGGGATCATCGGAGTGACGGCGGCATATTATCTGGCAAAGCGGGGCGTCACGGTCGCTCTCCTGGAGAAGGGGATGATCGCGGCCGAGCAGTCGAGCCGCAACTGGGGCTGGTGCCGACAGCAAAACCGTGATGCGCGTGAATTGCCGATGGCGACCAAGAGCCTGGGGCTCTGGGACGAGCTTGGTGCTGAGCTTGGACCCGATCTCGGCTTCCGGCGCTCTGGTCTGCTTTATCTTTCTGACGACGAAAAGGAGATCGAAGGTTGGGCGGAATGGTGCCGCTTTGCCTCGACGATGGGCGTGACGAGCCATCCTCTCAGCCGAGAGGAGGCGACGTCTCGCGGCACTGTCACGGGAAAATCCTGGAAGGGCGGCGTCTTTTCGCCGTCTGACGGCATTGCTGACCCCGCCCGTGCGGCACCGATGATCGCCGAAGGCATCGTTCGCTTCGGCGGCACCGTCCATCAATCCTGTGCCGCACGCGGTATCGAGACGGAGGCCGGGCGCGTCTCCGCGGTCGTGACGGAAAAAGGTGTTATCCGGACGCGCCAGGCGGTGATGGCCGGCGGGGCCTGGGCCTCATCGTTTTGCCGGCAGTTCGGCGTTGTCTTTCCGCAGGCGTCGGTTCGTTCCTCCGTCCTTTCGGTGGAGCCGGGAGCTGAAGGCCTTCCGGACGCCTTGCACACGGCGGAGGTGACCGTGACGCGACGCGGAGACGGAGGCTACACGCTCGCGGTGTCGGGGATGGCAAAGACGGATCCCACGCTGCAGCAGCTTCGCTTCGCACGGCACTTTTTGCCGATGTTTGCCAAGCGTTGGCGCAGCCTCTCGCCGGGTGATCTCACGGCGTTGCGGGCCGGACATGAAACGATCAGGCACTGGTCTCTCGACCGGCCGACGCCGATGGAGCGGATGCGTATTCTCGATCCCGCGCCGTCCATGCGTGCGACCGACCGAACCTTGTCGCGGGCACGCAAGCTCTTGCCGCCCTTGCAGTACGTGCCTGTGCAGGCGCTCTGGGCCGGCTATATCGACAGCACTCCTGACGGGGTGCCGGTGATCGATCCGAGCGTGGGACCGGAAGGGTTTTTGTTGGCTGCCGGCTTTTCCGGCCATGGTTTCGGGATCGGTCCGGGGGCGGGGCATCTCATCGCCGATCTCGTCAGCGGAGCGCAGCCCCTTGTCGAGTTTGCGCAATATGCTCTGTCGCGGTTCGGGCGGGGGCTCCGGGGAAAGGTCTCCGAATTCTGAATGCGCCGCCCGCTCGCGGCCATGCCGGCGGATCTCCGAGCTCGAGCCTAGTCGCCCTCCTCCCAGCGCTTTTCAGCGCGCCACAGGGCGGTGCTGTCCGCATATCCGAGTGCCTGAGCGAGCCGAGACCGGTTTCCTCCATGGGCTGTATTATGCCGGCGCAAAAGGGACTTCCTGTAGTCCTGTACCAGCTTACGGATGGAGGTACCTTCGTCTGCGAGGCGGCGCTGAAGTGTTCGCGGAGGGATGCCGAGCTCTTTGGAGATGGTGGCAAGCGTGATGTTCGTGAAGCCGAGATGGATGGCGATGAGCGCCAGGACGCGTTCGGAATAGGTGGTGGGCGCCTCGGTTGCGACGAGGAGATCGCTGATATGCCGCTCCAGGACGCTGGCAAGTGCCGGATCCTCCTTGCGATAGACGCGGCGTGCGCCGGCAAGGTCCATCACCAATCTGTTGGTCGACTGCCCAAACAGAAGAGGTGCCTGAAAGATGCGCTCCAGAGGCTTCGGATCGCGCGGGGCGCCGTGTTCGAAGTGAACCTCCAGGGGGCGCCAGCTGCTTGAGAAGCACTGCCTGACGAGATGGCAGGTCGTTGCCAGCGTGAACTCGCTGTCCTGCCGGCGCGGAGATAACGACGTGTCAGTGATCCCGTAGGACCATATCAGCGTCTCGTCTTCGCAAGAGACGGACGAATGACTGGCGCCCTGCAGCGCGGCCATCGAACGGCACAGGCGCTTGAAGGCGGCTTCGATGGTCGAGGTCATCGAGAAGAGCATGCCCATCGGCCCAAGATCCGCCGGCTTGATCGACACGCCGAGCTCAGCGCCGAGAAAAGGATCGCGAACCACGACGGCTGCCTCTTCGAACGCGGCGAGATAGCGCGCGATGGGGACAACGGCATAGGGATCGCTGAGCTGGGCCCGCAATATACCGTGGCCCGCCAGTAAAACATCGGTCTTGGCGGTGCGCTTGTCCAGTTCTTGAATGATCGGCGCCAGCGCGGAAGCACGAATTGATGCAATCGCTGGCATACGACTGTCTAAGTGTAGGGCATTTGCCGTTGACATAATCGCCAAACCCCCTCTCGGCGCGAATTATCGATTCATTGGCGTAACATGCAATATCGGGACCAATTTCCCCCTCGTAGCTTCGGCAAATAGCAGTTCCAATGAGGGGTGATATGACGTTGGAAATCGCCAATCCTGTCGCCAGTCCGAGACTGGCAAGGAATTCGGTCGGGCTTGCCCATATCGTATTCTTCGTCGTCGCAGCCGCCGCTCCTTTGACCGCCGTCGTCGGAGCTTCGCCGGTTGCTTTCGCCTTCGGCAATGGCGCGGGTGTCCCCGGGGCTTATCTCCTGGCCGGGCTTTTGTACCTGGTATTCTCCGTGGGGTTCACAGCGATGAGCCGCCACGTTGAAGGGGCCGGCGCATTCTATGCGTATATCTCCCAAGGCATTGGCCGGCCGACGGGCGTCGGTGCAGCCTTGATGGCACTGATCACCTACAGCGCCGTGCAGATCGCCATCTACGCGCTTTTCGGTGTCTTCGTCGCTGCGGGGCTCGCGCCTTACGGCATCGAATTGCCGTGGTGGGTCTGGTCGTTTGCCGCTTTGGCCGTGGTCCATCTCTGCGGGCAGCGCAACATCGCGTTTTCAGGCAAGATCCTCGGCGTCTGCATGGTGGCGGAGATCGTCATTCTCTTGTTGCTTGATGTTGGGATCCTCCTCCAAGGCGGTGGGCCGGAGGGCATCGGCTTGACCTCGTTCGCGCCTGCCACCGTCCTGTCTCCAGGGCTGGGCGCGGCACTCGTCTTCGTCATCGGTTCGTTCATCGGCTTCGAGGCGACCGCGATCTTCGGCGAAGAGGCCGAAAACCCGGAGACGACCATTCCGAAGGCGACCTATGTCGCCGTCCTTCTCATCACCTTGTTCTACGCGTTTTCGACCTGGGCGATCGTACAGCATTACGGCGCCTCGCAGGTGCAGGCGGTCGCCGAAGCCGGGCTCGACAATTTCTTCTTTGCCGCCATGGATGCGGTGCTCGGGCGCTGGGCCAGCGAGACCATGAACATTCTGCTGATCACGAGCCTGTTTGCCTGCGTGCTCTCGTTTCACAACACGCTCAACCGCTATTTCTTTGCTCTCGGTCGGGAAGGGCTGGCGATGCGGGCCCTCGGTCGGGTGCATGAAAAGCATCTGTCGCCGCACATCGCCGGCGTCGTCCAAAGCCTGAGCGCGGCCGCCATCCTTCTCGTCTTCGTGTTGTCGGGGGCCGATCCCTACGCCGTGGTCTTCTCCTGGATGTCGGCTCTCGCTGTGATCGGCATCTTGTCGGTGCAGGCTTTGGTTTCGGTGGCGATCATCCTGTATTTTCATCGCCATCCTGACCAGCATGGTCGCTGGACCACGCTGGTGGCGCCGAGCGTCGCCTTTGTGGGACTGCTCGGAGCCCTTGCACTGGTGATCAACAATCTCTCGCTGCTGTCGGGCAGCGACAGCCCCGTCGTCGCTTCGTTTCCCTATGCGATCGTCCTGGTTTGCGTGGCCGGCATCCTCTTCGGCTATCGCATCAAGGCGAAGCGACCCGATCTCTACGCCGGGCTCGGGCGCATGCTCGACTAGGCCTCCCAGAAAACCGGCAGGCGTTCTGCATTTGGAGCGCAATGCCTGCCGGCCTTCACCTCCTTCACCCTTCCTTCGATCCACCGTCTCAAGTCGCGCGGTGCGCAGACGCCTGCGCGATACGAGGCCGAACACAAGGACCAAACCCATGACAGGTCTGCCGAAAATCGATTTTCTCTATCTCTCTGAACCAGACATGATCCGTGCCGGCGTGACCGACATGCCCGCCTGCGTCGACTGCATGGAAGAGATGTTTGCCCTGCTGCATCACGGCGACTACCGAATGGCCGGCCCCAATAGCGACAGCCACGGCGCCATGATCGTGTTCCCGGAGAACTCGCCCTTTCCGAATATGCCGAAGCCCACGGCGGATCGTCGCTTCATGGCGATGCCGGCCTATCTCGGCGGCAATTTCTGCACCGCGGGCGTCAAATGGTATGGCTCCAACATCGCAAACCGCGACAAGGATCTGCCCCGCTCGATCCTGATGTTCACGCTCAACGATGCTGATACGGGCGCACCGCTCGCCTATATGTCGGCCAATCTGCTTTCTGCTTACCGCACCGGGGCGGTGCCGGGTGTCGGTGCGCGTCACCTTGCGCGCAAGGATTCAAAAATCGTCGGCATCCTCGGGCCTGGTGTGATGGCACGCACCGCGCTTGCGGCCTTCATCGCGGCTTGTCCGCAGATCGACACCGTCCGGGTCAAGGCGCGCGGGCAGAAAAGCCTCGATGTCTTCATCGCCTGGGTGAAAGAGCATTACCCGCAGATCACCAAGATCGAGATCGTGAACGACCTCGAGGCGGTCGTTCGTGATTGCGATATCGTCACCTATTGCGCCTCCGGCGAAGTCGGCGATCCGGAGACCTATCCGATCGTCAAGCGCGAATGGGTGAAGCCGGGCGCGTTCCTGGCGATGCCGGCCCTTTGCGAAATCGACGAAGCGATGAAAGCACCCGATGTGCGCAAGGTTCTGGACAATACCGGTCTCTACGAGGCTTGGTACGAGGAGGTTCCGAAGCCCGCGCATCGCACCATCCCGGTCATCGGGGTGAAGTTCATGGATATGCTCGCCGAGGGCAGCATGAAGCGCGAGGAACTTGAGGATCTCGGGGCGATCGTCGCGGGCGATGCGCCAGGCCGGATCAACGATGAAGAGATCATCTTGATGTCGGTCGGAGGCATGCCGGTCGAGGATGTGGCCTGGGGCACCGTGATCTATCGCAATGCCGTGGAGAAGGGCATCGGTCAGAAGCTCAACCTATGGGACGAGCCGGCGCTGCGCTGAGGCGCCTCCACCACACGTGCCCGCTATCGAAAGATGCTCTCCGCAAGATCGAAGGACGCCGGCTTGCGGCGTCCCTCGATCCGACAGCGAAAACGAGCTCATTGCGTTTGGCCGCTGAACGAGGCTCTGCCTCGGGCAAGGCCTGTCAGAAGGATATCCTCATGGCCCCCACGATCATGCCCGTTGAGACGGCGCAGGATTTTCCGCCTCGCACCAGCGTCGTCATTATCGGTGGCGGTATCGTCGGACTGACGGCCGCCCTGACGCTGGCCGAAAAGAATATCCCCGTCCTCGTTTTGGAGAAGGGACGGCTCGCGGGCGAGCAATCGTCGCGAAATCTCGGCTGGGTCCGCAAGACGATCCGAGCTGCGCCGGATGTACCGCTGGCTATGGCGGCCGACCGTTTGTGGGCCGAGATGGCGACGCGGGTCGGGGCGAATGTGGGTTATGGGCGCACCGGCATCATGTATCTCGACCGCACCGAAGCGGATGTGGCCGGGCATGAGGACTGGCTGAAATCGGTGAGCCATCTGTCTCTCGATTCGCGCCTTGTCACGCCTTCAGAGATCGACGAATTGGTGCCGGGTGGTGCGGGCAAATGGGCCGGTGGCCTTTATACGCCGTCGGATGGTCACGCCGACCCGACCTTGGCCGCGAGTGCGATCGCGAAAGCTGCGATTTCCAAAGGTGCGGTCGTCGTGGAAAATTGCGCCGTGCGCACCTTGTCTTTGGAGGCTGGCAGGGTCGCCGGTGTGGTGACCGAGCGCGGAGAGATCCGCTGCGACCAGGTGCTTCTCGCTGGGGGGCTGTGGTCGCGCCGCTTCCTCGGCAATCTCGGTATCAGCTTGCCGACCTTGTCGCTCGTCTGTTCGGCCTTTCGCTCCCCGCCAATGCAGGGGCCGTGCAAGATCGGCGTTGCCGGACCGGATTTCTCCTTCTGCCAGCATTATGATGGCAGCTTCATCATGACCCAGCGTGCCGCGCTGATGGCGCCTTTGACGCTCGATCATGTGCTGATCGGCATGCGGTATCTTTCTCAGCTGCGTGGAAACCGCGGCATCGTGCGGATGAAGGTCGGACGCGAAACGATCGATGATCTGAAACTGCGGCGCCGTTGGGGGCCTGCAGACGAAAGCCCCTTCGAAAAGCGTCGTGTGATGGACCCACCGACGATCTCCAATTTCAATCGAGAGGCTGTCTCCAATCTCAGCTCGGCCTGGCCGCTTTTCAAAGGTGTCGAGATAAAATCTGCGTGGGCCGGAACGATGGATATCACGCCGGACACTCATCCCGTGATTGGCCCCGTCGCCCGCATTCCGGGGCTGACATTGGCGACCGGCTTCTCGGGCCACGGTTTCGGCACGTCGCCTGCCGCAGGTCAGCTCGCGGCCGAGCTGGTGACCGGAGAAACGCCGATCGTGGATCCTGCGCCTTATCGCTTCGAGCGCTTCTGATGCCGCGGGCCTAAACACCTGAGAGAAGAATTTGAAAGTGAGAGGGACGGAGGCTTACCGGTCCGCAGTGTCTGGCGCCTCGCAGAGCGTCGAACGGATGAGGAAGCGGCGCTCGCGGCCATTGTCCAGGGAGAACATGCCGCCACGCCCCGCAACCACGTCCAGGACGAGATCTGTGTGCTTCCAGCGCTCGTATTGCGCCCCGCCGATATAGAAGGGCATACCGTCGATCTCGCCGAGCTTCACGTCGGCGTCGCCAATCAGAAACCCGTTCGCCGGGTAGCACATCGGCGAGGAGCCATCGCAACAACCGCCCGATTGATGAAACAGGACCGGGCCGTGATCGGCAACGATCTCCCGCAGCAGCTCGCGTGCGGCTGGCGTTGCGGAGACTGAGCCCATGGCTTTCACCTTGCGAACTTCAAAGGGCAGAGCGGGAAGGTGGGGCAGCTTTGCCGCCCCACCCAGCAGATGTCTCAGGCGGCGATCTCGATGACCGCTCGGCCGTCGATCTGGCCCTTGTGCATCTTCTCGAAGACGCTGTTGACGTCTTCGAGTTTCACCGGGTTGACGATCGACTTGACCTTGCCGTGCCCGGCAAAATCGAGCGCCTCTTGAAGGTCGAGGCGGGTTCCGACAATCGAGCCGCGAACGGTGATGCCCGCCAGGACCATGTCGAAGACCGAGATTGGGAAAGAGCCCGGCGGCAGACCGTTCATTGCGATCGTGCCGCCGCGGCGGACCATGTTCTCGGCCTGCTCGAAAGCTTTCAGATTGACGGCCGTGACGAGAACGCCGTGCGCGCCCCCGTCCGTCTCCTTCTTGATCTTCGCTGCAGCGTCCTCCTTGGCTGCATTGGCTGTCAGAGTGGCGCCAAGATTCCGTGCGAGATCGAGCTTGTGATCGTCGATATCGACGGCGGCGACGTTGAAGCCCATCGCCTTGGCGTATTGGACGGCAAGGTGGCCGAGGCCCCCGATGCCCGAGATGACGACCCAATTGCCCGGCCGGGCATCGGTCATCTTCAGGCCCTTATAGACCGTCACGCCGGCACACAGGATCGGAGCTATTTCGGTGAACCCGATATTGTCCGGAAGGTGTCCGACATAATTGGGATCGGCCACCACGTATTCGGCAAAACCGCCATTTACCGAGTAACCGGTATTCTGCTGCGATTCACACAAAGTCTCCCAGCCGCCTACGCAATGCTCGCAATGCCCGCAGGCCGTGTAGAGCCACGGGATGCCGACCCGGTCGCCTTCTTTGACGCGTGTGACGCCCGCCCCGACACCCGAGACGTAACCGACGCCTTCATGGCCCGGAATGAAAGGCGGATTTGGTTTGATGGGCCAGTCCCCCTCGGCCGCGTGAAGATCGGTGTGGCAGACGCCTGATGCCTGGATCGCAACCTGGATCTGTCCTGGCCCCGGTTCGGGAACCGGCACCTCATCCACGCTCAGCGGTTTGCCGAATTCGCGCACAACTGCGGCCTTCATGGTCTTCGCCATTGTCTTCCTCCCTTGGATTTTGTCTTGAAAAAGAAGCCCGGCGGCCCCCAAGCCGCCGGGCCCTCGTTGGTGGCTCGTTTAGAAAAAGCCGAGCTTCTTGGGATTGTAGCTGACGAGCAGATTCTTCGTCTGCTGGTAGTGGTCGAGCATCATCGAATGGGTCTCGCGGCCGATCCCCGATTGCTTGTAGCCGCCGAAAGCCGCATGGGCCGGATAGGCGTGGTAGCAATTGGTCCAGACGCGCCCGGCCTGGATGTTGCGGCCGAAGTGGTAGCAGCGGTTCATATCGCGGCTCCACACGCCGGATCCCAGGCCGTAGAGCGTATCGTTGGCGATATGCAGCGCTTCTTCCTCGTCCTTGAAGGTCGTCACGGACACGACAGGACCGAAGATCTCCTCCTGGAAAATGCGCATCTTGTTGTTGCCGTGGAACACGGTCGGCTGGACGAAATAGCCGCCTTCCAGCTCGCCGCCGAGATGGTTGCGCTCACCACCCGTGAGGATTTCGGCGCCTTCCTGTTTGCCGATGTCGATATAGGAGAGGATCTTTTCGAGCTGTTCGCTCGACGCCTGCGCTCCGATCATCGTCTCCGGGTCGAGCGGATTGCCCTGCTTGATGGCTTTCACGCGCTCCAATGCCCGCTCCATGAAGCGGTCGTAGATGGAGTGCTGGATAAGTGCCCGCGACGGGCAGGTGCAGACTTCGCCCTGATTGAGCGCGAACATCACGAACCCTTCGATGGCCTTGTCGAAGAAATCGTCGTCTTCCGCGCATACGTCGTCGAAGAAGATGTTCGGAGATTTTCCGCCAAGCTCCAGCGTCACCGGGATGAGGTTCTGGCTGGCATATTGCATAATCAGCCGGCCGGTCGTCGTCTCGCCGGTGAAGGCGATCTTCGCAATGCGATTGGAGGAGGCGAGGGGCTTGCCGGCTTCAAGCCCGAAGCCGTTGACCACGTTCAGCACGCCCTCAGGCAGCAGGTCGCCGATGACGTCCATCAACACCATGATCGAGGCGGGCGTCTGCTCGGCCGGCTTCAGCACCACGCAATTGCCTGCGGCGAGCGCCGGAGCGAGCTTCCACACGGCCATGAGAATCGGAAAGTTCCACGGGATGATCTGGCCGACGACGCCCAACGGCTCGTGGAAATGGTAGGCGATGGTCTCGTGATCGATTTCGGACAGCGTGCCTTCCTGCGCCCGCACGCAGCCGGCGAAATAGCGGAAGTGATCGATCGCGAGTGGCAGGTCCGCGGCCTTCGTCTCCCGGATCGGCTTGCCGTTGTCCCAGGTCTCGGCGGTGGCGAGGAGATCGAGATTCTCCTCCATCCGGTCGGCGATGCGATTGAGGATGAAGGCTCGCTGGGCGACATTGGTCTTGCCCCAGGCATCTTTGGCCGCGTGGGCGGCATCGAGTGCTGCCTCGATATCGGCCGCATCCGAGCGTGCGACCTCGCACAGCGATTGGCCGGTGATCGGCGTGACGTTGTCGAAATACCGACCCGACTTCGGCGCCACCCATTTGCCGCCGATGTAATTGTCGTAGCGCGTGGCGAAAGGCAGTCGCGTTTCGCCGAACGGCCGTTCCAATTGATCCATTGCTGTTCTCCCTAACCGGGCGCTCTTGGCGAGAGGAAAGCGGTTCCTCTCGGGCGCCCTGGACAGCAGGATCGATGGCCCCCTGGGGCTTGTCAGCCCCCGTCACGCGGGAGGGATGAGGCATCTGTCGCAGGAATGCGACAGGGAGCCGCGGGATCTTGTGTCACCTCCTCCGGGCGCTTTGCGCCGAGTTTGCGATGGAAGGTCGCGCGCGAAATGCCGAGAATGCGCGCCGCTGCCGAGACGTTGCCGCCGGTGCGGGCGAGTGCGCGGGCAAGGACGGCACGCTCCGCATCCTCCAGGCTTTCCGCACCCGGGATACTCAGGAGATCGGAAGCCGGCACCGGCGCTTTGGAGAGGTTGCCTTTGATCCCCAATGCGACGCGCGCGCTATGGGATGCGCCGACTGCGAGATCGTCGGCATTCACGGCGACGAGCGCCGCGGGGTTATGCTCCAACCCCGATACGGCGAGGATCCGCACATGCGCAAACGTTCGGCGGAAGGCTTCGGCTTCGATCCGCCGTGCCGCTTCGCGGACGCTGAGAGCGATAAGCCCGGCGAAGGTCTCGGTGAGATCTGTGCGGCAGGAGGAGACGTCGAGAACGCCGGCGAGCTGGCCGTTGTGGTCATGGATCGGTGCTGCCATGCAGCCGAGCGCCCCGTTGCGCGCAAAGAAGTGTTGGTCCCGGTGCACGGTGACGGGGCGGCGCTCGATGACGCAGGTGCCGATGCCGTTGGTGCCTTCCGTTGCCTCGCTCCACAGCGCGCCTGGCCACAATCCCCAATCGTCGAAGGTCGCATCGTCGCCAGCCTCGCCGCGGCGCTCGACCGGTACGCCGTCGCTATCGGCAAGGAGCACGCAGCAGCCCGCCGCGCCGACGGCGCTGAAGAGTTGATCAAGACTGGCTTTTGCCGCGCGAATCCATGGCTCCATTCGCTCGCGCACCATGGCGAATTCGCTCGCCGTCAGCCGATGCGGCGGGTGCCTGTTGGCCGGATCGAGCCCGTAGAGACGCGCCGAGCGGCTCCAGGACGCGACCATCGGCGATTGCGCGGCAGCCCCGGCCGCGATCGCAGAGTGAACCACATCGACGTGGGGACAAGTCTCGGACATCCCAAGTTTCCTCCCATTGGGGTTTCGATGTGCATGGACCGTTTTTTGTATTCGGCTTGTCTAGGCACATCGTCCGATTCTAGGTTCTTGCGTTCTCCTTGCGTATTTTGAGACACGATTAGTGCAATCGCCTGGCTGCACCTGCGATGATTGTTATGGTGTCCCGTATTTTGCCAGACGAAAGTATTCGATGAATGTGGTGGCAAACGCAAGAGAGGGCAAAATGCGTATAGGCGCGTTCGCTTCTATTCGAAGACAAAGTGCCGGCTTGTCTCCTCTCTTGGGCCGTCTCTTCTGCGGCCCCGAGGCGCTTCTGCCTGACCTTTCGCCGCTTTGCTGCATGCCCCGTTACGAGGGGGTATGCGTTCCGAGATAGCTCTCTACGGCGGCGATGCCCGAGGCTGAGAGGGTTTCCTCGGTCGGTCCAACGGTGACGAATCGCCCCTTGTCGAGGAAGGCGACGTTGTCGGCGAAGCCTCGGGCATCCTCCGGATGATGTGTCACCATCAGCACCGTCATTGTTCCCGCCCGACGCCGCAGATCGCGCAACAATGCCAGCATTTCGCGGCGCAGGGCAGGGCCGAGCGCGGCAAACGGCTCGTCCAGCAGGAGCAGCGGGCGCTGGCGGACAAAGGCGCGCGCCAGCGCGACCCGCTGACGTTCGCCGCCGGACATCTCTCCCGGCCTTCGGTCTTCGAAGCCAGCCAGTCCGACAGCCTGCAGTGCTTCTGCCGCGCGCTTCCGCTCGGCCGCGCTCAGTCGCAACCTCGGGGAAATCCCGAGCCCCACATTCTGCATGGCGCTCAGCTGGGCAAAGAGATTGTTCTCCTGAAAGACAAAGCTGAGCGGGCGTTGCGAGGGTGGCACGCCCGTCATGTCGGCGCCGGAGATTGTCACCCGGCCGCGCTCGGGCGGCAGAAAGCCGGCGATGATGTCGAGGAGGGTCGATTTGCCGGCACCGCTCGGGCCGATGATCGCCAGCCATTCGCCGGGCGCCACCGTGAGGTCGAAACGCATTGGCGCGCTCTCATAGGTGTATTCAATGCCATCCAGGACGAGGGCGGGCTGGGTGGTCATAAGCCTTCTTCCCGGCGAAATCCGCGCTCGGCGAGCGCCATCAGGCCGAGGCACAAGACACCGAGCAGCAGTGCCAGTCCGGCTGCGTCGGCGGTGCGATAGCTGCCCATGCGCTGCAGGAGCAGATATGGCAGGGTGATGAAATCTTGACTGCCAAAAAGCGCCATCGCGCCGAGATCCCCGAGGGACAGGGCGAGCGCAAAGGCAAAGGAGAGAGCCAAGGGAGCTTTCAGCGCAGGCCATTCGACATGGCGCAGCCGGGCCAGCCCGAAGAGGCCGAGGCTCTCGGCAAGGCGATCGTGTCGCTGTGCCGAAACGGCAAGCGCCGGCGCGAGAATACGCACGATGAACGGCATCGCCATCACGGCATTGGTGGCGACAACGACGAAGGGCGCCGCCGCGAAAACGTCGGTCACCCGTCGCAGCAGAAGAAACCAGCCGGCGCCGATGACGATCGGCGGCACCACGAGCACGAGGCTGCCGGACAGCTCGAAGAGCCCCCGCCAGGCGATGCGCCCCCTCTCTCGCGGTCGCCTCGAAGACGGCGATCTTTCCAATGCCTGTCGTGCCAGGAGGAGAGGTGCTGCGAGCAAGATGGCGAGTGTCGCCGCCGCGATCGCCACGACGCCGCTGGTCATCGCGGCCCGCTGGACGTTTGGATCGGCCAGCAATGCGACCAGATCGGAACGCAGACCGGCAACGATCGTGGCGATGAACGGCGAGAGGACGAAGGCGATCCCCACGGTCAGAGCCGCGAAGTCGAGCGCCCGAACGAAGCCCAGGGGAGGGTCGTAGCGCCGTGCCCGCCGCCCGAGGGTAAAGCCGCCGGGCGTTGTCTGGCCAAGCCGCAGTGTGGCGGCGAGCGCCAGGGCGGTCAGCCCGATTTGTGTCAGCGCCAGGAAAACCGCGAGGCCTGGATTAAAATCGTAGCGCAGCGCCTGATAGATCGCGACTTCCAGGGTAGTGGCGCCCGGTCCGCCGCCCAATGTCAGGACCAGCGTGAAACTGGTGACGCAGAGCATGAAGATGAGGCTCGACGCGCCGGGCAGCGCGGTACGGATTGCCGGCCATTCGAGGACGCGGAAGGTGGTGAGGGGCGTGAGAGAAAGCTGCCCGGCGAGCTTCCAGCTTTCCGTCGGGACGCCGTCGAGCGCGGCGACCATGAGGCGAGCGGCGAGAGGCATGTTGAAGAAGGTGTGGGCGATCAGAATGCCGGAGAGCCCATAGACATTGAGGCGCTCGAAGCCGAGCGCAGCGCCCAGATCCGAGACGACGCCGTTGCGGCCCCACACCGCGATGATCGCCAGGGCACCCACCAGCACCGGTAAAGCCTGCGGCAGCAGGAACAACCGCAAGACGAGGCCGCGGCCGGGAAACTGCGCCCTGTGCAGGGCGACAGCAAGCGGCAGGGCACCGGTCACGGCAAGTAGGGTGGAAAGCGTGGCCTGTTCCAGCGTGAACAGCACCACCCCCCGCAAATAGCGGTCCGATGCCAAGGCAGATAGGTCCGGCGTCGCATCGGCTTGGGCGAGCAGCGCGAGGCACGCGCCGCCCAAGAACACGGCAAGCGCGGCAATTGCGGCGAGCCCCGCCGCGACACGCCAACGTCGATCGGTCGAACCTGTCATCTCGCGGGGGAAAACCTCAGTTGCCGAGCGCCTGCAGCCATTCCTGCGTCCAGCCACGGCGGCTGTCGGCCACCGTTTGCGGATCGAAAGACAGGGTCTTGTCCGGGATCACAAGTTGTTCGAAGGCGTCGGGCAGCGGCGAGGCCGTCGCTGCGGCCGGCAGCATCCAGTTTGTGGTCGGCAGCACGTCCTGCGCCGCGGGCGAGATCAGATAAGCGAGGAAGTCGCGGGCGAGATCTGGATGGTCGGAGTTCGCGATGCGGGCAGCGACCTCGATCTGGATGTAATGGCCCTCATCGAAGGCTGCAGCGCGGTAGCGGTCGCTCTTCTCCTCGATCAGGTGATAGGCGGGTGAGGTGGTATAGCTCAGCACCATCGGAACTTCGCCACTCGTCAAAAGCCCATAGGCTTCGCTCCAGCCGGGCGTCACTGTCAGGATACGCTCGGAGAACTCCCGCCATTTCGTCTCGGCGCGGTCGCCATAGACATTCTTCATCCACAGAAGCAGCCCGAGACCCGGCGTCGAGCTGCGGGGGTCTTCGATGGCGATCTTCTCCTCCGGATCGCCGCTGACCAGCGCCTCCAGGCTTTGCGGAGGCACGTCGATCGCTTGGCTGTCGTAGACAACGGCGAACCAGCCATAATCGTAGGGCACGAAAACCGGATCGGAAAAGCCGCCGGGCACGTCGACCGCAGATGTGTCGGTGCCATGCGATACGAAGAGCCCGCTCGCCTTGGCCTCAGCGATCAGGTTGGTGTCGAGCCCAACCACCACTTCCGCCGACGTCGAGGCACCTTCGAGCTTCAAACGGTTGAGGATCGCAACGCCATCCTCCAGCCCGACCCATCTCACTGTGCAGCCGCAGGTCTTCTCAAAACCGGCCTTGATCTGCGGGCCCGGCCCATAATCGGCGACGAAGCTTTCATAAGTGTAGACCGTCAGAGAGGGCTTATCCTCCTGCGCCGCGGCGGGGGCGGATGTGCCGAAGACAATCGCGGCGGCGGCTGAGATGACGAAGATGGAAGGGGATTGCAGCGAGCCCAAGGGCGCCTCCTTGTCGTTTGAAAGCGGGAAGGGGCGCATTCGCGGCAACGAAAGCTCTCCATCCCTCCGCCGGTGCGAGCCGGATCAGGTTCAGCGGGTTGGCGGATAAGCCTCTCAGCCCGTATGGGCACCCCGTGTGAGCAACTTCAGACCTAGTGGATATGCGCCGGCCCGGCAAGCATCGCTGCGGCCGCCTGCCGGCTATTTTCACAATGACCTCGACGGACAACGCAGACGGAATCGTCCAGGCCCTCGGTGCGGCGACCGACCGCCGCGGCGTAGCAAGCAGGAGGTGCGCGCCATGGGTTACATCTTCCCGTACATGACCGGGAGATGTATCCCAGTCGCCACATTAAGAGAGACGCATAACCGTTTGATTTTTCGTGATAAAAAGGCTGGTAGCGGAGGAGGGACTCGAACCCCCGACACGCGGATTATGATTCCGCTGCTCTAACCGACTGAGCTACTCCGCCGCCCGCAGGCCGCCTCGCGATGCAAGGCTAACGGACCGCGTGCGATATACGGTGGGGTTTTTTCACCGTCAAGCCGCGGTGCGCCGTTATCTCTCGGCCGCGCACACCTTATGTGCCACCGCTGGAGCCGCCGGTTTGGATTTTGCGGGCTTGCGCGAGTGCCCGCTCGCGGGCGCGTGCCTCGAACGCTTCCACAGAGCGAGCATAGAGCTGGCGCACCACGGCTTCCTTGAAGCCGCCAAATCCCGCACCAACGAGGGCGAAGTCGACACGCATCGTCACCTTGGTGCGCGCCTTTTCGATCGCCTCGAAGTGCCATTCATGGCGCAGCGAACGAAACGGTTTGTCGTGTGAGGTGATAAGAAGACGGTCCGGCCGCGTCAGTTCGGCACGGCTACGAAACGCAATCGTCAGGCCCGGCAGTCCGACGCGCTGCATGACGAGGAGTGCATCGCCGTCGCGCTCGAGGATCCGCGCCTCCAGAAAGCCGGGAAGGAATTCGGGATAGCTCTCAACGTCGGAGACGAGGTCGAAGACCTCTTCCTGGGGCAGCGCAACGAAACGCGTCGTCTCAAGGTGTCGGGACATTGGGCCTCAAAAAGCTGCGTGGCCGGCCGCCATCAGAAACGCCGCCGGCCACGTGCCATCACTTTTGGGAGCCAAGCACGTCCGCGAGTTCTCCTGCAAGATCTGCCATCTCGTTGGCGTGTCCGTGTGAGGCCGCCTGATCGCCGACCGGGCCGTGACCGATCCCTTTGTGACAGGCGATGCAGGTGAGGTTGGCGCCCTGCGCCTGCTGGTGGGCGAATTGTGCCGCCTGGCTCTGTTTCTCAAGCGCCATGGCCGCTTCGTCATGACAGGTGCGGCAAGTCTCCGAATCAGTGCGCTCCAGATAGGCCCAGACCTGTTCCGACATCTCTTCGCGCTTGGCGTCGTATTCCTCGCGTGTCGACAGTTCGCCGGTGAAGTGGCCCCACACGTCCTTCGCGCCTGCCGTCGCCTTGCCCCAAAGGTAATCGGTCCATGGGTGGCTATCGACATGACAGGTGATGCAAGGCGCACGGACGCCGGAGGCGTTCTTGTAGTGCGCTTGTTGGGTGTAGGTCTCCTGCGGCCACGACATTTCGTGACAGGCAAGACAAAATTCGTTGGTGCCGGTCTTCTCGACCACGGTGGTGGTCGCGCCTGCAACGGCCAGGCCGATAACGCCGCCAACCGCCACGAGGCCGAGTGCTGCCCATTTCATGAAAAATCCCCCGTTGCCCGATCGGCGCGTCCGGGCGGACGCGCCTTCTTTGTCGGACAAGAGAGACTTAGGCGGCAGCGAGGGGAGTAAGAAGTGCGGCGCGCGGTCGCCTGGGGCGCACCGGCTTCTATTTCTCCTGGACGTAGGTGTGCAGGGCCTCGATCTGAGGCTCGGTCAGCCCCTCTACAACCCCGCCGAGATTGGGATGGGTGGCGATCTTTTGCTGAAACTGCTCAAGGTCCAGCTCCGCCATGGCCGCTTTGTTCGGAGCCAGCGTGCCGTGGCAGGCGGCGCATTTGCTCGTGAAGACGGAGGCGGCGTCAAAATCCTGGCTTTGTGCGGTACCTGCGGCCGCCCCGAAAGCCACGGCAGCCAGGGCAAACAACATCGCTCTTTTCATCATCGTCTCCAACGCACTCCAAATCAAAAAGACGGCGGCCGTGAAAGACCGCCGCCCTGTCGTTGTTGATATGGAAGACCGCGCCCCGTCCATCAAGCGAGGCGGTGGTGCGACCGATCTACGCCGCCTCAGACATATCCCAGCAAAAGCATGATGATGAGGATGACCAGGATGAGGCCGACGATCCCGGATGGTCCGTAGCCCCAGCCGCGACTATAGGGCCAGGCCGGCACTGCACCGAGCAGGATCAAGATCAAGATGATAAGAAGAATTGTTCCGACCGACATGGAGAACCTTCGTTTTGTCCGGCGCCCCCGTTGGGCCGGCTCTTTTGCAGCAAGAAACGCCGTCGGGATCGTTGCGGTTCCCGGCTCGTTCGACGTGCAAATTCCATGAAGGTCTCGGATGGGCTTCGCGCAGGCGAAGATCCTGATCGGCTCAGTCGTCCGTTTTCTTCGTTTTGCGCAAGACGACCTTGGTACGATGCGGCGGCGACAGCGCCTCTTGCGGCCCCTTCAAGTAGTCGCGCTGCCACTTCTTGCGCGCGGCCTCAGAATCCGGCGAGGCGAGCTCTTCGTTGAAGCTTCGCCGTCCTTCCGCCCATTCGTGATAGGCGGCGGCAAGCTCCGGATCGTCACCGAGCGCCCGGCGGCGGGCCTCAAAAGTCTCGATTTCTCCCCGGCGGACCGGAAAGAAAGCGCAGAACGGCTCGTCCTTCTCGAAGGTGACGCTGGCCCCGGGGCGGGTGAAGCGCCAGTTCATGGTGAAGGTGGCGGTCGCCCAGTCTGTCTCCACCACACCGTTGAGCGCCTGGATATCGGCCTTGATGAGGTTGGGCGGCCCCATGACCCAAAGATCATATCCCGGTGGGGTGCGGATCAAGGCCGGGACCGTAAATGTGAGAATGCCGTGGCCGAAATGGCTCATCGCGGGGTGCCGGTGCGCCTCTCGGTAGCTGATATCGATAGCCTCCAGCGCATCGGTGCCATCCCAGCTGGCTGTGAATTTCGCAGGGTTCAGAATTTCCCAGCAATGCGAGTTGGCGATGGCGAGAGGCAGGCAGCGATAGGCGAAGCGATGGCTCGTCTGATCCATCCATCGGCGCTCACGCGCGGCCGGGCGGATCACGATATCGCTGCCGTCGATCATGTAAAAATCGAGATAGTTCGTGCTCATCGAACCCCGCATATGGACCGACCATAGGTCCACAACAGGTGGATTGTCATCGCCACACGGCAAGAGTGCGCTGCCCGGGGTTGTTTTTCTCCTCCTCTGCGGCGATCACTCGCTGAAGGCTCCGGGATGTCTGCAGCAGGATTGAAGGAGCGCGACAAGGAGAACTGAATGCGCGAAATCGGACATTTCATCGGCGGTCGCAACGTGGCGGGCAAGAGTGGGCGCACGGCCGACGTTTTCTTGCCGATGACCGGCGAGGTGCAGGCGAAAGTGGCGCTCGCCTCGCGCGCGGAAATGCGTGAGGCGGTGGAGAACGCCAAGGCGGCGCAGCCTGGTTGGGCGGCGCAGAACCCGCAGAAGCGCGCTCGCGTTTTGATGAAGTTTCTCGAACTCGTACATCAGGAATACGACAGTCTCGCCGAGCTTCTGGCGCGTGAGCATGGCAAGACCGTTCCGGATGCGCGAGGCGACATTCAGCGCGGCCTCGAAGTGGCGGAGTTCGCCTGCGGCATTCCCCATTTGATGAAGGGCGAGTTTTCCGAGAACGCCGGGCCGGGCATCGACATGTATTCCATGCGCCAGCCTCTCGGCGTCGTCGCCGGCATTACGCCGTTCAACTTTCCTGCCATGATCCCGATGTGGAAGTTCGCTCCGGCGATCGCTTGCGGCAATGCCTTCATCCTGAAACCGTCCGAGCGCGATCCGGGCGTGCCGATGCGCCTTGCAGAGCTCATGATCGAGGCGGGTCTGCCGGCTGGAATTCTCAACGTCGTCAACGGCGACAAGGAGGCCGTTGATTCAATTCTTGAGGATCCGGACATCAAGGCGATCGGCTTCGTCGGCTCCTCCGCGATTGCCGAGTACATCTATGGAAAGGGCTGCGCATCCGGAAAGCGTGTGCAGTGTTTCGGCGGCGCCAAGAACCACATGATCGTCATGCCTGACGCCGATTTGGATCGTGCCGTCGATGCCCTGATCGGTGCAGGCTACGGCTCTGCCGGCGAGCGCTGCATGGCGATTTCCGTTGCCGTCCCCGTCGGCGAGGAGACCGCGGACAGGCTCATGGAAAAGCTCATTCCGCGGGTGGAAAGTCTGAAGATCGGCCTCTCGACCGATCCGGACGCCGATTTCGGTCCGCTGGTCACCGCCGAGGCGGTGAAGAAGGTTCGCGGCTATGTCGATCTCGGTGTCGAAGAGGGCGCCGACCTCGTCGTCGACGGCCGCGGCTTCACCATGCAGGGCTACGAGAATGGCTTCTACATGGGTGGTTGCCTGTTCGACCGCGTCACGGCGGACATGCGCATCTACAAAGAGGAGATCTTCGGGCCTGTTCTCTCCGTCGTCCGCGCCAAGGATTATCAGGAAGCGCTCGATCTGCCGACGAAGCACGAATACGGCAACGGCGTCGCGATCTTTACGCGCGACGGCGATGCCGCCCGCGATTTCGCCTCGAAGGTGGAAGTCGGCATGGTCGGCATCAACGTGCCGATCCCGGTGCCGCTGGCCTATCACACCTTTGGTGGCTGGAAGCGGTCAGGCTATGGCGATCTCAATCAGCACGGCCCCGATTCCATTCGTTTTTACACGAAGACGAAGACGGTGACCTCGCGCTGGCCCTCCGGCATCAAGGATGGTGCCGAATTCATCATGCCGACCATGCGGTAGAAGGCGGATCGCATCCGATCGGCTGTCCCGCCGATCGGATGCGCTCTCGCTGTCGCTCCAACTGCTTTCTCTGTCAGGAGGGCCGGGCTTTGCCCGGCCGTGCCCATTGAGACCCCGGGTCGCGTCTCGCTTCACGCGACACCCGCAAATGCACCGGCGATCATCATCGGCGGAGCATAGCCCGCCGGTTTGTCGCCGACCGTCGTGCCCCCCGTAATGCCGCCCTGCAGCTCTGCACCGAAGAAGGTGTAGGGGAAGGGGGTGGCGGGTTGGCTCACATGCTCGAGGCGCGCCCGAAGTTCTGGCGGAATGACGAAATCGAGTGCGCCGAGAGTGTCGGCGAGCTGCGCCCGCCTGGTCGCTCCGAGGATGACCGAGGCGACGCCGGGCTGCGTCGCCACCCAGTTGATGGCGACCTGCGCCATCGAACGGTCGAGTAGGTTCGCCACCGTTTCGAGCTCGGCGACGATCGAAAAGTTCCGCTCGGTGAGTTTTTGAAAGCCGGGATTGGACGATCCCCTCAAAGTCTCAAGCCGTCCTGAAGCCTGCGCTCCCGGATGATATTTGCCGGAGAGAAGGCCCGACGCGAGTGGACTCCAGGCCATGATGCCCGCGCCGCTCGCAAGCCCAAAGGGCACGAATTCGTGCTCGATATTGCGCTCTGCCAGCGAGTATTCGAGCTGCAGCGTGCAGACGGGCTCGAAGCCTCTCAGCTCGGCGATGGCCTGGGTGCGTCCCGCATACCAGGCTGGCACGTCGGAGAGACCGATGTGGCGGACTTTGCCCGCCGTAACGAGATCATCAAGGGTGCGCAGCACTTCTTCGGCTGGCGTCAGCCGGTCCCAGGTATGCAGAAGGTAGAGATCGACATAGTCGGTCCTGAGCCGCCTGAGAGAGCCTTCGAGGGCCCGCAGGATATTCTTGCGACCGTTCCCGCCCGTATTCGGATTGCCGGGCTCGGCGTTGTAGCTGAATTTCGTGGCGATCACCGCGCGATCTCGAAGGCCCCGTTCGGCGATGAATGCGCCCAGCCATTCCTCGCTGGTGCCCTCCGTATAGAGGTCGGCCGTATCGAAGAAATTGCCGCCTGTCTCCACATACGCATTGACGAGGGACTGTGCCGTCTCTCGGTCTGCGCCCCAGCCCCATTCCGTTCCGAAGGTCATCGTGCCGAGGGTGAGGCGACTTACTCTGAGGCCGCTTCTTCCGAGCGTGTAGTAATCCATCGTCATCATCCCCTCCACCGGATGCCGGGAGCCTTGCCTGGAGAGGAAGAAGCATGAGCGATCAGGTTTCATGCGATAAGATGTTTCCCTCGCATGCATTGTGCGATTGGGTGCAGCAATGGAGCGTGATCTTCTCAGCCACCTGTTCGTCGTGGCGGCCGTGGCGCGGCGAAAGGGGTTTGCTGCAGCGGCCGGCGAACTGGGTATGAGCCCTTCGGCGGTGAGCCACGCCGTCCGGCTCGTAGAAGAGAGACTCGGCCAGGCGATCTTCGCACGCACGACGAGGAGCGTCGCTCTGACCGAAGCGGGGGAAGCCCTTCTTGCCGGCATCTCCCCGGCGCTTGCCGATATCGCCGACGAAATCGAACGCCTGCGGGCCGCCAAAGGACGGGCGGGAGGTGTCTTGCGGCTCAACGCCCCACGACTGGCCTTGCCGCTGGCGCTCACCCGGATCCTGAAGGAGATGGTCGAGAAGCACCCGGATGTGACGGTCGATATCACCATCGATGAGGGGCTTGCCGATATCGTCGGTGAGGGCTTCGATGCCGGCGTGCGTCTCGGCGAGATGATTGCCCGCGATATGGTGGCCGTCCGTCTCACCGTGCCTTTCCAGGCCATCCTCGTCGCCTCGCCCCTTTATCTCGCACGCCGCGGCCGGCCAGAGCGGATTGCCGATCTCGCCGCGCATCACTGTATCGGATTCCGAGGGATCCGCTCTCGGGCGCTCTATCGCTGGGAGCTCTCTGAGAACGGCAAGGACGTGGCGGTGGAGACACGCGGCCCGCTCGTCGTGAGCGATGCGATGAGCGCGCTCGATCTCGCAAAGGAGGGGCTTGGCATCGCCTACCTTTTCGAGCCGTTGGCGCGTGCCGACATTGCTGAAGGGCGGCTCGTGCAGCTCCTTGCGGAAACAGCAATCGAGGAGCCAGGCCTCTTCCTCTATTTTCCGAAGCGCGCCTCGCTCTCGCCCAAGCTGCGGGCTTTTATCGACACGGCGCGACGCGTCCAGCGACAAGTATCAGCGGAGGCGGCGTCGCTCCCTCAAGCGAGGCCATAGCGGGCGCCCTGGAAGGGAACACCGAGCACAACGGGATGGAGATCTTGTTGCCGGACGGGCCGCGGGGTGACAGCGCCTAGGCCTCTTCCTTTGCCGGCGGCTTCGATGGCACGAGGCTGATGGGAGGCGGTCCGCCTGCGTCGAGAGCCTCATATTCGTCGATGCGGGCAAAAGCGTCGCGCAGAGCCTCCGACCAGGCATGCGAAAGCTTGCGGAAATAGGGATCTTCCGCCTCGATGCGGCGTTGCTCGCCGATCGTCAGCGTGTCCTTGCGGTAGATGAGAAGATCGATGGGCAGCCCGACGGAAAGGTTTGACCGCAAGGTGGAATCGAACGAGATGAGGACGAGTTTTGCCGCTTCACCCATGCGCATCGGCGCCACCGTGACGCGGTCGAGGATCGGCTTGCCGTATTTGTGCTCGCCGATCTGGAAATATGGCGTGTCCTTCGTCGCTTCGATGAAGTTGCCTTCCTGATAGATCAGAAAGAGGCGGTGGATATCTCCCTCGATCTGCCCGCCGAAGATGAAGGACGCGGAGAAGAGACCAGGATTTTCGCGTGCTGCCTCGTCCTGATCTGCGAGAGCCTCACGCACCGTCTGCCCGACGAGGCGGGCCGCCTGAAACATCGTCTCCACCGTCATCAGGGATGGCTCGCTGCCATCGGCGGCGAGATGCAGCCTCTCGTTGAGAAGCGAGACGACGGATTGCGTTACGGAAAGGTTGCCGGCAGACAAGAGCACGAGCAGCCGCTCACCCTTGCGCTCCCAGATATGCATCTTCTTGAAGATGGACACGTTGTCGACGCCGGCATTGGTGCGCGTGTCGGAGGCGAAGACGATGCCTCGGTCGAGGCGCAGGCCCACGCAATACGTCATTTCCGCTTCTCCGGAGGCAGCTTGCGCTCGCTATTGCTGCTGCTGTTCGACGACGACGTCCACGGACAGAGTTTCCTCGCCCGCCTGTCGATGTAAGCCGACTATAGGGGCGGCAGCACGCGCGTCGAGGCCGCAGGCGAGACGAACATAATTTTCCGTTGGGCAGATGCCGTTTGCAACGTCGAAGCCGACCCAGCCGAGCTCCGGCACGAAGGCCTCCGCCCAGGCGTGGTGCGCCACTGAGGGGACCTCGTCGTCGAGCCTCAGATAGCCGGTCACATAGCGCGCCGGCACCTCCAGAGTGCGGGCGGCAGCGCAGAAGATGTGGGTGAAGTCCTGGCAGACGCCGAAACCGGCGGCGAATGCGTCTGCTGCACTGGTCCCGGCATGGCTTGAATCGGTATCGAAGCTCATATGATCGCCGATCACCGCCATCAGACTGTGCAACAGGGCCAGGCGGTCGTCGCCTCTGGCGTTGCGCGCGATCTTGCGGATTGCAGGGGAGGCCTCGGTGCTGGCTGTGCTGCGCAGAAAAGACGCCGGATTGGCGGCCTCCGGCGGGCGTCCCGTAACCCCCCCGGTATCTTTCGTTACCACCACGCCTTCCGCAACGATGGACAATGTTTCGAGCGGCGGGTCCTGGGTGACGAGATGCGTGATATTGCCGAAACCGTCTGTATAACTTGCTGCCTGATCGATGCCGGGTGCTTCGATCCGCCATTCTTCGACCGTTTGCGCGGCATTCGCGCGGGCCGTCAGGCGTAGCCGCTGAATGGCGTAGCGACCGGCGCTCGCATAATTGTAGGTGGTGACGTGCCGGATCTTGAGCCGCATGGTCAGGCCGCCTGCTCAAAACAGTAATCGACCGCCAGGTTTCCAGTGACGCGGTTGTTGCGATCGATGAAATCGGTGAGAAATTCGTGCAGGCCCGACTGAAAAATATCGTCCATCTGGCTACTTTTCAGGAGCTGATGGGTGCTGCGAATGAGTCGCGCGGCGCTGAGCTCTGGATGTTGGCCTTCAATCAAACCGTCGATCGTGACGTTGAGCCAGTCATAGCAGAAACGTAACGATCGCGGCATTTCTGGCCGCAGGATCAAGAACTCGGCGACCCGCCACGGGCGGTAATCTTCATGGAAGACATGTCGGTAGGAGCGCTGCGCCGAGACGGCTCTGAGGATCGTCTCCCATTGATAGGTGTCGATTGCGCCTCCGACGGCCTGATGGTCCGGCAGTAAGAGGTAGTATTTCACGTCGACGATACGCGCCGTGTTATCGGCGCGCTCGATGAAAGCGCCGAGCTGACTGAAATAATAACCCTCGTCGCGCAGGACGGTGCCGAGGAGCGCACCGCGAAACTGCGCCGTGCGGTGGCGGACCCAATCCAGAAAATCGGGCAGCCGGGCATTCGTCATCGATTGGGGAGACACCGCCTGCAGGGCAATCCAGGTATCGTTCAGGGATTCCCACATGTCCCGGGTGAGCTTGGTGCGCACGATGCGGGCATTGTTGCGCGCGGAGGTGAGGCACGACTTGACCGACGACGCGTTGCGTTCGTCGAACAGCAGGAAGTTGATTGCCTTCTCGCCGGTGATTTCGTCATGGACGGAGAGATAGCTTTCAAGCACGCCCGCGCTCTTAAGCGTCGAGAGCCATTCTTCCTTATGCCCCCCGCCCACTTTTGGGGTGAGCGAGATACGAAACCCCGCTTCGCAGA
Source organism: Rhodopseudomonas julia (assembly GCF_030813515.1). Taxonomy (NCBI): domain Bacteria; kingdom Pseudomonadati; phylum Pseudomonadota; class Alphaproteobacteria; order Hyphomicrobiales; family Nitrobacteraceae; genus Rhodopseudomonas; species Rhodopseudomonas julia. The sequence continues at coordinate 1,670,661 of NZ_JAUSUK010000002.1, read as the reverse complement.
GGCGCGAAATGTTTTCTGCCCGCTCGATATAGCGAGACATCCAAAAGAGGCTCGATGCGACGCGGCTTAGCATGGCGATCGATCTCTCGGACGCTGCCAGGGGCTGCGTTCACTGTGCATGCGACGGGCTCGCTCATTCATCGGTCAGCACCCAAGTGTCCTTGGTGCCGCCACCCTGTGAGGAATTGACGACGAGGGACCCCTTCTTGAGCGCCACACGGGTGAGACCACCGGCGACGATGCGCACACGGTCGCTGACGAGACTGAAAGGTCTGAGATCGACGTGACGGGGCGCGACGCCCGATTTCGTAAAAGCCGGGCAGGCAGACAGAGCGAGCGTCGGCTGGGCGATGTAGTTCGATGGCCTGGCCTTTAGAATCCGACGGAACTGCTCGATCTGCTTCTTCGAAGATGTCGGTCCCACGAGCATACCGTAGCCTCCAGACCCGTGAACCTCCTTCACCACGAGTTCCGAGAGATGCTCGAGCACGTAGGAGAGCGCTTCCGGTTCGGCGCAGCGCCAGGTCGGGACGTTCTGCAGGATGGGCTTCTGTCCCGTATAGAACTCGACGATCTCCGGCACCCAGGAGTAGATCGCCTTGTCGTCGGCGATGCCGGTGCCTGGCGCATTGACGATGGTGACGGCACCGGCCCGGTAGAGGTCCATGAGCCCCGGCACGCCCAAAATGGAATCGGGTCGGAAGGTGAGGGGATCGAGAAACTCGTCGTCGATGCGCCTGTAGACGACATGCACACGCATCGGTCCCCGCGTCGTGCGCATGTAGAGCGCCCCGCCGGAGACGAAGAGATCCTGCCCTTCGACGAGCTCGACGCCCATCTGATCGGCGAGGAAGGAATGCTCGAAATAGGCCGAGTTGTGAATGCCGGGCGTCAGCACCGCGATCGTCGTTTCTTCCGGCGCCACCGGCGACACCGCTTCCAGCGTCTGGCGCAGAAGCTCCGGATAATGCTGCACCGGCGCGACGCAATGGCGCGCAAAAAGCTCCGGGAAGAGGTGCAACATCGCCTCGCGGTTCTCCAACATGTAGGAGACGCCGGAGGGCGTGCGCAGATTGTCTTCCAGGACGAAGAAATCTTGCGGCCCCGTGCGCACGATATCAGTGCCGACGATGTGGCTGAAGACGCCGAGCGGTGGCCGGTGCCCGATCATTTCCGGCAGAAAAGCGTCGTTGCGCAGGACGATATCGGCCGGGATCCGTCCTGCTCGGATGATCTCCTGTCGGTTGTAGATGTCGAGGAGGAAGGCGTTGAGCGCTCGCACCCGTTGCTCGATGCCGCGTTCGAGAAGGCGCCACTCCGCCGCCGATATGATGCGGGGAATGAGGTCGAACGGGATCAGGCGTTCCAGCGTATCGTTGGAGCCGTAGACGGCGAAGGTGATGCCGAGGCGTCGAAAGATCGATTCGGCCTCGGCCCGCTTGCGCTTCAAATCCCGCGCCGGCTGTTGTTCCAGCCATTCGGAGAGGGTCACGTAATGGCCCCGCGGCGCCCCTTCGGGCCCGATCATTTCGTTGAAGATGATCTCACGCGCTAAGCCGCGCTGGCCGACTGTCTGTTCCATGCTGCGGGATGAGGCTAGCCAATGCGTCGCGAGCCGTCACGCATAAAAAGCGCGCACACTTTGCTGAAAGTTCGAGTTGCGACCTCAGCGTGTCACTGCGTGCCAGTGCCTGGCGCATCTTTGCGCTCGCTTAACGGTAGTAAAATTTTGCGTGCGATCAGAGCTTTGTGGGTGTTAGAAATTGTGTCTAGACTGAGGCAAGTGCGGCAAAGTTGTGATGTGGTCGCCGGATGGGAGGGCGTGATGCGGTTTGCCGCTTTGATGATCGTGCTTGTTCTGGCCCTTCCCGTCACGGCGGGGGCGGCAGGTGCCGGAGTGACCGCCCGCATCGATCTCTCTGCACAAAAGATGCGCGTCTATAGCAACGGGCGGCTCGCCTATACCTGGGCGGTCTCGACCGCCCGCAAGGGCTATCGCACACCCACCGGAACATACCGTCCGCAGCGGATGCACAGGATGTGGTATTCGCGGAAATACGACATGTCGCCGATGCCTTTTTCCATCTTTTTTCGCGGCGGCTATGCGATCCACGGCACCAATGCGGTCCGCAGTCTCGGGCGCCCGGCGTCGCATGGCTGCGTACGCCTGCATCCGGCGAATGCGCGCAAGCTCTACAATCTCGTCAAGCGCAGCGGACCAAAGAACACCCGCATCGTAATCGACTGGTGAAACCCTTGCATTTGCGGCGGTGCCTTCCGGGTGTTGATGAAAAGCGTTAAGCCGCTCGCAAGAAGACGGGGAGGAGCCGGAGAGATGTCGTCCTTGTTCGTGCGACGGATTGGAAAGGACGAGGGTATTCCTGTCGTCCTTCTGCATGGTTTTGGCGGCTCGCATCGGACGTGGGACGGTGTCTGCGCCGAACTGAGAGGTGAAAGGCCGATCCTTCTTTACGATCTCCCCGGTCATGCGGCCTCGCTCGCCTATCCCAAACTCGGCCACGCGGTGACTGCGGCCCGCGCCGTGCGAGCCGACCTGGCCGAACGAGCCCCGGACGGCTTCCACCTCGTCGGCCATTCGATGGGCGGGGCGGCCGCTGCGCTCATCGCGCTGAAGCAGCCGGAAAAGGCGCGTTCGTTGACGCTTCTGGCCCCGGGCGGGTTCGGCCCGGCGGTGAACCACCGCGCCCTGACACATTATGCGGCCGCCCGAGGCAATGAGGAAATGCGCCGGGTGCTTGGGGAATTCGTCGGCTTTTGTGCCGAGCTGTCTGAAGATCTGATCCTCCGGCTTGCCGCCGAGCGTGAGGCTCCGGGCGCGGGCGAGGCGCTTGTGGCGATTTCCGAGACGTTGCACAGCGGTGGAGCCCAGAAGATGCTGCCTCTTGAGGCGATCGCGGCTCTCCCTTGCCCTCTGAAGCTCTTGTGGGGCGAACAAGATCGCATCCTGCCCGCGGCACAGGCGCGCGGGCTGCCGGGCACGATCGGTGTGCACCTCTTTGCGGACGCCGGCCATATGCTGCCGTGGGAAATTCCGTCAGCCGCGGCAAGACTTATCTGGGAGAACAGCCGCTAGCGCGGAGCAGGCAGGCTGCTTAGTTGGCGAAGCGTCGAGGCGTGCAGAGGCTTGGCCGCCGCGGTGCAATTGAGCCTTTTGGCGGCCGAAAAGTGGCCAAAACCCGGGAACGGGGCGGGACGGAGTGCGTTTGAGCCCTAGCTTAAATGCCATCAACAACCTTCCGGTGCTGCCTTCCCGCCATGAACAAGTTCTTCCCTGACCGACTGTCCTTATGGATTGGTCCTCTCGGCACGGCCGTAGCCGCGGTCGCCCTTGTTGCTGTTGTCGTGCTCGTCTCGGGCATCATCAATCTCGCCGCATCGATCCCTCATCCGGAGGGATGGGCGAATCTCCTGCATTACGGCATGAAGCGGGCGGTGGCCTTTCATGCGGGTGATTTGAAGGAGCCCGACGATTTCGATGCCGACTGGCGGGTCGCGCAAGGTGCCGCACATTACGGCCATGTCTGCGTCTCGTGCCATGGTGCTCCCGAACTCGGGCAGAACGCGGTCGTGCTGCAAATGCGGCCCCGTCCGCAATACCTGGTCGAAGCTGTCGATCAACTGAGCAACAAGGAACTCGCCTGGATCGTTCTGCACGGCGTCAAATACACGGCGATGCCCGCATGGACCGATGCAGAGCGTGAGGATGAAGCGTGGTCGATGGCGGCCTTCCTGCGCAAGCTGCCGGAAATGGATTACGCTACCTACAGCGATCTTGCGTACGGGCAGGGACGGTCGATCACCAAGAAGCTCGACGTCACGTTCGGCGATCATTTCCCGGATACGCGCTCGGCTGCGGCCAAGCGGTCGGAATATCGCTCCAGCACGCCCGCCAGCGGCTTTCTGGAATTCGCCATGCAGGACACCCTGCTTCCGATGTGCGGTCGCTGTCACGGTGAGGATGGGACCGGGCGTGGCATCGGCGCCTTCCCGAACCTTGCCATGCAGAACGAGCAATATCTGAAGAAGTCCCTTGAAGCTTATGCCAGCGGTGAGCGCCACAGCGGCTTCATGCGCCCGGTCGCCACGCAATTGTCCCAGCCGCAGATCGAGGCGCTCGCAAAGTACTACGCCTCGCAGCCGGATGTTCGCGCTCCTGGGGCGGACAAGCTCGATCCGGCGCTCGTCGAGAAGGGCCGCGAGATCGCCCAGGACGGCGTGCCGTCCCGGAATGTCGCCGCTTGCCTCTCCTGCCACGAGCAGACGACGTTCACGTCTCGTGTCTTCCCCAATCTGAGCGGCCAATATGCGACCTATACGGAGAGCCAGTTGAAGCTCTTCGCGAAGAACCATCGCGGCAATGTCGGGGATTACAATCCGATGGACGAGCTCTCCCATAACTTGACGGATGACGAGATGAAGGCGGTGGCGGCCTATTTCCAAACCGTCGAGCCAGGCTCTCTCGTCAACGCCCCCTCCGGCTCGGGAGATGGCGGCACCGGACAGGCCGGCTGAAGCCGATAAGACGGTGAGGGGAGCGGTGCGCCACTCCCCTCAATCCATGCGGATGGCCTCGGCCCCTGTGGCCTCCTTGAGCTTGTTCGGCTCGATTTCGAAAACCGCGTTCGGCGCGCCCGCCGCCGCCCAAACGGAATCGAAGGCAAGAAGGTCCTCATCGATATAGGTGGCGAGCGGAGAGGTGGAGCCGAGCGGTGCGACGCCTCCGATCGCAAAGCCTGTGAGATCGCGAACCGTGCGCGCATCGACGCGCTCGAGCACTTCGCCGAGCCGCTCTGCCATCTTCTTCTCGTTGACGCGGTTCTTCCCCGAGACGAGGAGAAGCACCGGCTCGCCGCTTTCCGCTTTCTTGAAGATCAAGGATTTCACGATCTGCGCAACGCTCGTGCCGCATGCCCGTGCGGCGTCCTCGGCGGTGCGTGTCGTGTCCGGCATTCGCTCGATAGAGATATCGATCCCGGCTGCCCTTGCCGCCGCTGCGACACGATCGCTGCTTCTCGCCGTTGACGCCATTCCATTTGCCTTTCTTTAACCATAGATAGCAGTGGAGACTGTGTGTCGGTGCCTGCCGCCACGGAGGCTTTCTGGTAGCCTCCGCTCACAGTCGGCGAAAGGGGAAGCGAGGATGAACACGGTGCCAGCGACCGGGGCGACCGTACGCAAGCTGCAGGAGCGCATTCGTGAGGCGCGGATACGCGAATCGGACCGGATGGATGGAATCGTCGATCTGAGAGAGACGGAACGCGCGCGCCTCGAGCTTCTCGCTGAAGAAATGGCGGGCGTCGCCGAGGAACTCCCCGAGCGCGACCGGGATCGCTTCTTGATGTCGATCCTGCCCGGAGATCCGCCGCGCTATTGGGTGGATGCAACGAGCTTCGTGATGATGGGGCGCGACAAGCGCACCTTTCGCTTCCTTCAAGACACGCTGAACGGGCGTATCGTTCTCGCCGAGGCGAATGATGCGGGCTCGATGGCCGATCGTGTCACCACACATCTCGCGGAGCGCATCGTCGAGCGCGAACGCGCGCTTGCTGCCGATGACGTGGAGACGGCGCGTCACCGAAGACTTGCCGATGCACGGCAGATCCAGAATCACGCGCGCTCCCGCCTGTCCGGATTTTGGGTTTTTCTCGCTTTCATCATCGGCATCATCGTCGGTGCGTCAGCACTTCTCGCCTATGCCTGGCTCACCGTCGCTTGATGTCGAACTGGACCCGCATGGCTTCCTTCACGCCTCCACTTTCGTCGAGGCAGCGGTGAATGACCGTGAGGTGCCAGCAATCAGGGCTCTCCTCGACTTCGTGTAAGGCGTAGCCGCCCGATTTCGGTCCGGCCGAGGGGCCGCTGCTGCCGGCTGGTACGCCGATGACGGGGACTGTGCCGTGCGGCCCGCGAATGGCGGTCACGGCGCGGATATGATCATGCCCGTGGAGGACGAGTTCGGCACCGAAACGCTCGACGGCACGCCGCAGCCTGTACCCGTCTGTCAGCCGCCGCAGTGCCCGGCCTGGATCGATCAGTTTGGGCGGATGGTGCACCAGGACGACGCGAAAAAGCCTCTCGTCTCGTGCCTCCTGCAGCAGGGTTTCCAGGCGCGCCGTCTGCCTGCGGCCAAGGCGCCCGGTCGCCATGAACGGCGCCGAGGCGACCGCCGACGACAGGCCGATGATGGCGACATTGCCTTTGCGCCGCATGAACGGGAAAATTGCCCGATCGATATGTTCAGAATCGTCCGTTTCGTCGATATCGCCGCGCATCCATGGCGCCCACAGCGCACGGTAGCGATGGTGGGCGCGTGGCACATAGGCGTCATGATTGCCCGGAATGGCCGTGACTTTCGTCGGAGGCCCAAGGGCCTGAAGCCACAGACGCGCATTCTCGAATTCCTGCCGAAGCGCGAGATTGGTGAGATCGCCTGTGACCACGATATGGTCGGGATCGGCCTCGACGATGTCGGCGGTGAGAAGGTCGAGACTGCCTTCCGTCATCGCCTGCTTGCGGTTCTGCCGCCAGTTGACGTAGCCGATGATGCGCTTGGAGGCGAGCTCGCGAAGACGGGGCTGCGGCAGGGCCGGCAGATGCACGTCGGAGATATGCGCAAGGCGGAACATGGCTTCGCCTATCGCGCTCTGGGAGGCTGTGCAATGGCCGGAAACTTTGCCGCCGTCCAAAAGGTCTTCTGCGGCCACGAAGGGAGGTGAGGATGAGCCAGCGACGTTGGCCTCGGCTGAATGCGGTGCAGCGGCTTGGCCAGCATGTTCTGCTCGCCTATGGGCGCGTTTCTCGCGGGATGACGCTCGGAGTGCGAGCGGCCTTGATCTCGGATGCTCAAATTCTCCTCGTGCGGCACACCTATCTGCCTGGGTGGTATCTGCCAGGGGGCGGTGTCGAAGCGGGCGAAACGCTGCTTGAGGCTTTGACGCGGGAAGTGCGTGAGGAGGCGGGAGCGGAGCTCGACGGGCCCGCAGAGCTTTTCGGGATCTACCGCAATGCTCGGGCGCATCCGAACGATCATGTCGCGCTCTATATTTGCCGCAGCTGGAAAGATCTCGGCGTAGATCCAAGGGGTGCCGAGATCGCAGACATCGGCACGTTTCCGCTGAACAATTTGCCGGACGAAACGACGCCTGCCACCCGCGCACGCATCGCCGAGATCGCAGGCGCTGTGGCGCCTGCGCAGGATTGGTGAGTCGATAACGCCAGTTTTGGGAGACCCGTCAGTCTTTCGGGATTCCCTCGCCAGGAAACCGGTCTCGATTATGCGGAGAATCGAGCACCAGAAGCGGTCCGAGCGGCACGATGCGCGTCGGATTGATGTTGGCGTGGCTGTAATAATAGTGTCGCTTGATATGCGTGAAGTTGACCGTCTCTTTCACACCGTGGATCTGATAGAGATCTCGCAGATATCCCGACAGGTTTGAATAGTCGGAAATGCGGCGCTTGTTGCACTTGAAGTGGCCGTAATACACGGCGTCGAAGCGCACCAGCGTCGTAAAGAGACGCCAATCGGCTTCCGTGAGGCGATCGCCGACGAGGAAGCGCTGGTCGTCGAGGCGTTGGTCGATCTCGTCGAGCGTGTTGAAGAGGGCTTTGTAGTTTTCTTCGTAAACCGCCTGCTTGGTCGCAAAACCGGCCTTGTAGACGCCGTTATTGACGGTCTCGTAGACCTGAGCATTGATCTCGTCGATCGCTGCGCGCTCGCTTTTCGGATAGAAATCGAGATCGGCGCGGGCCCCGACACCGTCGAAGGCGGAATTGAACATGCGGATGATCTCCGCAGATTCGTTGGAGACGATCGTCTCCTGTTGCTTGTCCCACAGGACCGGAACGGTAACGCGGCCAGAATAATCGGACTTCGCCTTAAGATAGACCTCGTAAAGCCGCCTGAGCCCGTAGAGGTGATCTGTGTGCTCGTCGTCGAAGATCCAGCCTTCGGAAAGCATGAGCGGGCTTACGATCGAGACGCCGATCATGTCCGTCAGCCCTTTGAGGCGGCGGAAGATCAGCGTGCGGTGCGCCCACGGACAGGCGAGCGACACATAAAGATGATAGCGGCCGGGTTCAGCCTTGAAGCCGCCTTTGCCTGAGGGGCCGGCTTCGCCATCGGCTGTCACCCAGTTGCGGAAGATCGAAGCTTCGCGCTCGAACTTTCCGCCGGTCTTCTCGGTATCGTACCACTGGTCCTGCCAGACGCCGTCGACCAACAAACCCATGAATTTCTCCCGTTCCCCGCTATGGGGCATCTCTGCGTCTTAAAGAAGCTCGGCCGGATCGACCAGACGTGTTTGGCCGTCGGCGCTGCCCAAACATGTGGTCCGGGGCGGGGAAGACAAAGAGCTTAGTTGTCCTCAATAGCTGCGTTCCGCCGTTGTGTTGGACGAAAAGTGGGAGCAGCGGCCGTTTGCGAGAACTCGTTGAAAGGGCGCCGAGCGTGTGATAGAGGGCCCGCGCATGTATCGGACATCGAAGATCCTGCGCCTCCGATGAGGCTCGTTCCGCCGCTCAGGGAGCGGCGGTTTCACGCTGCGCAATGAGCCGCGGCCATCCTCCTTCGAAAGCCCAGCTGATCCCATGTCCGACATTCTGATCCGGCCGGAAGCGCCGGACGACGACGCTACCATCTCACATCTCGTTTCAAACGCATTCGGCCCGGGAGCCTATGCGCGGGCCGCGTTTCGCGTGCGCGAGCAGGCGCCGCACGATCCGGCTTTGTCGTTCGTGATCGATCTCGACGGAGAGCTCGCGGCTTCGGTCCGCCTGACGCCGATCGTCATCGGCCCGTGCGAGGGCAGGCTTCTCGGTCCCCTCGTGGTCGACCCGCCCTTGAAGAGCCGCGGTTACGGCAAGGCCCTCGTGCGCCACGCTTTGGCAGAAGCTGGCGCTCTCGGCGTCCGGTATGTGCTCCTGGTCGGCGATCCGCCCTATTATGGCCCGCTCGGTTTTGCGCCTGTGCCGCCGGGGCGGGTGAAGATGCCGGGTCCTTGCGATCCGAGGCGGCTCCTCGTCGCGGAGCTGGAGCAGGGGATCGTCGCGTCTTTGGCGGGCGTCGTCGCAGGCCGGCCGTAACGCGCCGGGGACCGTAGCAAACGAAAGCCCGCCCGCAATTCTGCGGACGGGCGGTCGGTGATAACTCTCAAGAATGACCGAGAAAGATCAGTCGTCTTCTTCTTCTGCGGCGACCGAGGAGACCTGACGCGCGAGGTAAAGCTGCGTGCCCAGCATCTCCATCAGATCCTGCTGCTCTTCGACGAAGCCGACATGCTCTTCCTCGTCACCGAGGATTGTCATGAACAGGTTGAAGCTGCCGATATCGCCAGCTTCCTGACATTCCTGCGCAGCCTTGTTGTAATATTCGATCGCCTCTTGCTCCATCGACGCTTGGGTCTTGAAGATATGGGCGATGTCCTTCGGCTGGTCGATCTTGTCGAGCGTGTGCACGTCCGGCTTGCCTTCCAGGAAGAGCAGGCGGGTGAGGAAGAGATTGGCGTGTTCGCGCTCTTCATCGATCTCTTCACGCATACGCTTTGCAAGGCGATCGACGCCCCAATCGTCCAGCTTGCGCTCCTGCAGGATGTAGGTGTTGACGGTAGTCAACTCCATCGTGAGAGCGCGCTGGAGATGCTTCAGGGAAACGTCTGACCCTTTCATCGCAATATTCCTTTCGTGTGCAAATTTGGGATGGCCGTAGGGGGTGAGGCAAAACCGAATTTAGGACACTGTGCAGATCGGCCAACGCCGAACCGCCAGACCGCGACGATCTGAGCCAGATTTTTTGTTCAACGTCCCTCGCGCCACCACAGTGAGGCAAAGACGCCAAGGAGAAGGGCAAGGCCCATCAAGCCGCTGAAGAGGGGCAGGCGGTCGACGCTTTTCAGGATCGTTGCGTCGCTGCGCTTGAGGCCGATCCAGCCGGAACCAGCGGCACTGGCGCGCCGAGAGACGGCGGCAATCCGTGGGATGCTGCCATTGTTGGAGGCAAGGCGGACGACACCGCCGCCCGTCGCTTCGGCGATCGGCGCCAGCTTGTCCGGAGTGCTGACGACCTCCCGGAATTCCACGGGGTCTGCGACGCCGATATGGGCGAGCGCGCTCATCTTGCCGTCGCTGACCTTGTAGAGGCCGAGAGAGGCGTTATCGATGCGCCCGCGCCAAAGACCGGGTTCTGCCTCGCGCATGGGGACCGGCTCGGCTTTCTCGTCTGGTCCGGTCGCCGTGATGTCCGGCTTCTCCGAACCCAGTGTCTGCCGCTCCACGATCAGGCTGTTGCCGTCAGCGCGCGCCGTCAATGCTTCTTCTTCAAGCTCGGGTTCACCCATCAGCCAATGCACGATCCGCCGCAGGAGCGCGCCGTGCGGGCCGCCTCCCTCGAACCCGCGAGCCCATAGCCAGGCTTGGTCGGAGAGAAGCATGGCGATACGCCCCTCGTTCTCGTGTGCGAGAACCAGTAGCGGCTTGCCGTCTTGGCCTTTGAGAGCCACATCGCCGGCCGTCACGTCCGTATCGATGAGCCGGAACCACCGGCTCCAGCTTGGCGGGGAGCTATCTCCGCCGGGCAGGTCGCGGGTCACGGGATGCTTGCGCCCGAGCTCGGTGATCTCCGCCCGATAAGGCGCCTCCGTCACATTGCCGGTCGGCGCCGCCGGCAAAATGCCGCCGAGAGGTGTGGAATAAAGGCTCGCCGTGGACGCGTAATCCGGCCCCGCCGCAATCAGCACCGCTCCGCCATCGCGAACATACCGGGCGATGTTGTCGAAGTAGAGAATCGGCAGAACGCCGCGCCGCTGATAGCGATCGAAGATGATGAGGTCGAACTCGTCGATCTTCTCCGCAAAGAGCTCGCGCGTCGGGAACGCGATCAACGACAATTCGTGGATGGGTGTTCCGTCCTGCTTTTCCGGCGGGCGCAGGATGGTGAAATGGACGAGGTCGACGGCCGCGTCGGCTTTCAAGACGTTGCGCCAAGTGCGCTCGCCGGCATGGGGCTCACCCGATACGAGAAGCACGCGCAAATGCTCGCGCACCACGTCGATATCGGCGACGGCGACATTGTTGTCCGTGGTGAGTTCGCCCTCTGCCGGTTCGACCTCGAGTTCCACGATCGTGCGTCCCGCATGCTCGATCGGAAGGTCGATGACCTGATCTTCACCGACCACCGCCATGTCGGTCGCGACCTCGCGCCCATCGATGCGGAGCGTCACGCGCACAAGACTTCCCGGAGAAAGCCGCGGATCGATGACACGGTAGGTGATGGTCTGATCTTCGCCCAGAATCGCAAAGCGCGGCGCCCGTTCAAGCACGATGCGCCGGTCGTATTCGTCTTCCTCGCCGGTGATGAGCGCATGGACAGGAGCGTTGAAGCCGAGGCTTTCGGGAGACGAGGGGGTATCGTGGACGATGCCGTCCGTCACCATGATCGCGCCGCCGAGGCGATCGGGCGGCACGTCGTCGACCGCCTTGGAGAGAGCGCCGAAAAGCGCCGTGCCGCTGTCGTCCGAGGCGTCGCCGACGTGGACTTCGCGCACTTCGAAGCCCGAGAGCGCGCCGATGCGCTCTTTGAGCTGCGCGACGGCCTGCTCGGTCTGTGCACGCCGCTCGCCGATCCCCTGGCTGCCGCTGTCGTCGACCACGACGGCCACGACAGACGGCAGGGGCTCGCGTTCCTCTCTCTCAAGGACTGGGTTTGTGAGAGCGAAGACGAGAAGTGCGCCGGCAAGAAGCCGCAAAAAGGCGCCGGACAGACGGCGAAACAAGACGTAGAGAGCGACGACGAGAAGAAGGCCGCCAAGCCCGCCAATGAGCCACCAGGGCAGAAGGGGCTCGAGGTGAAAGACGAAATTGTTCATTGGCCGAGGCGCTCCAAGAGCGCCGGAATGTGGACCTGATCGGCTTTGTAATTCCCGGTCAGAGTGTACATGACGATGTTGACGCCGGCGCGAAACGCCATTTCACGCTGACGCTGGTCGCCGGGAATGGTCGGATAGAGAAAGCTGTTGTCGGCTGAAATTGCCCAGGCCGCGGCAAAGTCGTTGCCCGTGATCAGGATCGGCGAGACGCCGTCGCCGCCACGGGCCGGCCGCCCCGTATCGTCCGGCTGGTCGGCGATCGCCTCCACCCAGAGCTGCGACTGGTCCCAGCGGCCCGGAAACGTGCTGAGGAGATAAAAAGCCTTGGTCAGAACGTGATCGGGTGGCACTGGCTGCAGGGGAGGCACGTCGATCTCGGACAGGATCTGCCGCAGGGCTTGTGTTTCCGGAGTGGCGCTGAGTGCGGAGTTCGGCATCGGATTGCCGGCGTCTCTCGTATCGAAGAGGATCGTGCCGCCGTTCTGCATATAGGCATCGACCTTCGCCATCACTTCCGCCGATGGCGGCGTCTGCCCGGCGCTCATCGGCCAGTAGATGAGCGCGTAGAAGGAGAGCTCGTCGGTCGCGAGGTCGAGCCCAACCGGCTGCCCGGGTTCGAGGGCAGTGCGTCCAGCGAGATATTCGGTCAGGCCTCTGAGCCCCGCCCGGCTGGTTTCGTCCACGAGCGTGTCGCCGGTGATGACGTAGGCGAGCCTGGTTTCGAGCGTGCCGGCAAGCGCGTCTTCGGCCGAGACTTCCTGCGCAGAGACTTTGTTCGGTGCAGCGATCGCGACCAAAGCGGCAAGCGCGAGGCCAGCGGTCACCGCACGCCGGGGAATGAGCCGACCGGACAGCGCCAGGACCGCGAGACCGTCGAGCGCGGCAAGAAGGGCGGCAATGGCAAGGATCCACGGCCACAGGGGCTTCGCCCGTTCGGGCGTGAGCGAGCCGACACGCCCCGACCAGCCGATGGCGTTGGGATCGAGCGGGGTCAGATCCGTTTCGTCTGTCACCGTGTTCAGGGCGCGAATATCGCCACCGCGCTCGTAGAGGCCAGGGGGCGTGATGGCGCTGGCCGCTGCCGCGTCGATGTCCGCGACGAGAGCGGCTTTTGATCCCGGCGGGCGGAGGCGCCCGTAGCCATCCAGGACGGAGGCGGGCTTCCAGGGCGAACTGCGCGACGGTGCGCGTGCGGGCGCCGGCGCGATCTCGCCGGAGGCCATATTCTCCGGCGGCAGGCGAACGGCAGGTTCGGCCGTATCGACGATCGCACGCAGCATGTCCACGAAGGCGCCGGAGATCGGCAGGTTCGACCAGCGGGGATCTGCCGTTACATGGAAGAGGATGATGCGGCCCTGACCGCGCATGACGGCCGTGATGAGGGGGGTACCATCGGAAAGCTCCGCCCAGGTCTCTGCCTGCGGCAGCGAGCGCGGTTCGGCCAAGATCTGGCGACGGATGCGCACATCCGCTGGGATTTCGATGGCACGGAAGGGGCTTTCCGGCGAAAGCCGGCCGATTGCCTGCGGTTCCTCCCAGGAAAGAGAACCGCCGAGAGCGCGCTCGCCTTCGCGAAGCTCGACCGGCAGAAGCTCGGGATCGCTCGCGCCGATATTCGGACTCGCGAAGCGCAGCAACGTGCCGCCGGCCGCAATCCACCGGCGCAGCTTGTCGACGGTCTCCGGCGGCAGATTGCCCGTCTGGGTGAGGACGAGCACGGAGACGCCTGCGGTCAGAAGCTTGTCGATCGCCTTGGGTGATGTCTCGCCGCTTTGCTCTTTGATGTCCGTGTAAGGCGACAAAGCCCTCTCCACATAGGTGAGGGGGGCAAGAAGCGGTTGCGCCGCATCGCCCGCTTCTCCCGCGATCAGGCCGACGGATTTGCGGCGCCAGCGTCCGTCGAGCAGCTGCACGGCTCCTGCGCTCTCTGTGCCGACGATTTCAAACCGCGCGATTTCGTTGCGCATCTCCGTCGGAAGCTGAATTTCCACGTCCGTATCGGTATTGGCTACGAGATTTGTCTCAGCGTCGACAAGACGGCGGCCTTCGCTGTCGAAGCCGGCGAGTGTGATGCCGGCGGCTGGCCCGACACGGCTCACGCGCACATCGGCGCGGTCAGCGGCGTTGCGGGGCGGGCGCAGGACGGAGAGCGCTGTGGGCGCCGTAACGAGGAGGGGGTCCGCATCGATGTTGCGAAGGGCGGCCGCAAAACTGCCGCCATCGCCGCCGTCGAGAACAGAGGCGATCCAAACCACTTCCGCGGAGCCGGACGGGAAGAGCTCGGCAAGTCTGTTGGCAAGTCCCTGGCGGTTGGCAGGGAATGGCTCGGGCTCGATGGCGGCCAGCCGCCTTATGGCCTCGCTTGAGGAGGTCGGCGCGAGATTGGCGTTGGGCTCGCCGGCACTCGCCGCGATCGCGACCGGACGGTCGGTGCGTCCGGCCTCGTCGATCAGCCTGGCGGCGACGTCGCGGCGTGTGGCGAAGTCCGGAGCGCTGTCCCAACCATTGTCGAGGACGATGAGAAGCGGGCCTTGCCGGGTTTCCGCGAGATTGGCGGAGGGCTGCAACGCGGGCCTGGCGAGGGCCAGGATAATGAACGCGGCAAGCAAAAGCCGCAGTGCCGTGAGCCACCAGGGCGTGCGCCGCGGTGTGCGCTGCTCTTCCTGAATGCCGAAAAGAATGCGCGTCGGAGGGAAGATCTCCCGCGTCGGGCGAGGCGGCGTGAGGCGCAAGATGAGCCACAAAAGCGGCAATGCGGCGAAGGCCGCGAGCATCCAGGGTGAGAGAAACGCGAAATTGGCGATCATGCGCTCAAGCGCCGTTCGCTCGGGCCGGCCAGGCTTGATTGCAGAACGAGAAGCCCTTCCGAGGCGGGACGGTCCGTGTGGTGCACGCTGAAAGAGAAGCCGGCTCTCTGTGCGAGGCGGGCGATCTCGTCCCGGTGCGCGAGGAGCCGGGCGCGATAGCCCTCCTTGAGAAGATCGGCGCGCTCGGCGAGCCAGGTGCCGCCGGTCTCCGGATCTTCGAATTCGAGGCGACCGCCATAAGGAAAGGTCTCTTCGGCCGGATCCAGAATTTGCAGGAGGTGCAGACGGGCTGTCTTTTCTGCCGCGTGGCGGAAACGATCGTGGATCGTCTCAGGATCGGTGAGAAAATCGCTGACAATGACGACGTCGGAAAGCGGCTTGATCGGCGCGGTCGTCGGCCATTCGTCGGTAACGTCGCCACGCAGAAATGCTTCGGCAAAGCGCTCCGGCAGGTCACGGCCGGGTCGGGCCGGGACGAGGCCCGGTATCCCGACGCGTTCACCGCCGCGTCCCAGAAGTTCCGCAAGCGCCAGAACCAAAATAAGCGCCCGCTCGGCCTTTTCCTGTGCGGCAAGCCGAGAGCGAAAGCGCATGGAGGGCGAAAGGTCGGGCCAAAGCCAGACCGTCTGCACGGCCTCCCATTCGCGTTCGCGGACGAAAAGATGGTGGTCGCGCGCAGACCGACGCCAGTCGATGCGTTTCGCCGGTTCGCCGGGCTGGTAGGCGCGATATTGCCAGAAGGTTTCGCCGGTTCCAGGCCTGCGCCGGCCATGCGAGCCGAACATTGCATTTGCGGCCACGCGATGTGCGGCGACCAAAAGGTCGGGCAGACGTGCGGCGAGGCTTCGCGCGTCGGCGACCGATCCGCTGTGATGAGAGGGGGCGCCGGCTGCCATCACCGTCAGAGGGCCTGCTCGATCGCCCGGCGAATGATGTCTTGGACGCTCATCCCGTCGGCGCGGGCGGCGAAGGTGACCGCCATTCGGTGCTGCAGGATCGGCAGCGCCAGTGCCTCCACATCGTCGAGCGAGGGCGCCAGGCGACCGTCAAGGAGCGCGCGGGCGCGGACCGTCACCATCAGCGCCTGGCTGGCGCGCGGGCCCGGTCCCCAGGCAATGCGGTCGGCCATTTCGGGCTGAGCTTCATCGGGGCGCACGGAGCGCACCAGTTTCAGGATCGCGTCGATGATGCCGTCGCCGACCGGCATGCGCCGCACCAGCGATTGGATCGCCATCAATTGCTCGGCGTCGAGCACGGTTTCCGTCACTGCGGTATGGGCACCGGTCGTCTCAAGCAGCATCCGCCTTTCCGATTGAAGATCGGGGTAGAGGATGTCGATCTGCATCAAAAAGCGGTCGAGCTGGGCTTCAGGCAGCGGGTAGGTGCCTTCCTGCTCCAGCGGGTTTTGTGTTGCCAGCACATGAAAAGGTTGCGGCAGGTCGTGGCGTTGGCCGGCGATCGTCACATGCTGCTCCTGCATCGCCTGCAGAAGCGCCGATTGGGTGCGCGGGCTGGCACGGTTGATTTCGTCGGCCATGAGAAGCTGAGCGAAGATCGGCCCGCGGATGAAGCGGAAAGCCCGTCGTCCGTCGCCGCTTTCTTCCAGAACTTCGGCGCCGAGAATATCGGAGGGCATCAGATCCGGCGTGAACTGGATGCGTCGGGCATGCAGCCCGAGGACTGTGCCAAGCGTCTCAACGAGCTTGGTCTTGGCGAGGCCCGGGACGCCGACGAGGACGCCATGTCCGCCCGACAAAAGCGTGATGAGGGCCCGCTCGACGACGATGTCCTGGCCATAGATCACACGCCCGATCGCCTCGCGCACCTCACCGAGCAGGTCGACGGTCTTTTCCGCCTCGCGGACGATCTCGTCCGGATTGGTTTCTGGCTGCGTCATTGCACTCATTAGGCCTGATCCGTGGTTGCCGGTTGCCGCATCTGCCCCACACCTTCGTTTTCATGGCCGATTGTGTCATGCCGGGGGCGAAGAGATCTCAGCCTCTACAGATTAAGAGATGGACCGGAACGGGGCGATGGAAAGAGGAACAAAGAAAGGTGAACTGCCGCCGGGCCTCGCCGAGCTCATGCGCCGCGCGAGCGAAGGAGCCCCTGCGCGCCCAGTGGAAAAGTGGGACCCGCCCCATTGCGGTGTCATCGACATGCGTATCGCCGCGGATGGAACCTGGTTCTATATGGGCACACCTGTTGCGCGGCCGGCCCTCGTTCGTCTTTTCGCCTCGGTATTGAGACGCGAGCCGGACGGGGAATACGTGCTTGTGACACCGGTGGAGAAGGTCGGTATCCATGTCGATGATGCGCCCTTTCTGGGTGTCGAAATGGCTGTGGACGGAGAGGGCGGCGGGCAGCGGCTGACCTTCCGAACCAATGTCGACGACGTCGTCACGGCCGATGCCGAGCACCCGATCCGATTCGCGGTCGAACCACAGACGCTCGGCGTGAAGCCTTACGTGACCGTCCGGGCGGGGCTCGAGGCGCTTCTCACGCGTGCCCTCACGCACGACCTCATCGACCTGGCGACGGAGCGAGACGGTACTCTTGGCCTTCTATCCGCCGGAACGTTTTTTTCTCTGCCGGAGCTCTCCGAAGACGGCGCAGGATGATCTCTGTGAAGGCAACGATTCCCTATACGGCGGACGAATTTCGCCGGCGTGCCGAAAACGCGTTCACGACCGAGGCCCATGCCCCGCGCGAATATGGCGACCACAGCATCAATCCGGAGCTTGCCGCCATGTTCGCGGCCATGAAGCGGCGCGATGCGGCCGTCCTTGTTCCCGTCGTCGATTACCCGGGTGAAGCGAGCGTGATTCTGACCCAGCGCACCGACCGCTTGAGCAGCCATGCCGGTCAGGTCGCCTTTCCCGGAGGCAAAATCGATCCCGGAGAGACGGCCGAGGAAGCAGCACTGCGCGAGGCGGAAGAAGAGATCGGCTTGCCCCGTTCGGCTGTCGAAGTGGTTCTGCGCGCGCCGGATTATCTCACGGCGTCAGGATTTCGCATTGCCCCAGTTTTGGCGGTCGTAAGACCGGGTATGCCGCTCAGCCTCAACCCGCATGAGGTCGCCGCTGCATTCGAGACGCCGCTCGCATTCCTGATGGATTCAAGCAACCACCGCAAGAAGAGCCGCATCTGGCAAGGCCGTGCGCGCAACTTTTTCGAGATGCCCTGGCAGGACCGATACATCTGGGGCGTTACGGCAGGCATCATCAGGATGCTCGCGGAAGAGCTTTATGGAGAAAAGATTTGAAACTGCCGAGCCTTGCCGGCCATCCCTTTCTCGACGCGCCAGCGCTGAAGCGGGTGATGCACGCTTTGAAGAGTGATGAGGGGGCGACGCGCATCGTCGGGGGGGCCGTGCGCAACGCGCTTTTGAGTGAACCCGTCGGCGACATCGACATGGCGACGGTTCTGCTGCCCGAAGATGTCGTGGCGGCGGCAGGAGATGCGGGGCTGAAAAGCGTGCCGACTGGCATCGAGCACGGCACGGTGACGGTGATCGCCGAAGGTCACCCTTTTGAAGTGACCACGTTGCGTGCCGATGTGGAGACCGACGGCCGCCATGCCGTCGTGCGCTTCACCGATGATTGGGCGGAAGATGCGGGCCGACGCGACTTCACCTTGAATGCGCTCTATTGCGACGCGAGCGGTCATGTCTTCGATCCGCTCGGCGGCTATGCCGATCTCGACGCACGCAATATCCGCTTTGTCGGCGATCCCGAAGAGCGCATCCGCGAGGATTATCTGCGCATTCTGCGGTTCTTTCGCTTTTTCGCCTGGTATGGGGATGGGCGGCCCGATGCCGAAGGGCTGAAAGCTTGTTCGAGGTTGAAGGCCGGCATTGCCGTGCTGTCGGCCGAGCGGGTCTGGTCGGAGTTGAAACGGCTGCTCGCGGCGCCCGATCCCTCGCGCGCTCTGCGTTGGATGCGCATCACCGGCACACTCGATAAGGCTCTCCCGGAAAATTGGGGCATCGACGCGATCGAGCGGGTGGTTGTCGCCGAACGCACCGAGGAGATCCCGCCCGATCCGCTCCTGAGGCTGATGGCGATCATCCCGCCCCACCGCTCGCGCATCGATCAGCTTTCAAGCCGTCTGCGTTTGGCGCGAAAGGAGACGGAGCGTCTGGTCTCCTGGGCCGAGACGCCCGAGCCGGAGAGCGTGCTATCCGAAGCGCTGTTGGCGCGCAGAGCTTATTCGGCCGGCCGGCGCGCCCTCACGGATAGGCTGTTTTTGGCGCTGGCTCGCGACATGGAGAAGGGCGATGAGAGCGCGGCAGCGGCGCGCAGGCGCCAGCTCGCTTTCCTGCGCGATTATGAGCGGCCGACATTTCCGCTAACTGGCAAGGATCTGCTTGCTGCGGGCTATCAACCCGGCCCAGAACTCGGCAAACTCCTCAACGAGCTGGAAGAACGCTGGCTCGAGCTCGATTTCGCGATCAGTCGCGAGGAGCTTCTGGCCCTGGCGCGTCGACAATAACGAACCATTGCGGCACCGCATTCGCTCATGCGGTGCCAGCGCCTCCAAGAGGCATCAGTCGGTCAAGTTCGTGGTGCGAGGAAGATTATTCCTCGTGCACCTTGGCTTTGACCTTTTCCACCATCTTCGGCGTCATCTCCATCCCCGGATGGGCAGTGCGCACATGCTCGGAAACCTTCTGCAAAAGCTCCGCTTCCGTCTCCGCGCGGGCCTTGTAGGTGCAGCCGGGAACGAGTTCCCCACAGGTGATCGTTTTCATGGCTTCCTCCTTGCCTTGATGGCGTCGGAATTGCTGCCGACGCATACGTCAATGTGAGCGATCGTTTGGCGGATTCAATGCCGCAAGACGTGCCTATAGTCGCATCTCGTCATCAAAGGGCAGATCGGCCGAGGTAGAGGGGATTGCCGGAAAGCTGCGTGAGGCGTCCTTACGGCCAACGAACCTCAGGCGGCATCGAAGACAGGATGGAGGCGACGTTGCCTCCCGTCTTGAGCCCGAAAATCGTGCCCCGGTCGTAGAGCAGATTGAATTCGACATAGCGTCCCCGGCGAACGAGCTGCTCCTCGCGCTCGGTCTCGCTCCAGGGCTTCGCAAAGTTGCGTTCCACGAGCTTGGGATAGATGTCGGCGAAGGCCTGACCCACTTTTTGCACAAAGTGGAAGTCGGCTCTCCAGCCTTCATCACTGCCGCTGCCGGAATTCAGGTAATCGAAGAAAATGCCGCCGATGCCGCGCGCCTCGTCGCGGTGGGGAAGGTAGAAGTAATCGTCGCACCACGTCTTGAGGCGCGGATAATCGACTTCTGTGTGGCTCCGGCAGGCGACTTCCATTGCGGCGTGAAAATCGTGGCTGTCCGGATCGTCCTGGCTGCGCCGTGCGGCGAGGACCGGCGTCAGATCGGCGCCACCGCCGAACCATTGGCGGCTCGTCACCACCATACGCGTGTTCATATGCGCGGCTGGAACATGCGGGTTGCGCGGATGCACGATCAACGAAATGCCGGAGGCCCAGAATCGCGGATCTTCATCGGCGCCGGGGATCTGCCCGCGAAACTCCGGCGCGAATTCCCCGAAGACGGTCGAGCAATGGACGCCGGCCTTTTCGAAGACGCGTCCGTGCAGCACCGACATGACACCGCCACCTCCGGCCGCACCGGAATGGTCGCTCCGATCCCACGGCGTGCGCTCGAAGCGGCCGGCCGGTGCGTCGCTGCTGGAGTCGGCCGGCAAGGCATCTTCCAGAGCCTCCAGCCGGCTGCAAATCGTGTCGCGAAGGGCCTCGAACCAGGTTCGCGCTTCTGCCTTTTTGGCATCGATGTCGTCCGGCACGCTGAGAGCGTCGAGATCCGGCCGGTAAAGGTGCATGTTGCGGCTCATTGTCTCGCGCTTAAAGCATGGCTTTGATCGCGGCAACCGAACTGCGTGGCTTGAGTTCCTTCTGGCAACGAGAAGATATGGAGATTGCCATGTATGAAAGCGATTTTGGCGGGCTCGGCCCGAGAGACCGCGAAATGCAGGAAGCGCTGGCCGAACGTTGGGGGTGGCTCGTGGCCTTCGGCGCGATCGCCCTGATCGGTGGCCTTTTGGGCCTTATTGCGATCGTGACCGCAACGGTCGCCAGCGTCTACCTGATCGGCGTCATGATGCTGCTCTCAGGCTTTGCGGAGGTGGCCCATGGTATCCAGTCGCGCCGCTGGTCGCGCTTCTTCCTGTGGATCCTGATCGGCGCACTTTATGTTGTTGCAGCCGCGATGATTTTTGTCGCGCCTTTGTTCGCAGCAATGGTCCTCACATGGCTTCTCGGCGTGGTGCTGATCTTCGCAGGCGGCGTGCGCACCTTCCTCGCTTTTTCGATGCGCCCCCAAAGGCGATGGGGTTACGTCCTTGCATCCGGTCTTCTCACGATCTTGATCGGCGTCGTCATCCTCATCGGTTGGCCGGCTTCGAGCCTTTGGGCGCTCGGCATCTTCCTGGCCGTTGATCTCATCGTGATCGGCTCGGCTTGGATCGCGATGGGCCTTGCGTTGCGAGACTTGGCTGATGCGGGATCGGGCCAGGTCTGAAGGCTTCCAGCGATTCGCAGAGGGCTTTGCACTGCGCTATATTGAGGTCGGGCGTGACCGGAGATCGGCGCGATGGACGGCGACTTCTCGCATAAGCGCAGCACACGAGGGCGCAGCACAAGAGGATCAGCAGGCGACGGTCTCGATATCTGGCGGCGCGAGACCTTCGTTCTGCCGAGGCCGCGCGCGCGAGAACGCGCTCGCGAATTCCTGCAACGCTTTCCGCGCGAGGCCTATCAGAGCGAGGTGGAGAGCTGGCGCGAGCTGGAAAATGGCGACATCGAGTTCACCATGCGCCGGCTGCCGACGGCCGATTGACCTAATCCTTTACGTCAAAGAAGAGCACGCTGAAACCTAACTGGACGAGGGAAGGCCGCCGGTCTGCCTCAGCGCTTCAAACAGGGCGATCGAGGCGGCATTGGCGACGTTGAGCGAGCGCGTCGTCGCTCGGATCGGCAGACGCAGCAGCCGATCGGCCTTTTCCCGGACATCGTTCGGCAGCCCAGCCGATTCCCGCCCGAGCAGCAGGATGTCACTGGCGATGAAGGTGAAGTCCGGAAGGCTTTCGCGTCCATGTGTCGTCAGCGCGACGAGCCGCCGGCCGGCTTCTCGCCTCCATGTCTCGAAGGCTCTGAAATCGTCATGCTCGCGAAGGGCCGCGAGCTCGACGTAATCCATCCCGGCACGCTTCAAATTTCTGTCGGAGAGCACGAAGCCGGCAGGGTGGATGATGTGGACGGTCGTGCCGAAACACGCGCCGAGCCGAAGGATTGCGCCGGCATTCTGCGGAATGTCGGGTTGGAAGAGGGCGATATCGATCATTGCACTGCGGATGGAAGGTGACGTGTGGCACGAAGAAGCACGTCTTCTCGCTATCGCAAAGCCGCGCCATATAGGGATCCATGTTTCGCTTCTTCGAGCGCCTGATCGATCCCCTCAGGCCTGAATCCGCTCAACCTCCGGCAACGACGATGGCCTTCATCTGGCACTATGCTCGCCAGATGGGCTGGCCGCTGGCTGCATTGCTGGCGACCGGGCTCGGTTCGGCCGTGACCGACGCCGTGGTTTTTTCCTTTATCGGCAGGCTCGTCGATATGATCGGCAGCGCCAACCGCGAGACGTTCTGGTCCGATCACGGCTTGACCTTGTTGGGGATGGCGTTGGTGGTGCTTGTCCTTCGACCTGCCTTCGTCATTGCCAACAGTCTGCTGAGCGAGCAGAGCGTGGCACCGAATTTCGCCAATCTGGTGCGCTGGCAAAGCTATCGGCATGTTCTGCGCCAGAGCGTTTCCTTCTTCGCCAACGATTTCGCCGGCCGCATCGCCAACAAGGTCATGCAGACGGGGATCTCGCTTGCGGATTTCGTCACCGGGCTGGCGGAGACGCTTTGGACCGTCCTGGTCTTCGCCATCACCGCTCTCGTCCTTCTGGGGCAGGCCGATCTTCGCCTGATGCTGCCTGTCATCGTCTGGCTCGGCGGGTATGTCGTCCTCGCTTACGTGATGATCCCACGGCTGCGCGGGGCGGCAAAACGTGTTTCCAACGAGCGCTCCATCGTCAATGGGCGCATCGTCGACAGCTATACGAATATCCAGACCGTCAAGCTCTTCGCCGAAGCGGAGACGGAGGAAAGCTTCGTTCGCCAGGCGATCGGCAGTTTCGTGGAGCGCTTGCGGATCTTGACACGTCAGGTGACGACGATCCGTGCCGTGCTCACCATGCTCAATGCCTGTCTCGTCGTGTCGATTGCCGTGACGTCGCTCTGGCTCTGGCAGGCGAACGCCATCACCGTCGGTGCCATTGCCACCGGCCTTGCGCTTGCCACCAGGCTTTCGACGATGGCCGGCTGGGTGATGTTCCAGCTGTCTGCTTTGTTCAGGCATATCGGGATCGTCCAGGACGGGTTGGAGACGATCTCCCGACCCCACGAGGTGCTCGATCAGCCCGGCGCCAGAGATCTCGCCGTCACCGGCGGAGAAATCAGCTTCGAGAACATTCGCTTTCATTACGGACGCGGCGGCGGCGTGATCGAAGACCTCTCATTGCATGTCCGTCCCGGAGAACGCTTGGGTCTCGTGGGCGTCTCGGGGGCCGGCAAGTCGACTCTGATGAGCCTCCTTCTGCGCTTTTACGACCTTGAAGGCGGGCGCATTCTTATCGACGGGCAGGATATCTCTCAGGTCACCCAGTCCTCGTTGCGGGCCGCGATCGGTGTCGTCACGCAGGATACGGCTCTTCTGCATCGCTCGGTCCGCGACAACATTGTCTACGGGCGGCCGGATGCAGATGAAGATCAGTACGAAGAGGCGGCACGGGCCGCCGAAGCGGCCGAATTCATCGACAATCTGTCCGATCATCGCGGCCGTTCCGGCTACGATGCTCTTGTCGGCGAGCGCGGCGTGAAGCTGTCGGGCGGTCAACGACAGCGTATCGCGATTGCGCGCGTCCTGCTCAAGAACGCTCCGATCCTGGTTCTCGACGAGGCGACTTCCGCGCTCGATTCGGAAGCCGAGGCGGCAATTCAGGAAAATCTTGAGCGGTTGATGCAAGGAAAGACGGTTATTGCCATCGCCCACCGTTTGTCGACGATTGCTGCTATGGATCGACTTGTCGTCCTGGAGCGCGGGCAGATTGTCGAAGCCGGCACGCACCAGACATTGCTCCAAAAAAACGGTGTCTATTCAAAGCTATGGGAACGCCAATCCGGTGGTTTCTTGGCCCCGCGTGAGATCAGCATCGACGTTGCTTGAGGCAAAAGTGGAGGATGAGGCGCGACATTGTGGCGTGTTCGTCTAAGCGTCACTGGACAAGCCTCGGGCAAGGGTGACAAATGAAACCAGGGGCGCTAAGAGGCCGCGCGCTTGGTCTTCGCTGGGAGCTGCGTGGAGCAAGCGGAGTCGGCTGGCTGTCGCGTCTTCGCGCTCTTCCAGTCGCAAATGGCCGTCCGACCTGCGAGGGTAGAATTCGTGTCCGCTAATACATATCCGACTACCGTTCCTGATTCCGCCGCTGCGCCAGATCCGCACGGCAGTGAACCGTCGAGACGAGACTTCTTCGTCATCGCGACGGGCGCTGCCGCGGTTGTGGCCGTAGCTGGGTTGGCATGGCCGTTCATCGATCAGATGAATCCGGATGCCTCCGCCTTGGCGCTCGCTTCGATCGATGTCGACATCTCCGCCATGGAGCCGGGGCAATCGATCACGGTGATGTGGCGAGGCAAGCCCGTGTTCATCCGTTACCGCACCCCTGAAGAGGTGGATGCGGCGAAGAATACGCCGCTCTCCGATCTCAAGGATCCGATCGCGCGCAACGACAATCTCGAGAGCAATGCCCCTGCCACCGATGAAAATCGCGCCGCGCCGGGCCGTGAAGAGTTTCTCGTGATGGTCGGCATCTGCACCCATCTCGGCTGCGTGCCGATGGGCGAGGCGGGTGATTACAACGGCTGGTTCTGCCCCTGCCACGGCTCGGTCTACGACACGGCCGGGCGCATTCGTCACGGGCCGGCGCCGGAGAACATGTTGATCCCCACCACGGCCTTCAGCGACGACAACACAATCACGATCGGCTGAGCGGCGGAGAACGAGAATGCAGGGTACATCCGAATACCAACCGCGCACCGGCATTGAACGCTGGATCGACTCGCGCATGCCGCTCCCGCGGCTCATGTACGATTCCTTTATCGCCTATCCGATCCCGCGGAACCTCAACTATTCCTATGCCTTTGGCGCGATTCTGAGCCTCGTCCTTGTGGTTCAGATCCTCACCGGCGTGGTGCTGGCGATGCACTATGCCGCCAATTCAGCGATCGCCTTCACTTCCGTCGAGCAGATCATGCGCGACGTGAATTACGGCTGGCTGTTGCGCTACATGCACGCCAACGGATCGTCGATGTTCTTCATCGCGGTCTACATCCATATGTTCCGCGGCCTTTATTACGGTTCCTACAAGGCTCCGCGCGAGATCCAGTGGATCCTGGGCGTCATCCTCTTCCTTCTGATGATGGCGACGGCCTTCATGGGCTACGTGCTTCCTTGGGGGCAGATGAGCTTCTGGGGCGCGACCGTCATCACCAACCTGTTCTCGGCGATCCCGCTGGTCGGCGAAACCATCACCCACTGGCTGTGGGGCGGCTTCGCGGTTGGCAATCCGACGCTGAACCGGTTCTTCTCGCTGCATTATCTGCTGCCGTTCATGATCGTCGGCGTGGTCATTCTCCACGTCTGGGCGTTCCATGTGACCGGTCAGACCAATCCGACGGGCGTTGAGCCGAAGTCGCGCAGCGATGTCGTGCCGTTCACGCCGCACGCGACCATGAAGGATGCGGTGGCGATGGTCGCCTTCGCGCTGTTCTTCGCGTGGTTCTTGTTCTACCTGCCGAACTATCTCGGCCATCCGGACAATTACACGGTGGCCAACCCGCTGGTGACGCCTCCGCACATCGTGCCGGAATGGTACTTCCTGCCGTTCTACGCGATCTTGCGGGCCATTCCGTCCAAGCTCGGCGGTGTGATCGCGATGTTCGCTTCGATCATCGTCTTGTTCTTCCTGCCATGGCTGGACAGGTCGAAGGTGCTTTCGGCGGCCTACCGCCCGCTCTATCGCATCTTCTTCTGGATCTTCGTGGTCGACGTCATCTGCCTCGGCTATTTCGGCGCCAAGCCTCCTGAAGGCTGGTACGTGATCGCTACGCAGCTCCTGACGGCGTACTATTTCGTCCACTTCCTCATCATCTTCCCGCTGTTGGGGTACATCGAGAAGCCGAGGCCTCGGCCGACTTCCATCACCGAGGCTGTGCTTTCCAAGCATAAGAGCGGGGGTGGAGCGACGCCGGCGGAAGCGGCGGCCTCTCCGGAACGACGCGGCTGATGCGAGACGGAACTGCGACAAACACCATGACGACAATGCTTAAATCCATAACGCGTCTTTCGGCAGCTGGCGTTCTCGTTCTGGCCGGGCTGTCCGTGGCGGCAGCCCAGCAAGACGCTCCGGCGGCTGCGGAGAGCAAACCCGAAGAAACCGCTCTGCCTCATTTCCCGCTCGAAGAGCCGGAAGAGATGGAGTGGAGCTTCGCCGGGCCCTTCGGCAAATTCGATCAGCAGCAGCTGCAGCGCGGCTTCCAGGTCTACCGGGAAGTCTGCTCGGCCTGCCATTCGATGAAGCTGGTGCCGTTCCGTGCTCTCGGCTGGGAGGGCGGACCGCACTTCTCCGAAGAGGAAGTGGAAGCACTTGCGGCCGAATACCAAATCCAGGATGGCCCGGACGACACGGGTGAGATGTTCGAACGGCCGGGCCGGCCGTCGGACTATTTCCCGGCTCCGTTCCCGAACGACGAGGCGGCCCGTTACGCCAATGGCGGCGCGGTCCCACCGGATATGTCCGTGCTGGCCAAGGCGCGCGGCGTGGAACGCGGTTTCCCGCAGTTCCTGATCGATATCTTCACCACCTATCAGGAGGGCGGCCCGGACTACATCCACGCGCTTCTGACGGGCTATGAAGACGAGCCGCCTGAAGACGTGACGGTGCTTCCGGGGCAGTACTACAACCCGCATTATATGTACGCTGCCGCCCTGGCGATGCCGCCTCCCTTGTTCGACGATCTGATCGAGTATGCGCAGAATCAGGACGACGATCCCAACAACGACGTACCGCAGACCGTGGATCAGTATTCCCGCGACGTGGCTGCGTTCCTGATGTGGGCGGCTGAACCGCATATGGAGACACGCAAGGCGATGGGCTTCACCGTAATCGCCTTCCTGCTCGTCTTCTGCGGTCTCGTCTATTACGTGAAGCGCAAGGTCTGGGCGAACGTGGAGCACTGATCTCCGCTTACGCCGATTGAACATTTTCGATGGCCGCGGCTCGTCCGCGGCCATTTCTTTTGGCGGCGGGGAAACGCATGCTTGGGGTGCGCGGCCGCAATTCCCGGCGCTGCGCCCCAACCTTTGTGCGGCGGCAAGATGCCCATCTGGCCGTCGCGGTCTGCGGGTGCTAAGCGACTGGTCGTTCGCGCAAAAGCGGACGAACGCGGAGGCAGCTGAGGCCGGGGATGAACAGCCTGATCGACACGCTCGAGAGCACCATCCGGACAATTCCGGATTATCCGAAGCCGGGAATCGCGTTTCGCGACATCACCACGCTGTTGGGGGATGCGCGCGCTTTTCGGCGTGCGGTCGATGAACTGGTGCAGCCCTGGGCTGGCTCCAAGATCGACAAGGTCGCCGGCATCGAGGCCCGCGGCTTCATTCTGGGTGGCGCCGTGGCGCACCAGCTGTCCGCCGGCTTCGTGCCGATCCGCAAAAAGGGCAAGCTGCCTTACGATACGGTGCGGATCGCCTACAGCCTCGAATACGGTCTGGACGAAATGGAGATCCACAAGGATGCGATTCGTCCCCAGGAAAAGGTGATCCTCGTCGACGATCTCATCGCGACCGGCGGTTCGGCGGACGCGGCCATCCGCCTGATGCATCAGATCGGAGCCGATGTGGTCGCTGCGGTTTTCGTCATCGATCTGCCGGATCTCGGCGGGGCGGCCAAGTTGGAAAAGCTTGGTGTGCCCGTGCGCACGCTTGTAAGCTTCGCTGGCGACTAAAGCAGGCAGGCAAGGGGGCGGCTAAGCCCCAGCCTCTATCGCGCGTCTGCGGACATCTCACGCCTCACAAAGACCTTGCCGATGAAGGTGTAGGCGAGCTCTCCGTCCTGCTTGTGTGCCTCGTTGCGCATGACGACGAGGCCCCATTCGGGACGTGACGCGCTCTCCTTCTTGTCGATGATCTCGGTCGTGTAGGTGAGGATGTCTCCGGCGAACACCGGCTTCACCCATTTGAGGTCTTCGAAGCCGGGGGAGGGACCGGCATTGCGCGGATCGAAGTCTCCCCCGCGCGCTGCCTCTTCCTTTGAATAGGCGATCCAGAGTTTCATGAAGATCGCCGCCGTGTGCCAGCCGGAAGCTGCGAGCCGGCCAAAAGGTCCGTTGGCGGCGGCTTCCTCGCTGAGATGGAAATCCTGTGGGTCGAAGGCTTCGGCGAAACGGACGATCTCCTCGCTCGAGAAATGATACGAGCCGAGCATGATGCGCTCGCCGATCTGGATCGCTTCGAATGTCTTCATGCCACCGCCTCGCGGAGCCGGAAGGCGATCGGGTTGGTCATCGTCAGAACGAGCTGGCCGTTCTGGTTGGTAACCCGGTGTTCGAAACGCACCACGCCGAGATGCGGACGGCTTGCAGAGGCCCGCCTGTCGAGGACGAGCGAGACGCCGGAGAGGCGGTCGCCTGGGCGCACAGGCTTCAGCCAGCGCGCCTCCTCGATGCCGGATGAACCCATCGAGGCGGCGTCTTTCAGCCACCCGTCGTACATCATGCGCATGAATATCGCCGAGCTGTGCCATCCCGAAGCGGCAAGACCGCCGAGCATGCTTGACGCCGCGGCGGCTTCGTCGAGATGGAATGGCTGAGGGTCGAACTCCGCCGCAAAGGCGATGATCGCCTCGCGGCTCACGGCGTAGGGCGCGAGCGGTAGCTCAAGGCCGGGACGAAAATCCTCGAAATGCAACATGACCCATTCTTAGGGTCGACAAAAATCCCTGTCGAGAAGTTCACGCCCAGGCTTTCAGGCCCAGTCGTTCAGGCGTTGAACTTGAAGAGAAGCACGTCGCCGTCTTCCACGACATATTCCTTGCCTTCGTCGCGCGCCCGACCCGCCTCCTTGGCAGCCGTCTCTCCGCCGAGCTCGATGAAATCATCGTATTTGATGGTCTGCGCACGAATGAAGCCGCGTTCGAAGTCGGAGTGGATCGTGCCTGCGGCCTGCGGGGCGCGAGAGCCGCGCCGGATCGTCCAGGCGCGTGCTTCTTTTGGCCCGGCCGTGAAGAAGGTGATCAGATCCAGAAGCTCGTAGCCGGCGCGGATAAGCCGGTCGAGGCCAGGCTCTTCGAGCCCGAGATCGGCAAGATAATCGGCCTGCTCTTCCGCATCGAGTTGGGCGATTTCCGCTTCGATGGAAGCGGAGATGACGACGCAGGCGGCTCCTTCGGCGGCCGCACGTTCTGCGACGCGAGCGGAATGGGCGTTGCCTGTTGCGGCTTCGTCTTCCGCAACGTTGCAGACATAGAGAACAGGCTTGGACGTCAAAAGCCCGAGCGTGCGCAGGATCGCCCGATCCTCGTCGGAGAGTTCGGCGCGGATGGTGCGCACCATGCGGCCTTCCTGAAGGGCCGTGAGCGCCTTTTCCATCACCGGCAGAAAGGCCAACGCCTCCTTGTCTTTGGCCGTTGCCTTTTTGCGCATGGCCACGACCCGGCGCTCTAGGCTTTCAAGATCGGCAAGCATGAGCTCGGTCTCGACGGTCTCTGCGTCGGCCACCGGATCGATGCGGCCTTCCACATGCGTGACGTCGCCGTCTTCGAAGCAGCGCAGGACATGCGCGATCGCGTCGACCTCGCGGATATTGGCGAGAAACTGGTTGCCGAGGCCTTCGCCTTTGGATGCACCGCGTACCAGGCCCGCAATGTCGACGAAGGTGAGGCGTGTCGGCACCGTCTGTGCGGATTTCGTGATCTCCGCGATGCGCTTGAGGCGCGGGTCAGGGACTGCGACTTCGCCGGTGTTCGGCTCGATCGTGCAGAAGGGATAATTCGCTGCCTGCGCTGCGGCCGTCTTGGTGAGCGCGTTGAACAAAGTGGACTTGCCGACATTGGGCAGGCCGACGATGCCGCATTTGAAACCCATGGCGATGCCTGTTCGAAAGTTGGAGTGAAGGGAGGGCTGCAGTCAGGAATCGCGCCGGAAGAGCCTTTTGAGCCCATCGGCAAGCGGTCCTGACCGGCTTTCTCCCGAGGCGCGCGAACTGGCTGGTGCCGGCGGCGGCGGGGTCCCTTCGACGGGACGTTGCGCCGAGCCGTTGCTGGCCAGATGCACGCGGTTCATGAAATTGGCTTCATCACCCTCAGCCAGAAGACCGACATTTTCCGCAATTGCGCGCAAGAGCGGCTCGCGCCACTCTTCGTCTTCCTTGGCGAAATCGTGCAGGACATGGGCGTTCACCAATTCCTTGGCGCCCGGATGGCCGATGCCGATGCGCATGCGGCGGTACGATTTTCCGATATGCGCGTCGAGCGATTTGAGACCGTTGTGACCGCCGTGGCCGCCGCCTGTCTTGAGGCGAAGCTTGCCCGGCGCCAGGTCCAAATCATCGTGGATGACGAGCACGTCTTCCGGCTTCAGCTTGTAGAAACGCATGGCGTCTCCGGCCGAGCGGCCGGATTCGTTCATAAAGGTCGCGGGTTTGACGATAACGATCTTCTCGTCGCCGGTCTGGCCTTCGGCCGCTTCCCCCTGGAAACGCGCGCGCCAGTTCGAAAAACGATGATGGCGGTGGATTTCGTCCACCGCCATGAAGCCGATATTGTGCCGATGATGAGCGTACCGGCGACCAGGATTGCCGAGACCGACGATCAACAGCATCGTCCGACCTCCCTTGGTCGAGAGGGGGAGGATTACTCCTCCGTCTCCTCTTCCTCGTCACCTTCGCCTTCGACCTCGGGCTCTTCACCCTCGGCCTCTTCTTCACTCTCTTCGCTGATGAGCGACGCCGGAGCGGCGATCGTGGCGACGGTGAAGTCACGGTCGGTGATGGTCGGCGTCACGCCCTCAGGCAGGGCGATGTTGGAGATGTGGACGCTGTCGCCGATATCGAGGCCGGCGAGGTCGGCCACCAGATTTTCCGGAATCTGATCTGCCGGCACATGCACCTCGACGGTGTGGCGCACGACATTGAGAACGCCGCCGCGGGTGAGGCCCGGAGCTTCTTCCTCGTTGATGAAGTGCACCGGCAGTTCCAGGGTCAGCGTCGTGCCGCGCGAAACGCGCAGAAAGTCCACGTGCATCAGGAAGCCGCGGACGGGATCGAGCTGATAATCCTTCGGGATCACGCGTACCTTGTCGCCGTCAACGTTGATGGTGGCGACGGTGGTGAGGAAGCCGCCGGCCCGCAGCTTCAAATTCAGTTCTTTGTAGTTCAGCGCGATCGGCGTGGCGGGCTTCTTGTCGCCGTAAATAACGGCTGGGACTTTACCCTCGCGGCGCACGGCACGTGCGGCCCCCTTGCCGCTCCGTTCGCGCACCTCAGCTGTGAGCTCGTAAGTGTGGCTCATTGGTGCACTCCTAGGTTTAAGAAGAGAAAGAGCCGCATGGTGCGGCTCCTTGTACGCCCGGCCTCCAAGGGTGCCGGCGCGTGGGCGCGCTTATAGGCGAGGCCTGCGCAAAAGGCAATGCAGAGGCGGGACGGCAGGAAGAGGGGTCAGAGAATGACGGCCCCCACGCCCGCGGCTACGATCACCACGCCCCAAGCCGGCACGCGCAGCCCAGCGAGGGCCAGAAAGGCGCTCGCGGCAATCGCAGTGCTGTCGAGTGAGTCGACGCCCGCCTTAAAGACCGGATCGTAGAGTGCGGCGGCGAGGATTCCAACAACGGCTGCGTTAACCCCGGCCAGCGCCTTTCTTGCATTCGGCGCGTGCTGAAGCTCTCGCCAGAAGGGCAGGGCTGCGATGACGAGTAGGGCGCCCGGAAGGAAAATCGCCAAAAGGGCGACGAGACCGCCGAGCGCGCCGGCGAGAGGCGTTTGCGCGAGCGATCCAAGATAGGCCGAGAAGGCAAAGAGCGGTCCGGGCAGCGCCTGTGCGGCGCCATACCCGGCCAGGAAAGCGTCGCGAGAGACGAGGCCCGAAGAAACGACCTCGGTCTCCAGAAGAGGCAGGACGACATGGCCGCCGCCGAAGACGAGGGCGCCTGCGTGATAAAAATGGGCTGCCAGTCCCAGGCCGGTAGGGGTTCCACGCAGCGTGAAGGCGATGAGAAGCAGGACGATGAAGACGCCAAAAGCAGCAACACCGAGGCGCCGGCCCACTTTGGTGTCGGCGGCGGCTTCGGCCTCGCGCGCCTCCACCGCTTCGTTTGGAACGAGCCAGAGCCCGAGCACAGCGCCGATGAGAATGGCGGCGAGCTGCGTCCACGGCGTGTGCGCCACAAGAACGAGAGCTGCGGCTCCGGCCGCTATGACGAGACGACGGAGATCGGGTGTCAGATTTCTTGCCATGCCGAGGAGGGCAAAAGCCACCACAGCGACCGCTGCAGCTTTGAGGCCCGCGATCCAGCCGGATCCGATGAGCGGCGAGAGAAAGCCGAAAGCCTCCGCGAAGGCGTACATGAGGAGAGCCGAGGGCAGGGTAAAGCCGACGAAGGCGGCCAGCATGCCGAGATAGCCGGCGCGCATAAGGCCGATAGCCATGCCCACCTGGCTCGAGGCCGGGCCGGGGAGAAACTGGCAAAGCGCAATCAGATCGGCGTAGGCCGCGTCGCTCAGCCAGCCGCGCCTCTTCACGAAGGCTTCGTGATAATAGCCGAGATGCGCGACAGGTCCGCCGAAGGAGGTGAGGCCGCGCACCAGAAAGACCTTGAAGACTTCGAAAGCCGAGCCTTCGGTCGTTTGCTCCCGGGTGTCCAGCGCGCGCATATCGTCCCCCTCAATGCCATTGAGGGGCGTATCTCGCACGCGTTATGACAGCTTCAAGACGGGAGGCTTCTTCGCCTCGAAGAACCCGTGCTCGCAAATCCGATCGTTGTGGGGAAGGCTGGGGCCTTAGTCGAAGAGACTGGAGACCGATTTTTCCAGCGCGGTGCGCGAGATTGCCTCGCCGAGAAGAGCCGCGATCGAAACCACGCGCACATTGTGAGCGCTGGTGACGGCCGCCGTCGGCTCGATGGAATCGGTGATGACGAGTTCGGTCAGCCGCGAGGCCGTGATGCGCGCGACCGCGCCGCCCGAAAGCACGCCGTGGGTGATATAAGCGGTGACGGACGTTGCGCCCTTGGCGAGCAGCGCGTCGGCCGCATTGCAGAGCGTGCCGCCCGAATCGACGATGTCGTCGACGAGAAGGCAGTCGCGGCCGGCCACCTCGCCGATGATGTTCATCACTTCCGATTCGCCGGGACGCTCGCGGCGCTTATCGACGATCGCCAGCGGCGCATCGATGCGTTTTGCGATGGCACGCGCGCGCACCACACCGCCGACGTCAGGAGACACGACCATGACATTGCCAAGCTCGTAATGCTCTTTCACGTCGCGCGTGAACACAGGCGCCGAATAGAGATTGTCCGTTGGGATGTCGAAGAAGCCCTGGATCTGACCGGCGTGCAAGTCGAGTGTGAGGACACGATCCGCACCGGCTTCAGTGATCAGATTGGCCACGAGCTTGGCCGAGATCGGCGTGCGCGCCGCAGGCTTTCGGTCCTGGCGGGCATAGCCGTAATAGGGGATCACTGCCGTAATGCGCCGCGCTGAAGCCCGTCGGAGCGCGTCGATGATGATCAACAGCTCCATCAGGTTGTCGTTGGCGGGGAAGCTCGTCGATTGGATCGCGAAGACGTCTTCGCCGCGCACGTTCTCCTGGATCTCTACGAAGATCTCTTGGTCGGCGAACCGTCTTACGGCACATTTTGCCAGCTCCACATCGAGATAGGAACTGATCTGCTGCGCAAGACTCCGGTTGGAATTGCCGGCGACGATTTTCATCGGCTGGAAGCCCTCTCAAACATTCAGGCGGCTCTCCGGAGTGGTGAGCTGCAAAGGAAGCGCCTTTCGGCGCGGTCACCATGCACGGCGGCAAGGCTGGCGTATAGCGAACTGTGTGCGCTGATCAACCGGATGCGAGCCAGGATGTCAGTTTGTCGAGCGTTTCCTGCGAGACGAGCGCCAGCGTCTTGTCGTCGACGGCCGACCACGGATCGCTCGCCTTGCGCTCAATCATGATCTTTCCGGCAATTCGATGCACACGCTTCAAGTCAGGCGAGAGCACGTCCCAGACATAGACGACGAGCGTTCCGTCGTCTTCAGCGACAGCCGAGAGATAACCCTTCATGGTGTAATTGGCGGTCGCGTCTTGAAAGTTGGCTAGCGCGATCCCGCGGCTCGTCGCGCCACGTGCCACTTCCACGGCAAGCGCGTCGGCAATTTTCTGCGGCGGTCCCGTCAACGGCGCGAAGGCAATACGAGCGTCTGTCGTCACCTTGCTTGAACTGGACACAGAAGCACCTGGCCCGCCCGTGTTGAGAGCGGGGTTGCATGCGGCCAGTGGGATGAGCGCGAGAAACGCCAGAAGCGGAGACAGTCGCATAATCAAGCCTTTTCAGAAGGGCCTCATACCGGCTGACCGTGTCGACGTCCACCAGCTAAAGCCGCCAGTCCCCTGCGTCTTTGCATGGCAGACAGACGCACCTCGTGCTTTCTGCCTATGCCAAGACAATTGCCGAGAGCAGGCGTCCATAATCCTTTTCGTTGCGATGGGTCGCGCGACGATAGGAAAAGAAGCGTTCTTCATCCGCATAGGTGCATAGATCGAGGTTGTGAGCCTCGATGCCCGCCTCTCGCAGACGCTTCAGAATGTAAGCCGGGAGGTCGAACATGGCGTGGCCGGCCCGCTCGGATGCGGCGAAGAATGTCTTGTTCTCGCCGTCCGCAGATACAAAGCGGTCCACGAAATCCTCGCCGACCTCGTAGTTTTTGGCCGAGATCGTGGGGCCTAGAACGGAGACAATGGAGGATTGCTCGGCGCCGAGTTCCGCCATTGCGTCGATGGTGGCTTCCAGGATGCCGGAGAACGCGCCCTTCCATCCAGCGTGCGCTGCGCCGATCACGCCCGCCTTCGCATCGGCAAAAAGAACCGGGCCGCAATCGGCGGTGCCGATGCCGAGAAGGACCCCGCGTCGGTTCGTCACCAGGGCATCGCAACGCGGCCCTTCGCCGGGCGCCCAGACCTCGTGGACCAAATTTGCATCGCTGCTGTGGATCTGGTGGGGCGTTGCGAGCTGCTCCGGCGCGACCTCCAGATGACGGCAGGCCCGGGCGCGATTTTCCAGGATGTGCAGACGGTCGTCTGCGGAGCCGAGCCCGGTATTGAGGCTCGCATAGATGCCCTCCGAGACGCCGCCCTCCCGCGTGAAGAAGGCGTGACGGATATTCGGGAAGGCGAGGGCATCAGCCTGAATCGGTGTCGGAGACATTCTTCTCTCAAGGTCGTGGAGTGGCTGGTCGAGATCGGATCATGCAGGACGGTGGCTCTCAACGAAACGGCGAGGCTGCCAGACCTGTGAGCTTTTCATCAATGGTCTTCATCTCGGGGGTTGTCTTGCTCCGGCTGTGGAAACGGGCAACGAGAGGTCGATGCGGCCGGCCCTGGCGAAAGTGAGCGTGACCGGGATTCGTTCATTTTGGATAAGAGGTTTCGACAGTCCGCAGAAGACGAGATGCTCGCCTCCGGGCGCGAGCGTGATCGTGCGGCCGGGTGGAATGTTGATGCTTCTGAGCCGACGTGTTTCGAGGGTGCCGTCTTCATTGAAGCTTGTTTCCCGCAGTTCGCTCCGGTCGGCAAACGGCGTCTCCACATAAAGAAGGCGCTCCGGCTGCAGGCCGGTATTGGTGATGATGAGGTAAGCGGCCGTCTCTTGTGCCGGTCCTGGCGTTGCCCGTGCAAAGCCCGAATGAATGCGCACGGTACCGCCAGAGGCTTCGCCGGGTCGCTGGATGAGCGCCGTCGCCGGCTCTGCCGAAGCGGCGATGAGTAGGGCAAAGGCGCCAAACAGGAGCTGCCGGAAATGCATGTTCGCCGCGTCTGCCGGGCTATTTCGACGCTTCAGGAGGATGCGTGGCTCCAATCGCTGCCGTCGGCAAATCGAGTTCGACTTTTCCCGCATGCTCGAAAGTGAGCGTGACCGGTACCGCCTTTCCCGCGGTCAAGGTGGTCTCAAGCCCCATGAACATCACGTGGTTCCCGCCGGGCTCTAGCGTCACGCTCTCGCCCGGCCGGATTTCGAGACCCTCGCTCATCGCCCGCATTCTCATGACACCGTCCTGCATGCTCATCGCATGGACGGCGCTTTCCTCCGCGAATGGGGCAGAGACGGAGACGAGCCGGTCTGGCTTAGAACCCGCATTGGAGATGGTGAGATAGCCGCCGGCCGACGGTGCGCCTGGCGGTGTTGCTCGGGTCCATGCATCGCTGATCGTCAGATCTCCGACCTTGATCGGTCCCGCGCCCTGGGCGAAGGCGCTCCCGCCGCCGGCAATCAGTCCCGCGGCCAGCCCTGTGGCGATCAATGAGCGAAAAGAGTGAGAGAGCGGCATCATCTGTCCTTCCTGCCGGGATGAGACGTGTCTGCGCCAAAACGATGGCGGCGCTGCGGACGAGCCGCAAAGGGACCCGCGCGAGCCCACTGCTCAGAAACTAAGAGGTGGCAAAGGGTGCCGGCACGAGCCCGGGCTTGACGATGGCCAGAACCTTGAAGAGCTCCCCCATGTCCTCAGGACCGGCAAGGCGGGTCACCTCGTTGCGAAGTGCTTCCTGCTCCTCTTCGCTGCGCCCGAATCCAAGTCGTCCGGCGCGCTCGACGAGACCGAGGTGCAAGAGAAACTCGCCCTGATGCATGGGGCCGTAGACATCCGCGCCGGCCGTAAAGGCCGCATCGGATAGAGCGGAAAAATCGACGTGAGCCGTCAGGTCCACCTCGCCAGGCCGTTTCAATGGGTCAGCGAATTCGTGCCGGGCTACGGCCTGGAGCGTATCTCCGAAACCCGCCTCGCCATGGCCATAATCGATGATGAGGGCGCCTCCGCCGTCGCTTGCAAAGCGCTCTGCCAACTCTGCCACGATCGGTGCTGCTGCGGGCCGCTCCTCCCAGACATCGCCCTCCTGCGGTTCGAACGGCACATTCTCCGGGCGTCCCGGTCCAAAGCCGAAAGTCAGCTCGCCCTCGGCATCGAGGCCAAGCATGCGCTCTTCCCAGCTCCCCCGCCTGAAGACGAATTGCCGGATCGGCAGCGCGTCGAAAAACTCGTTGGCGACCACAAAAAGGGGACCCTGCGGCAGCGTCTGGAGGCTCTCATGCCATTCTTTCCGGCCAGCGAAGGATGCAAGAGCGGTTTCCTGCGCCTTGGCCAGCACGGGGCTCGTCTCCACGAGATGCACCGAAAGCCCGTTGCAGAAGTTCGGCTTCAGACGCACGACACGCAGAATGTCGCTCATCAAGGTGCCGCGGCCCGGCCCGAGCTCGACGAGGTTGATGGGCTGCGGACAGCCCGCCTGTTGCCAAAGATCGA
This sequence comes from Rhodopseudomonas julia, assembly GCF_030813515.1. Lineage (NCBI taxonomy): Bacteria > Pseudomonadati > Pseudomonadota > Alphaproteobacteria > Hyphomicrobiales > Nitrobacteraceae > Rhodopseudomonas > Rhodopseudomonas julia. The sequence goes on along the minus strand of NZ_JAUSUK010000002.1, from coordinate 1,633,271 downwards.
TGATCCACGCCCCGATGATCTCTCCGAACATCTGGCTGACTTCGGGGGCCGTGATGAAATCGCCCGTCGCGCCGAACGGGTCGCGGGTGACGTAGTAACCGTGTTCGGGATGGCCGAGGCAATGGCCCATCCAGCTTGCGAGCGTCATCGGTCCGTTGGTGCGGATGATGTCTTTCAGCGCGTCTGAAAGTGTACCCGTCACACCCCAACCTCCGTCGGCCGCGGGCCGCGCCGCCATGCGTAGATGACTGCTCCGGCACCGATCAGAATCATCGGAACCGACAAGATCATGCCCATCGTCAAGAAGGCAGCGATGAACCCAAGCTGGGGGTCAGGCTGGCGGAAAAACTCGACGAAGATACGGAACGATCCGTAAAAGATGAGGAAGGCGCCACTCGTCAGGCCGGGATAGCGCAAGCTCCTGAAATGATGTGTCAGGAGTCGCAGAATGAGGAACAGCAGGACACCCTCCAGAGCCGCTTCATAGAGTTGGCTCGGATGCCTTGGAGCTCCGCCGCCGCCCGGAAAGATCATTGCCCAGGGAACGTCCGTCGGGCGCCCGAAGAGCTCGCCGTTGATGAAATTGGCGATGCGGCCGAAGAAGAGGCCAAAGGGGACAGCGGTCGACACGACGTCGAAAAGCGACATCAAAGGCAGGCCGCGTTTCCAGGAAAACGCCATCATCGCCACGATTGTGCCAATCAACCCGCCGTGGAACGACATGCCGCCCTCCCACAGCCGAAAGAAGGCGAGGGGCTCGTTCAAAAAATGGTCTGGCTGGTAGAAGAGCGCGTATCCCAGGCGCCCGCCGAGAATGATGCCGACGGTGATCCACAAGACAAAATCGTCGAGATCCGCCGCCGTCAGGGGCGCGCGGCCTCCCTGCCAGAGGCGCGGATTGCCAGCCTGGCGTCTCGCATACCACCAGCCGAGAAGGATGCCGACAAAATAGGCGAGGCCGTACCAGCGCACGGCGAGGGGGCCGATCTCCACGGCAACGGGATCGATCTTCGGAAACGGCAGGGCCACGGGAGTCACGATGCTTCTGTGTTAAAGCGCGCCGGACCCTTGCCCAGAATGGCGCTGCTGGTCAACCGGGCGCGGGCTGTGGCCGCCGCGCTCCCTCTCCCGCGACCCCACGCCCTTGTCTCTCCGCTTGCGGCCGGGCGCGGAGCTCCTATATCTCACCCTCTGTATGCCGCAGCGCCACCGAAGGAACGCCTGGCGTCAGTGCCAAACAATGCCGGAAAGGGATCCCGATGACGCAGACCTCCAATCGCCTCATGGACGAATTCGCCAAGCTGATGACGGATGCGACGGGGGTAGCCCAGGGGGTGCGGCGCGAAGCCGAAACAGCGATGCGCTCTCAGCTGGAGCGCATCATGTCCGAGCTCGATCTCATCCAGCGCGAAGAGTTCGAAACCGTTCGCGACATGGCTCTGAAGGCGCGCGCGGAGAATGAAGCCTTGCAGCAGCGCGTCGCTGCTCTCGAAGCTCGGCTTGCCGGCGACGAAGCACGGCTTGCGGCCGATGAGGAAGGTCCTCTCGCCGACTGACGTTTCTCTCCCGTACGACAGCTGCCCCGACGTCGGGTTCGGCGTCGGGCGATCGGTCGTGGAAAAGCCCGCTCAGGCCGAGCTGCGGGTTTTGCGGCACGCCTTCGTTCCTATACTTGGAAATGAAAGAGATTCGTGGCGTCATCAAATCGACACGGCCACACCTAAGGCTAAAGAACTGAAGGAGCTGCTGATTCTCATCGCGTCCCATCACTTTTCGATGCCTTGCAACCTCCCAAGATGCGAGGGCCAATTATGAGCCTGCTCGATTTTCAGACCGCTGCCGCCGGAAATCTTGTCGACCTGGTGGAGCAGATCGCCACCTATCACGATTGGAGCTTTGACCGGTCCGGCGAGGACGAAATTACGGTTTCGATCGCCGGCAGCTTCTGCGACTACAATATTTCGCTGTCATGGATGGAAGAATTGGAGGCAATGCATCTTGCGGCTGCCTTCGATTTTCGTGTCAGTGAGCGCCGCAAGACGGAAATCATGCGTCTTCTGGCGCTGGTGAACGAGCAATTGTGGATCGGTCATTTCGATCTTTGGCAGGCCGAAGGCGTCATCATGTACCGCAGCGCACTGCTTCTTTCAGATGGGGCGGAGGTCAACACCGGTCAGCTTGAGGGAATTCTCTCCGCGGCGGTGGAAGCCTGCGAGCGCTACTATCAGGCTTTCCAGTTCGTCATCTGGGCCGGCAAATCGCCCGAGGAGGCTCTCGGCTCCGTTCTCTTCGAGACGCTTGGAGAGGCATAGACTATGACCGCCGAAGCGGATCTTTCTGAGATTGGACCTGTTCTCCTTGTCGGTGCCGGGCGGATGGGGGGCGCCATGCTGGAGGCATGGCTTTCGGCTGGTCTCGCGCCGGAGAGGACAATTGTCCGAGATCCTGGGCTTTCGCCGGAGAGAACGCATGAGCTCGGCTCCCGCGGCGTGGTCATTTCGAATGGCCCCGACGGGTTCGACAGCGCGCCGCGTTTGCTGGTGCTTGCCGTCAAGCCGCAGCAGATGGACAACGTTTTGCCAGAAGCGGCGCTATACGCCGGCAAAGAAACGCTGATCATCTCGGTCGCTGGCGGGATCGGTCTCGGCCGATTGGCGAAGGGCTTTGACGTATCCTCGCGTATTGTGCGGGTTATGCCGAATACCCCAGCGCAGGTCGGCGCGGGCATGGCTGTTGCGGTCGCCAACGATGCGGTGACTGCGCAGGATCGCGCTTTGGTCGATCGCCTGATGCTTCCGACAGGAAAGATCGCTTGGGTCGACGATGAAGGGCTGATCGATGCGGTGACGGCGGTCTCAGGCTCGGGACCCGCTTACGTCTTTCATCTCGTAGAGGCGATGGCTGCAGCAGGCGAAGCCGCTGGACTGCCGGCGGAACTTTCCATGCAGCTTGCACGCCAGACGGTGGTCGGAGGCGGGGCGCTTCTCGCCGCAAGTCCGCTGTCTGCGGAGGAGCTGCGCCGCAATGTGACGTCTCCAGGCGGCACCACTCAGGCAGCTCTCGAAGTGCTGATGAGCGAGCACGGTCTTGTCGATTTGATGCGCGAGGCGGTCGCCGCCGCCAAGCGGCGCTCGATCGAGCTTGGCTGAGGCTGCCTGCGGCATTGTGGCGGGGTCTTGCCCGATGAGAGCGGCCTCTATCTACAAGAGCGCCACGCCATGTTGAGGGCAGAAGGGAATTGACCACGATGGCCACTGCCAAAACCCGCGATAAGATCATCGACGCATTGCTCGACCTTGTAGCCGAGCGCGACTGGGATGAGGTGACGCTCGCCGACATCGCCGACGAGGCAGGGGTCACCCTGCAGCAATTGCGCGAGGCTTATGACGGTCGGGGCGATATCGTCGGGGACTTTTGTCGGCGGACCGATCGGGCCGTCCTTTCCAATCTCGATCCGGATATGGCGTTTGAAAGCACGCGCGAACGGCTCTTCGATGTGCTGTTTTCGCGCTTTGAAGCCTTAGGGCCCCATAAGAATGCGGTTTCCGGTTTGGCCCATTCGGCGAGACGGGATCCACTTTTGGCCGCGGAGCTGAACCGCCACCTTGTCACGTCGATGGCCTGGATGATGACTGCGGCGGGTATTTCTTCCGGCGGACCGGCGGGTTTGGTCCGGGCGCAGGGCCTGGCTTTCCTGTGGGGTCGCGTGATGCGCACCTGGCTGAGGGACGACGATCCGGGGCTTGCGCGCACAATGTCCGCACTCGACCGCGAACTCCGCAAGGGCGAACGCGCCGTGATGCGGCTCGATCGGCTGGCGCGTTTCCTGCCACGGCCGCCCGGAGGCCGTCGCCACACGACGCCGCGAAATGCGCCGACGCCTGAAGAGGCGGCGCGCTCTGATGGTGCACAGGCAGCCGGGGCCGCCGAAGTATGAGCGACTCGGTTTGCGAGACGATCGCCTTCGACGATTTCCTGAAAGTCGATATCCGTGTCGGACGCATTGTCGAGGCCTCCCCGTTTCCGGAAGCGCGCAAGCCCGCCTACAAGCTTCTCATCGATTTTGGCGAGGAGATCGGGCAGAAGAAATCATCGGCCCAGATCACCAAGCATTATGAACCGAGCGAGCTCGTCGGGCGGCAGGTGCTTGCCGTCGTGAATTTCCCGCCGCGCCAGATCGGCCCCATGCGCTCGGAAGTTTTGACGCTTGGCGTTCCTGACGCCGACGGGGAGGTCGTGCTGATCGAGCCGAATCTCGAGGTGCCCGTCGGTGGGCGGCTTTTTTAGGGGCGTTCAGGCAGGAATAGTCACCACCGCCCTCAACCCGCCAAGCCGGCTGTCTTCCAGGGCAATGTCCCCGCCATGGCTGCGCGCAATGTCGCGCGCGATGGCAAGCCCCAGCCCCGTTCCGCCCACGTCGACGTTGCGGGCATCATCTAGCCTGTAGAACGGGCGAAACACCGCCTCCTTATCCTCGTCGCGAATACCCGGGCCATCATCGTCGATGCTGATTTCCAGGATGCCGTCGCGGTGGGTGGCGCTGATCTCGATGCGATCGGCAAATTTTGCCGCGTTTGTGAGAAGGTTGGAGAGGCAACGCGCGAGAGCTGTCGGGCGCACGTGGATCTCCGGCTCGCCCGAGAAATTCAACACGACCGTATCGCCGTTGCATCGCGTGTGTTCGGCAAGGGTTTCGAGGAGATCGGGCAGCACGACGGCTTCCGTCTCTTCGCCGGCATCGCCCTTGGCGAAGGCCAGATAATCCTCCAGCATGCGGCTCATCTCTTCGACGTCATTCTGCATCGCCTGGCTCTCTTCGCCTTCCGGCAGCAGAGCGAGCTCTAAGCGAAACCTTGTCAGAATGGTCCTGAGATCATGACTCACGCCTGACAGCATCGTGGTGCGTTGCTCGATCTGGCGTTCGATGCGCTCGCGCATGTCGAGAAAGGCCTGGCTCGCCTGTCGGACCTCCCGTGCTCCTCGTGGTTTGAAGTTCTCCACGTTGCGGCCTTTGCCGAAACTTTCGGCCGCATAGGCGAGGGCGACGATCGGCTTGATCTGATTGCGCAAGAACAACAGCGCGATCGCCAGCAGGATAAGTGCGCTGCCGCTCATCCAGACGAGAAAGATGTGAGAATTGGAGGCATAGGCGCGTCGGCGCGGTGCGAAGACGCGCAGGACGACATCGTCGAGCCGAATGCGGATCTCGACGAGATCGGAATTGCCAACAGTGTCGATCCAGAACGGGCGTCCGATCACCTGAGTGATCTGCTCCGACAGGGTGTGGTCGAGGAGAGAGAAGAAGGGCTTCGGAACGGGCGGGGGCAGGGGGTCCGGCGGCAAAATGGAAACGGTGAGTTGAAACGTGTCGGCAGCGAGCCGCGTGACGTCGAGATAACCCGGCTCGTGCGGATAGCGCTCGATCACCGCAATGAGGGCGGCAATGTCGCCTGTGAGTGATTGTGACAGACGTTCGGTGACGAGCTGCCAGTGCCTCTCCATGAAGACATAGGCGACGATCGCCTGGAGAATGACGATCGGGGTGACGACGATCAAAATGGAGCGGGCAAAGAGCCCTTTCGGCATGCGCCCCATGAGGCGGTCGCCGAACCCTCCGAACGGACGGATGCGCTTGAGCCGGCGTCGCCAGCGTCTGAGCTGCCGTCGCAGGCCTTGGTGATTGAGGCGCGCAAGCGTGCCGCGGTCGGAGAAAACGGCGGAGACTGCGCGTATAAGGAACGGCGCTCGCGGCATTCTGAATCAGTCGACCATCAACCGGTAGCCGATGCCGCGAACCGTCTGCAGATGCACCGGGTTTGAGGGATCGGCTTCGATTTTGCGCCGCAATCGGTTGACCTGCACGTCGACGGTGCGCTCGCCACTCGCATCTGAGCTGGACAACAGCTCATGGCGGGGAACCGTCTCGCCCGGTCGGCTGGAGAAGGCGGTCAGCAATTCGCGCTCGCGGTCGGTGAGACGGATCGGCTCCAACCCGCGTTTCAGCTCGCCCCGCTCAAGATTGAATGTGAACGGGCCGAAGCGCACGAATTCGATCTCGCGCACGGGCGGCGGGCTTCCCCGCTTAAGGATATTACTGATACGCAGAAGCAGTTCGCGCGGCTCGAAGGGCTTGGCAAGATAATCGTCGGCGCCGAGCTCCAGACCCCGCACGCGGCTTTCCGCCTCCGAACGCGCTGTCAGCATCAAGATCGGTACGTCGTCGGTTTTCCGCAGGCTTGCCACCAGATCCATGCCGTTTTCGCCCGGCATCATCACATCGACGATGAGAAGATCGAAGGTCATGGCCGAGAGGTGACGTCTCGCCTCTTCGGCGGAGGCTGCAACGGTCACGCGGTAACCGCCATTCCTCAAAAAGCGCGAAAGCAGAGAACGGATGCGATTGTCGTCATCGATGACGAGGAGATGGGGAGCGTCGTCCGGCAGCTCCGCCGGCACTGCCTGCTCGACGACAGTCATGCGCTGTTTCTTTCCTCAAACACCCGTCGCGCCACGTCACCCTGTTCCGCTTCATTGACCATATTGAGCAGAAAGTCCGCGACCGTGTCCCGCGCATCGGGCCCGAGGTGAGCCAATGCTCTCTCGATTCGGCGAGATTGTGGTTCGCGTAGCCGCGCGGCCAGGGCTTCGCCCTCAGATGTGGCGAAGAGCAGTCTTTCCCGCCGATCGGTCTCGCCCGGCTGCTGCTCGATGTAACCTCCGGTGATGAGCTGCTTCAAAACGCGGCCGAGACTCTGCTTGGTGATTTTCAGCATGTCCAAGAGGTCCGCCACGCGCATACCAGGGTGGCAGGTCACGAAATGCAGCACTCGATGATGGGCCCGACCGAACTCATAGCGCGCGAGGATCGCGTCTGGATCGGAAATAAAATCTCGATATGCGAAAAAGAGCAAAGACATTATGTCGTCGTAGCGCTCTTTGGGAAAAATCGGCGCGATCCGTTCGCGTGAGGGCGTAATTACGTCAGCCATGTTGACATATTTTCCGTCGTTGACTACGAAGGTCAAGCCGTTTGTGTATGGTTGCTGGGGCAGGAGAGACAGTCCACGAGGGCGCACTCTTGCCGCAGACCTTACAAGATGCGCCGCCGAAAGCAATGCAAGCTCAAGGGTAGGAGAAATCAATGGCAGGCGTTCCCTTCGATAAAATGCAAGGCAAGATCTGGTTCAATGGCGAGTTCGTCGACTGGGCCGATGCAAAGATTCATGTTCTGACGCATGGTCTTCACTACGGTAGCTGCGTATTCGAGGGTGAGCGCGCCTATGGTGGGGTAGTCTTCAAGAGCCTCCAGCACACGCAGCGCCTTCACAATTCTGCGGAGATCTTGGATTTTAAACTGCCTTATTCGGTGGATGAAATCGAAGAGGCGAAGGCCGAAATTCTGCGGGTGAACAACTTCACCGACGCATATCTGCGGCCCTTTGCCTGGCGCGGCAGCGAAATGATGGGCGTCTCGGCTCAGAAAAACCGGATCAATGTGGCGATTGCCGCCTGGCAGTGGCCGTCCTATTTCGATCCGGAAGAGCGGCTGAAGGGCATCAGGCTCGATATCGCGAGCTATTGCCGGCCGGATCCGCGCACTGCGCCCGTCCATGCCAAAGCAGCCGGGCTTTATATGATCTGCACGATCTCCAAACATGCGGCGGAGAGCAAAGGCTATGCCGACGCTCTGATGCTCGATTGGCGCGGCCGGGTCGCTGAATGCACGGGTGCCAACGTCTTCTTCGTGAAGGACGGGGTCCTGCATACGCCGGAACCGGATTGCTTCCTCAACGGCCTCACGCGCCAGACGGTCATCGAGCTCGCGGAGGCGCGTGGGCTGGACGTCAAAGTGCGGGCGATCATGCCCGAGGAGCTCGATGGTTTCTCCGAGTGCTTCATCACCGGAACGGCCGCCGAGGTGACGCCGGTCTCGGAGATCGGACCCTATCACTTCACGCCGGGCGAGATCTCGAAGACGATGTTCGAGGATTATATCGCCGCCGTGACGCCGGCTTCGGCACCTCAGAAGGTGGCTGCCGCCGGCTGAAGCGCGCGACCACATCGTGAATTCGAAAAGGGCGCTGCGGCGCCCTTTTTGCTGTCTGCGGGATGTTCGAAAGTCCGTGCTGGAACTGCGGCTTCAGCGCTCACGGCTTCTGCCAGCGCCCGGCTGCGGCGTCGTCCACAGCCTTCGCTTGCACCCAATCGCCTTCTTGATCACCGACGCGTTCTTCCTTCTTCCAGAAGGGCGCGCGGGTTTTGAGATAGTCCATCATGAAGGATGCTGCCTCGAAGGCGGCTTGACGATGGCTCGAAGCGGCAGCCACGAGCACGATCGGCTCGCCGGGCACAATGCGGCCATGACGATGAATAGCCGTGAGCCCGCTCAAGGGCCAGCGCGCGACGGCCTCTTCGGCGATGCGGCTGATTTCAGCTTCCGCCATGCCGGGATAGTGCTCCAGCGTGAGAGCGGCGAGCGTGCCGCCTTCATCGCGGCAATAGCCGGTGAAGGTGACGAGCGCGCCGACATCGCTGCGCCCCTCGGTCAGGCGAGAGCTTTCTTCTTCGATATCAAAGGATTGCGGCTGGATCCGGATTCGAATTGTGCAGGACATGAATCACTTTCTCAGCCGTCGTCACGCGCTCGCGCACTTTGGGCCACGGCAATCGGAGCAGCTTCAGCCGCCCGTCATGGGCGGGAAGAAAGCCACCTCTTTCGCGCCTGCGAGCGCCGTGTCATGGTCCGCATGCTCATGATCGATCGCGGCGCGGATGATGTCCGGCTCGGCGAACGCGGCCGCATAGCCCTCATCCTTGCTGGAAAGCCAGCTGATCAGATCGCCGACAGTGGTGACCTCGCTGGGCACGTCGATGTTCTCTCCTGGGCTTCCGATCCGCTCTCGCACCCAAGCGAAATAGCGCAGTTCGAGGCTCATTCGTCCACCAGATGCTTCAAGCCCGCGCGGAAATAATCATAGCCGGTGTAGAGCGTCACGATCGCCGCCAGCCAGAAGAAGGCGAGCCCGAGATCGATGATGATGCCGCTCTTGGCGCCCTGGATCGCCGGCGCGATCAAAAGCGCAGCGATCGCGAAAAGCTGCATCGTCGTCTTCCATTTCGCGAGCTTGGTGACCGGCACGCTCACGCGCAATTCGGCCAGGAACTCGCGCAAACCGGAGACCAGGATCTCACGCATCAAGATGATGATTGCCGCCCAGATCGTCCAGCCGGCGAGCATGCCGTCCGCCACCAGAATGAGGATCGCCACGGCGACAAGAAGCTTGTCGGCGATCGGGTCGAGCATGCGGCCGAGGGCCGATTGCTGTTCCCAGATCCGGGCGAGATACCCGTCGAAATAGTCCGTGATGGACGCCGCCACGAAGATGACGAAGGCGATCCAGGGACCGATATCGGGGATGAAAAAGGCGCCAAGAAGCGGCGCCGCTGCTATCCGACCATAGGTCAGGACGTTCGGTATCGTAAAAGCCTGGATGTGCGGGGTGCGGGCCGCGTTTTGTGCTTCCATGCTCATGCCTCAGCTTGTTCCTTGCCCGCTCGCAGTGTCAACGGTCTCAATAGCAGTGCCTGACAAAACTTTTGTAATTGTCACGCTGATTGTTAGCCAAGACCGGTGCCATTTTGTCTCAGCCGCCGTGCTCGTGGAAATGGTCGTAAATGATTTCGGCCATTTGTTCCGAGATTCCCTCCACATCCATCAGGTCTTCCACGCCGGCCCGGCTAACGGCGCGAGCCGTTCCGAAATGGCGGAGAAGCGCACGTTTTCGTGAAGGACCGATCCCGGAAATCTCGTCGAGCGGATTGGCAGCCATTGCCTTTTTTCTACGAGCGCGGTGCGAACCGATGGCGAAGCGGTGCGCCTCGTCACGCAGACGCTGAATGAAATAGAGCACTGGGTCGCGGTGGGGGAGCATGAAGGGAGCTTTTCCCGCCATGAAAAAGGTCTCGCGCCCCGCTTCGCGGTCGCGGCCCTTCGCGATGCTGACCACGGGTTGATCTTCGATCCCGAGCTCCTTCAAGACTCCCAGCGTCGCGGAGAGCTGTCCCTTGCCACCGTCGATGACGATGAGATCCGGCCAGGCGGGTATCGCGTCGCTTTGTGGTTCGCCGCCATCGTCGGATGGCTGCTCTTGCGGAGCGCGCGGACCGGCCTCCTTGATGAGCCTTGAAAAGCGGCGGGTGAGAACCTCCCGCATCATGCCAAAATCGTCGCCAGGCGTGATCTCTTCGGAGCGGATGTTGAACTTGCGATAATGCGGTTTGGAAAAGCCCTCGGGCCCGGCGACGATCATGCCGCCGACCGCATTCGTTCCTTGGATGTGGCTGTTGTCGTAGACCTCGACGCGGCGGGGAGGAGAGGAGAGGCCGAATGCCTCTCCGAGCCCCTGCAGCAGGCGGGCCTGGCTGGAGGTTTCCGCCAGCCGCCGGCCCAAGGCTTCGCGTGCGTTCGTCAGCGCGTGCTCGACGAGTTCGCGTTTCTCTCCTCGCTGCGGAACATGGACCTGGATGCGGTGCCCGGCGCGCTCGCTGAGCGCCTCGGCAAGCAGCGCACGCTCCTCGAACTCCTCCGAGGCGAGGACGAGTTTCGGGACCGGTTTGTCGTCATAGAACTGTGCCAGAAAAGCCTGGAGAACCTGGGGCGCCTCCATCGTCTTGTCGGCCTTCGGGAAATAGGCGCGATTGCCCCAATTCTGCCCGGTGCGGAAGAAGAACACCTGAACGCAGGCCATGCCGCCCTCCTGATGGATGGCGAAGACATCGGCCTCTTCGACACTCTGCGGATTGACGCCCTGGTGGGACTGGACATGCGACAGCGCCGCCAGCCGATCACGATAAACCGCGGCCTGCTCGAAGTCGAAGCGAGACGAGGCGGCCTCCATTTCCTGGGCGAGCTCTGTGCGCACAGCCTGGCTGCGGCCGGACAGGAAGGCGCGGGCCTCGTCGACGAGCTTGGCATAATCGTCGACCGAGATCTCGCCGGTGCAGGGGGCCGAGCAGCGCTTGATTTGGTAGAGAAGGCAAGGACGGGTTCTGCTCTCGTAAACGGAATCGGAACAGGAGCGAATGAGGAACGCCTTCTGCAAAGCATTGATCGTTCGCCCGACCGCGCCGGCCGAGGCAAACGGCCCGTAATAATCGCCCGCGCGTTTGCGGGCGCCGCGATGCTTCACGATCATCGGCGCCTCGTGATCGCCGGTGATCAGGATGTAAGGGAACGACTTGTCGTCCCGCAGCAGAACGTTAAAGCGCGGCCGCAAGCGCTTGATGAGATTCGCTTCCAGAAGAAGCGCCTCGGTTTCCGTCCGGGTGCGCACGAAATCCATCGCCGCAGTGGCGCGGATCATGCGGGCGATGCGGTTGTTCTGGCCGCCGAGCCGCGTATACGAAACGACGCGCTTCTTGAGGCTGCGGGCCTTGCCGACATAGAGCACCTGACCGTGCTCGTTGATCATGCGGTAGACGCCGGGTGCGTTAGGCAGGGTCTTGACGGCGGCCGCAATCACGTCCGCGCCGGGCTCGGCCGGGGGCAGCTCCTCGAATGCAATGCCGGAAACCGGCTCTGCCGCGGGCGTGCGAGGGGTATCGGAGGCCGTGACCTCGTCCCCGGAGGAGACGGAATCGACCGGGTCCGCTGTTTGTGCGACCTCCGCCTCCCCACCGTTGCTGATATCCTCACTCATATGTCGTCCAAGATAGGCGCTTGTTAGCCTTTGCGCACCCGCCTCATGCTCTTTCGCTCTTGCTCCCGCCCTCGATATGGCCGCCGAACTCGGCCCGCAGCGCCGAAAGCAGCTTGTCGGAAAAGGTGCTTTCCCGTCTGGAACGGTAGCGGGCGAACAGGGCAGAGGCGATGGTGGCAGCCGACACCTCTTCCTCGACGGCGGCCTCCAATGTCCAGCGGGCCTCGCCGGAATCGGCGACATGTCCACGGAACGATTCAAGCGCCTGGTCCTTGGCGAGCGCTGCGGCCGAAAGATCGAGCAGCCATGAGCGGATCACCGAACCGCGGCGCCACACTTCGGCGATGTCGGCACAATCGAGGTCGAAACGCTCGTTTTCTGGGCGCGCAGCCGTGCCGGCATTGCGCAGGATGTCGAAACCTTCCGCATAAGCCTGCATCAGCCCGTATTCGATGCCGTTATGGATCATCTTGACGAAATGGCCGGAGCCTGCCGGCCCGCAATGCATATAACCCTGCGCCGGCCGGGGATCGCGCCCATCGCGGCCGGGTGTCTCGGGGAGATCGCCGATGCCCGGCGCGAGGGAAGCGAAGATGGGATCGAGACGCGCAACCTCTGCGTCCGGACCGCCGATCATCATGCAGAAGCCTTCGCGCTCTCCCCAGATGCCTCCGGAAACACCGACGTCGAGATAGGCAATGTCTTTCGGCTCCAGGAAGCTGCGCCGCGCCACGTCGTCCTTATAATAAGAATTTCCGCCGTCGATGATGCAGTCGCCGGGAGAGAGGATGTCGGCGAGGGCGCGGATCGTGCTTTCCGTCGCCTCGCCATGCGGGAGCATGACCCAGACCGCGCGGGGCGGCGCGAGCGCGGTGACCTGGCTCAGCGCCGCGAGCGGGCGCGCGCCCTCGCTGGCGAGAGCATCGATCGCACTTTGGTTGCGGTCGAAGACGAAGGGGGTGTGGCCTGACGCCATCAGGCGCCGGGAAAGTCCCGCGCCCATGCGGCCGAGACCAATCATCGCTATGTCCATCGGGTTCTCCTGTTGCCGCGGGGGAGGCGCGGCCGTTCACGTGAGGTGCTGGCCGCTGTCGAGGGCAATGAACTGGCCCGTCAGCGACCGCGTCTGCCACAGATAGCGGATGGTGCGACCGAAATCGGCGAGGTCGACGGAACGCCCGAGAAGCGTCTCCTGTGCCACTTCGCGCTCGAACCCAGCCTCCCCATCATGCGGGTTGGGCAATGTCGGTCCGGGACCGATCGCATTCACCCTGACACGAGGGGCGAGCGCCTGCGCGAGCGTCTGCGTCGCCGTCCAAAGCGCGGATTTGGAGATCGTATAGGAGACGAACTCGGCGTCCGGCTTCAAAACCCGTTGGTCGACGATGTTGACGACGAGGCCTTCGACGTCCTGCGGCAAGAGCCTGGCGAAGTCGCGCGTGAGGAAGACGGGAGCTCGCAGATTGATCGCGAGCTGTTTGTCCCAGACCTCCGCGGTCAAGGTTTCTGCAGCGTCATCCCAAAAGACCGAGGCATTGTTGACGAGAAGTGTGACCGGCCCGAGGGCGTCGGCAACGCTGGGGAGGAGGCCCTCAAGGGCCTGGGCGTCGCCGAGATCGGCGGCGAAGACCGCGGCCTCTCCGCCGGCATCGCGAATGCCCTGAGCGACGTCCTCCGCTTCGTTCTTGGAAGTGTTGCAGTGAATCGCGACCCGCCAGCCGCGCAGTGCCAGATCTTCCGCGATCGCGCGCCCGATGCGTCTCCCCCCGCCGGTGACGAGCGCAGTGCGCGGAGATGGATCTGAAAAAGCTCTATCAGGCATCGCTCAGGCGCCGGGAAAAGCGACGGCGCCCCAGATGAGGCCCCCGTAAGCGAGGACCAGGGCAAGCCCGCCTAGGCGGCCGATCGGCCAGCGCATGCCAAGGAACGGCACCAGGACAAGCGAGGCTGCGACCATCGCCCAGAACTCATAGACGAGGAAGTCAGGTGGGACGACGAGCGGCACGGCGCTCGCGGTGACACCGAGGATGAATAGGATATTGAAGATGTTGGAGCCGATGGCGTTGCCGAGGGTCATGTCGGAATGACCGCGCCAGGCAGCCATCACCCCGGCGGCGAGTTCCGGCAGCGAGGTGCCGACGGCAACGACCGTGACGCCGATGACCGTCTCCGAAAGACCGAGCATCTCCGCGAGCCCGATGGCTCCATCGACGACGAAGTTTGCGGCAAAGGGCAGGGCGGCGAGGCCGCCGATTGCCATCAAGGCGGCGAGCGGCGGGGAGAGGTTGGTCCGGAGCTCTTCGATTTCCTCCTGCTGGCGCCGGGAATCGCGGGTCACGAGGATCTGGGCGACGAAGAAGGCGATAAAGCAAAGCAGAAGAATCCCGCCGTCGAGCCGGCTCAAACTTCCATCCCAGCACAATGCGATGAGAAGAACGGTGGCTGCGACCATGACGGAGAAATTCCGCTTCAGTCCGGTCGCGTTCACGGCCGTTGCGAAGATTAGCGAGGGGAGGCCGAGACATAAGAGGATATTGGCAATGTTGGAGCCCACCACATTGCCGATGGCAATGCCGCCGGACCCGGCAAGGCCCGCCTGCAAGGACACCACCAATTCGGGCGCCGACGTACCGAGGGCGATGATGGTGAGGCCAACGACGAGGGGCGGGACGCGGAACCGCTCAGCCAAGGAGACGCTACCTCGCACCAGGATGTCGGCGGCAATCATGAGGAAGATGAGGCCGGCGATGAGGGTGAGGAGGCTCGACATGGGCGGCGGGATCCGATCCGTTGGGCTGCAGCGCCCCATATAGGCGGGTATTTCTCGCTCAACAGCCCCGTCGTCGTACGCGATGCGGCGCCCGTCAGGTCGAGGAGAGCTTCTGGCGCGCCTCGAGGAAGCGCCGAATGCGACGTTGTTTCGCTGCCGCGATTTCGTGCGCATAGCGCGCGCCCAGCACGCCACCCGTCCAATGACGACGGAAAATGAAGTACTTAGCGAATTGCATCGGGTATTCGGTGAGAAGCCTGAGCCTCAAAACGAGGGGCGAGCGGCGCCCGGCCTTCTCAATCGTCTGGAGATCGGAATAGCCGTCGAGCTTGGCGCGAATATGCGCGAAAGAGCGGAACGAGAAATGCCACACGGCCCCCGGTACGAGACCCGACGGCAGACCATGGTCGACGACGCGGTCGTCGGTGAGGCTCGGCGAATACCGCGCAACACGTCTGTCGTAGAGGCGAACCGGGCTGACGAAGTCGGCAAAAAGGCGCGGATGGTGGTGGCGCGGATAAATCGTGACGATGCGGATGCGATAGAGGCTGAGCGGAGGCTCGCCATCGGCGAACAACGCGCTGATACCGCCGACGACTTCGGGTTGAGGAACCTCGTCGGCGTCGAGGTTGAGAAGCCAATCGTAGCGGCATTGCTCTTCGGCAAAACGCTTCTGCGGGCCGAAGCCCTGCCAGTCGTGATGCACGACACGTGCGCCAAGGCGTCTCGCCAGCTCCTGCGTGCCGTCGGTGGAGCCGGAATCGACGACGACGATGTCGTCGGTCAGGCCGCGGACGGCCGCGAGCGTCTCGCCGAGGCGGTCGGCTTCGTTGCGGGTGATGATGAAAATGGAGAGAGGAACGGTCACTTGCGGCTTGTGCGAATGGTCATAGATTGAGGTGGAAGAGGCTCTATTGCAGGGAATCACCGGCGCAGGTGTGGCAGCTGAGACACGTTAACTCTTGATCACGGAATTGTTCAGGTTTCACCCTTTTTTCGACCGGCCGGTATCACAATCTAAGGCTAGCTCCGAACGAACGACGGCTATAGGATTTCATCGGAACATCCTTCGGCCTTACGCGTTGAGGTTATCGGAGGAGTGGAGGTTAACATGCGCAAACCGCTGGTTCTCGCTGCTGCTTTCGGCTTGGTGGCATCGTCTGCGCTGGCTGCCGATCTGCCGGCGCCCGAAACCTATACCTCTGAGCCTCCTATGGTCACGTCCACCGGCCCGAACGACTGGTCCGGTTTTTATCTCGGCGCCATGCTCGGCTATTCCACGGGCGAGAGCGATACGAGCGTCGGCAATGTCGATGTCGACGGTGTCGATGGCGGGATTTACGCCGGCTATCAGCGCCAGTTCGATCAGTTCGTGGTGGGTGTGGAAGCAGATGCGCTCGCCTCTGGTCTCGACGGTAACGACTACGGCATTTCCGTTGAGCAGAACTGGACGGGCTCTTTGCGCGGTCGGGCCGGCATCGCGCTTGATCGGTTTCTTCTCTACACGACCGGCGGTGTCGCGCTGAGCGACGTCAAGGCGAAGGCGGGTGGTGTGAGCGACAGCGACACGCGTGTCGGTTGGACGCTCGGCGCGGGTGCAGAAGCCGCGATCACCAAGAACCTGACGGCGGGTGTCGAGTACCGCTACACGGATTACGAGGACAAGACGTTCAGCCTCACGGCGCCGACCTCGGTTGATCTCGACACACATTCGGTCCGTGCCCGCGTCGGCTACAAGTTCTAGGGCTGCTTGCTCCGGGGACGGCTCGAAAGCGGGGCGCGCACCCCGCGCCAACGATACGCAAATGAATGCGAGCCCGGCCTCAGGTCGGGCTTTTTTGTGGCTGTTTGCTGTGCTCGTAGATGACGGGCCAGTCAGCGGGCAAACGACCCCGGCATTCCTCTTCGGCGGCATAACGGTTTAGGCGGAAGGCATAATCCAGGAAGGTGAAATCGGCTTGCGTGCCGCAATCGCCAACGCCGCGTCCAAGCGCGGTCGCCGAAAGGTGGTCTCCCTCGAGCGCGACATTGAACAGGAGATCGGTCCCGCTCCAGCCATAGGCCTTTGACCATTGCGGGAAATAAAGTGTCTGGAGGCCGCCGATTTCTCCCGTCTCGCGCAGATAGAGCCGATAGGTGACATTGTAGGCCGCGGCGACGCAGGGAATGGCATAGACGATCGCCGTATCGCTGACCCGCGAGATGAGCGGCGGGATTTCCCGCATCAGTTCGCTGTCGAGAGCTTCGCAAGCGCTGGATTGCTGATGTCTCTCGAGAACGATCGCCGGAACGGCCGACGCTTCGATCGATAAGGTCTCGATATCGGTCGCCGCCTCTGCGTCCACCGCGTCCTGTTCCGGGGTGGCGGCGAGGCGCTTCTCCCCCACGATGCCCATCTGTTCCTCCGCCCATAACAATGAGGCGGAGAGGCCTGAAAGCGAGAAGAGCTGACGGCGCGGCTCGCCGGTGACGTCGATATATTCCACGATGAGCTGCGTTCCGTCCTGCAGGGAGCTCATCAAAGCGGCCCGCACCCTGTCGTTGCCGCGCACGAAGCTTCGTCCTGCCTCGCCCGTAAAACTCCAACCCGATTGGGCCTGCAGCACGGTTTTGCTGCCGTCGATCAAAAGGGTGAGGGGCCGGTCGGGATCCGGCAGCGGATCGGAGAAGTCGAAGCGAATGTACCAGCCGGGGGCCCCCTCGCTTCGATCCAGCGAGAATTGCGTGGAAGGGCCGTTCATCTGGGCGCTGCAGCTGGCCTCCGGAGAGCACGTCACCGACCAATCGCGAAAACTGTTCGTCTCTTGCGCGTGAGCGGGAGAACAGACGAGCAATGGGAGGACGACAAGGCTGAGGCTGCGCATACACCACCTCCGGCGGCCTCATCGGGCCCGGTTGGAAGTCAGAGGAGCCGATGCCGCCTGAACGGTCGGTTGCAGACGTGACCTACCGCATCGTGCTGCAACCGGCGTCGTAAACCCGCCAGGGATCAAGGCCGAGGACGCAGAAATCGATGCCGCGGCCAAGCGAGGCAAAGCCCATATTTTCTTGGACGATGTAATAGACCGATCGCATGGTGCCGTCGCTCATGAGTGCACGCGCCTCGCAGCGGTCATTCATGATCCGGCCCGGAGCCGTCCCGTCCGTGTAACGCAGACGTGGCTCGACGACGTTGTCGATCAAAAGGCCGCGGTGCCAGGTGTTTTTCTCCGCCCAGGCGAAGCGTTCCATGATCCTGTTGAGAACGGCGGGCTGATCGCAGCTCGTCGGCTGTGCCGGTGCGACGGCGTAAACCCCCGCATCGTAGCCCCGCGCGAGATCTGCAGCATGGGCCTGAGGTTGAGCGAGACATGCCCCGAGGACGGCTCCAAGAGCCAAAAACAGCCTATTCATGCGCATTCCGTCCTCTGCTTTTGCACCACCATGAGCGGGCGAGCCCCGCGAATCAAGCATGCCAGGAAGAATAGCTCGGACGTGTTGCAGACTTGCAAAAAGCCGCCTCGACTGAGACGATCTGTGGCTACCGTAACCTACGCGCAACGCGCTAGAAATCGGTTGTCATGGAGTTTTCAATTTCAGGGAAAGGAGCGGCGAAATGAGCGGCAGAGACGCAGGAGGTGCGAGGCGCGAGGGGCCGCGATGCATCGCCATCGTTGGCCCCTTCGCGAGCGGTAAGACCAGCCTCTTTGAGGAGATCCTTTTCCGAACGGGCGCGATCCCCAAAGTGGGAACAGTGGCCTCAGGAAACACCGTCGGTGATGCCTCGCCGGAAGCGCGCGAGCACGCCATGAGCGTTGAGCTCAATACGGCCACGACCACGTTCATGGATGAAACCTATTGTTTCATCGACTGCCCGGGCTCCGTTGAATTCGCTTACGAATCCGATCCGGTGCTCGCCTGCGTCGACGCGGCGATCGTGGTGGCGGAGCCCGACGACAAGAAAATTCCTGCGCTCCAGGTGGTGATGAAGCATCTGGAAGAGCGCAACGTGCCGCGCCTTTTGTTCTTCAATAAGATCGATCGGGCCTCGGGCGGTGTGCGTGACGCGCTCGAACTGCTGCAGCCTGTCTCGTCCGTGCCGCTCGTTCTGCGGCAGCTGCCGATCTGGAAGGATGGCATCGCGGTCGGTTTCGTCGACCTCGCGCTCGATCGTGCCTTCCTCTATCGCGAACACGCGCCGAGCGAAGTCGTCGACATGGCGGAGATGGAGCGCATGGAGAGCGACGAAGCGCGCTTTTCCATGCTGGAATCGCTCGCCGATCACGACGACGCTCTGATGGAACAGCTGCTGGAAGACATTCAGCCGCCGCGCGACGACGTCTTCGCTGACCTCGTGAAAGAGATGCGCGCCAGCGAGATCGTTCCCGTCTTCCTCGGCTCGGCCGCAAATGGCAACGGAATCATGCGCCTCTTGAAGGCGCTGCGCCACGAGGCTCCCGACGTCACCGACACCCGCGCCCGTCTTGGCCTGGAAGATGCCGCCGGTCCGCTCGTGCAGGTGATGAAGACCATTCACACCAGCCACGGCGGCAAGCTTTCCTTGAGCCGCGTCCTTGCCGGGTCGGTGGAAGATACCGCCGAACTCGACAATGCCGCCGGCCCAGCGGGCAAAGTCTCGGGCATCTACGACCTCCTCGGACAGAAGACGACAAAGCGTGGTGCTGCCAAAGCCGGCGATACCGTCGCTCTCGGCAAGCTCGATGGGGCTGTGACCGGCGATACGCTGTCGGCCAAAGGGGCGTCGGTGCCCACGATCGCTGTGCCGAAGCCGCCACAGCCGGTGTTGCACAAGGTGGTGCGGCCAAGTGAGCGCAAGGACGACGTGAAACTCTCGGCCGCTCTTGCCAAGCTCGTTGACGAAGATCCCTCTCTTGCCGTCGAGCACCGTCAGGAAACGGGCGAGACGGTCGTCAGCGGGCAGGGGGAGATGCATCTGCGCGTCGCGCTTGAGAGGCTTGCGAGTAAGAACGGCCTGTCGATTGAGACCTCCGTTGCGACCGTACCCTACCGCGAGACCATCAAGGGGTCAGTCACGCAGCGTGGTCGCCACAAGAAGCAGTCGGGCGGACATGGTCAGTTCGGTGACATCGTGATCGACATCAAGCCGCTGCCCCGCGGTTCCGGTTTCGTCTTCAACGAGACGATCTCCGGCGGTGTGGTTCCGCGGCAGTATTTCTCCGCGGTCGAGGCCGGCGCAAGAGAGGCGCTGGAAAGCGGCCCTCTTGGCGGCTTCCCGGTCGTGGATGTCAGTGTCACTCTGACCGACGGTTCCTATCACTCCGTCGATTCCTCCGAGCAGGCGTTCAAGATGGCGGCGATCCTCGCCATGCGCGAAGGATTGCCGCAATGCCAGCCGGTCATCCTGGAGCCCGTCCTGAAGGTCGAGATCACTGTGCCGAGCGATGCGACGCCGAAAGTGAACGCCATCGTCTCAGGGCGACGCGGACAGCTTCTCGGTTTTGACGGCAAGCCGGATTGGGAGGGCTGGGACGTGATCTCGGCGCTCATTCCGGAAGCCGAGATTGCCGATCTCATCATCGAGTTGCGTTCGGCCACACAGGGCGTCGGCACCTTCACCTCAAACTTCGATCATCTGGCCGAAGTCCATGGGCGGCTTTCCGACGACATTCTGAAAGCGGCCTCGAAAGAGGCGGCGTAGCCTCGCGGGGTTTTGTTCGAACTGGCGCGGCCGAAAGGCCGCGCTTTTCATATGTGAAGAGAGTGACGCGGCAAGACGCCGAGAAAAAGGCCTCAGACCGCGCTCATTGCGGATGCGGCGCTCGCGTCAATAATGCCAGCGGCGTGCCATGGCGATGAGAAAGTCTCGGAAAACCTGGACGCGGGCGGAGTTCCTGAGCTCTTCTGCGTAAACGAAATAGGTGTCGAACGCCGGCACTTCCGCTTCCGGCAGGATGGCCACCAGCGGCGACTGCTCGTTGACGAGGTAGTCGGGAAGCATGGCGATGCCGAGCCCTTTTTCGATGGCACGCCGGATCGCCACGACATTGTTGATCGCCATGATCGGAGTGCGCGGCTCGCCGTTTTCGCGGCCGCTGCTCATCAACAAATTCATGTCGCGGAGATAGGCCGGGGCATTTTCGCCATAGACGATGATGCGGTGATCATCGAGCTCGGCCACACTTTTCGGCTGTCCGAAACGCTGGAGATAATCGGGCGAGGCGTAGACGTGGAAGTGCACCGTGAACAGCTTGCGCTGAATGAGATCGGGCTGGGTGGGCGCACGCAGCCGGATCGCCACATCGGCCTCACGCATCGACAGGTCGAGCTCGTCATCGTCGAGCACGACTTGCAGATTGATCTGCGGGTAAAGGTCGATGAATTCGTTGAGACGCGAGGCGAGCCAGCTGGAACCGAGCCCGACGGTGGTCGTGACTTTGAGCGCGCCTGACGGCTGCCCCTTGGAATCTGCCAGTTCTGCGCGCGTCTGTTCGAGCTTCACCAGCACTTCCCGTGCCGTGCGCACGAGCAGTTCGCCCTGCTCCGTCAGGATGAGGCCGCGGGCGTGGCGGTGGAAGAGGGGAACCCCGAGCTCTGATTCCAGTGCGCTCACCTGTCGGCTGACGGCCGACTGGCTCATGTTGAGCGAATCGCCGGCATGGGTAAACGACCCGGCTTCTGCCGCCGCGTGGAAGATCCGCAGCTTATCCCAATCCATCACACCCCCTTCAGGGTCCCTGCGCCCCTGAGGTCTTGAACATTGCGCATCGAGACAGGTGGCCTACTCGGCCGCCTCCTGCCTTGCTTCCCGCGCGAAGAGGTATTTCTCCGCCTCCAGGGCCGCCATGCAGCCCTGGCCGGCCGCGGTCACCGCCTGCCGGAAAACGTCGTCGGTCACGTCACCCGCCGCAAAAACCCCGGGGATATCCGTCGCCGTCGAATCCGGCGCGGTCCACAGATAGCCATTGGGCTTCAGGCGAAGCTGGTCTTTGAAAAGCGACACTGCCGGCGCGTGGCCAATGGCAATGAAGATGCCGTCGACTGCGACTTCCGAGATTGCGCCTGTCCGGACATTGCGGATTTTCGCCCCGGTCGCCGCCGGCGGGAAGCCGCCCTGGCCCAGGACTTCCTCGATGGCGGAATCCCACATCACACTGACGTTGTCTCTCGTGAAGAGACGGTCCTGCAGGATTCGCTCGGCGCGGAGCGCATCGCGACGGTGCACGAGCGTGACGTGGCGGGCGAGGTGGGAGAGATAGAGGGCTTCCTCGACGGCGGTATTGCCGCCGCCGACGACGAGGACGTCCTTGTCCTTGTAAAAGAAACCGTCGCAGGTGGCACAGGCCGACACGCCGAAACCCTTGAAGCGTTCCTCCGACGGCAGCCCGAGCCAGCGTGCTTGCGCGCCCGTGGCGATGACGACGGCATCCGCCGTCCAGACATCGCCGCTGTCGAGGGTCAGTCGAAAGGGCCGGGTGGTGAGCTCGGCCGCAACGACGATATCGCTGACGATCCGTGTGCCGACATTCTCCGCCTGGCTGCGCATCTGCTCCATCAGCCATGGGCCCTGGATCGGCTCGGCAAAGCCCGGATAGTTCTCCACCTCGGTGGTAATGGTGAGCTGTCCGCCGGGCTCCATCCCGGCGACCAGGACAGGCTCGAGGAGAGCCCGCGCCGCGTAGACGGCTGCCGTATAGCCGGCGGGACCTGATCCGATGATCAAGAGCTTGGCATGGTTGGCCGTTGACATGGTCGCACCCATCGCAGGTTGGTCTGTCCAGATAGGCGGCAACTTCACAAAGGGCAAGCGAGCATGCCCTTCCGTCACCAGGTTTCGGCCGAAGGCGGGTTGTTTGGTGCGTCGCGTGCAACCCAAGCGCTGTTTTCGGCGCATTCTGGCAAGTCCACCGCTCCTGTCGGAGGGCGTACGACCATCAGCTCAAAAGGCGCTCGCGGACGACATCGGCCGCATAGGTGGTGGCATCGACAGTTCCGGCGCCCTGGAACTCCAGATCCACCCCTTCGGGGCCGGTCAGAGAAACCAGGCCGCGGGTGTCGAGATTGGCGGCGAATTCGTCATGACGACGCGATCGGCCGTTGAGTGGCAGGAGATTGACTGGATGCCCGCTTGCGACCGCTTCTGACACCATCGAAACGGAATCGGCGGTGACGAGCAGGCGATCGGCAAGTGCGAGAAGCCCAAAATATGGATTGTCGCCACTCCCATCCCACTGCCAGTACCAGGGTTCGGCCTGAAATTCCGAAGCGAGAGCTTGCTTGACCCGGTTTTCCGTTCGCCGCGACGGCGTCACCACGATACGTGCGCCGGTGGCTTCGTGAACACCGCGGATGATCGCCTTGAGGCGTGTGAGAAAGGCCTCGCTCATCCAGTAGTGACGTGTCGGCCCCCCGAGAACGACGCCGACGAGGCTGTTTTCCGAACCGCGAAGACGCGGACCCCAAAGGGCGGCTGCCTCGTCGAGTTTATCCCTGGTTACGCGATGCAGCGCCGTATCGACATTGACCACGTTCTCACCGGCAAGGTGATCGTGGCGCATCGAAATGACGAGATCGAAATGGTGCACGGGCGTCAGGGGATTTTGAATATGCACCGTCCGTGTGCTGCCTTCTGAGGCGCTGTGGATCGCGATCGAGGCCGCAGTGGAACGGCGTCCGCAGCTGATCAGGAGATCCGGCCAGGGCGGCGTGAGAAGATCACGCGAAGGATCGAGCCCGGCCAGCGCCGCGGGACACAAATGCCCTGGAAGCCAAGACCATGGCTGACGCAGCCTGATCGTCTTCTCCTCAAACGGCACGCCCAATCGTTCTGCCAATCCGAGGGCCTGGCTACGCATTCCGGCCTCGCCGGTCGTCAGCACCCAACAGCGGGGCTTGGGCGGATTTACGGGATGCGGAACCATGATCTGACGAGGGCCGGCGAGAAGTTGAAGCGCGGGAACTTCGCCACCGGTAGCATGCCGGAAGCCGGCGCGCCAAGTGCGCCTTCGGGCGCGGCCAGGACGACGATTTTGCCGCCGGTTTGCCGCCTTGAGAGGCAGTGAATGCCTATGTTTCAGGCACATGCATGGCTGGCATGCACACTCTTTCATTGTGATCGGCCGATTGTCGGACGATAAAGCGGGAGCTGACGAGCTCTTCGGGCACTTCCCTGTGGCCGCAGAGAGCAGCTGTTCCCCTCTTGGACGGCCGGTCGTTGACCGGCTCCAAACTCTCCCGACGAGTCCTGGATATCAAACACCGGGGCTCGTCTTTTTTTTTGTTTCGGGCTAGTGGCTTCCTGGGAGGGAACGGTTGCAGGCGCAGGCCACGTGACAACGCGTTCCGCTACAAGACGCAACACTCGTGTTAGGCTTTTTCCAAGGCCAGCACACAAGCAGAACAACGGAACAATGGCTGTCGATCTTTCTCTCGATCCCTCGACCCTCCGCTTTTTTGCCGACAAGGCTCGCACGCTCAGTGCCGATCTGGAAGCTGGCTACGAGGACGGCCGCGATCATGAAATCGATCTCGATGCCGAGGGCATGCGCGAATCGCACCACCACGATGCGCTCGCGGAAGAAGAGACCGACGACCAGACCGAAGAGGAACTTCGCGAGCTCATCGATGATCTCAATATCGATGAAGCGGCGGATCTAGTCGCAATCGTATGGATCGGGCGCGGTGATTACGGCGCAGACGATTGGGAGGAGGCGCGCTCCGAAGCGAGAGGCCGCGCCCAGGGCAAGACCTCCAAGTATCTTCTCGGCATGCCGCTTCTGGCCGACCATATCGACGCCGGTCTCGACGCGCTGAATCTCTAGTCGGTCAGTCGCGGGAAGCGCCGCGCTTGCAGAGCCGTCGCGGAAACGGCACCGTAGCACTATGGTGAATCAATCCTTACCGGGATGCCCGTGCCGCTTCTCCCAAATATCCGCCTGACCGTTTCCCTGATCGCGCTGGGTCTTTCGGGCCTGTCGTCCTCCGCTCTTGCGGCGGACGCGGCTTTGCGACGTGATGCGGTGATGCGCGCTCTGCCCGACGATGCGTCTGCGGCGCTCGGGGATGTCGCCAGAGGCTCGGAAGTCGTCGTCAACGGTTGTGCGCAGGCGGAGGGGTGGTGTCTGGTGCGGCCGCGCTCGGGCGGCGCGCGGCACGGCTGGCTCCGAGGTGATGCGCTGACAGCGCTCGGATTCAGCCGCCGGAACTCGAGCGACGACGATTTTGCCGTTCATTTCGAGACCGATGGGCCCGTGACGATCATCGTTCTGCGGTAGGTTTCGATGCCGCGGCGCTCGAACGAGGCGCCGATTCGGCTCTACCATCTTCGATAGAGTTGCAGGCGCAGGCTGGCATTCTGGCTGTCGAGCCCGATGTCGGAAACCGCCCCCACGAGCGACATGCCTTTGATCAGCTGCTGTTGGGCTTCGACGGAGCTGTGCCAGATGAAATCGGTATCCGACACGTAAGACTGCGCCGTCAGGGCGGTGTCGGTCGGCAGGATGTTGAGGCGAAGATAAGGTGCAGTCGCCATCGTCTGTTCGGCGTTGGACCCGACACCGGAGCCGGAGAGGGCGTAGCTCAGCTGCAGCGACGCTTCGACGAGATTGCCGAAGGATTCCTGACGCCCGATGCGGGCCGCAATCCGGTAGCTGTTCTCTTCGGGGATCACATTGCCTTCGATCCAGGCCTTGTCCCACGTCCAGTCGTAATTCGGGAAGGGGCCGGGCAACGCCAAGCTGTACCATGCCACATCGGTAGGCCGGTTTCCCCATTGCCACACGCGCGTGTCGACGCCGTGAGAGCCACTGCCGGTCGTACCGATGTCGACACCGAATCGGCCTTCCCAATCGCCTGGATGCTGAGCTCCGAGCGTGTAGATGGCCGCGCCATCGGCGAGCGACGAACGATTGACGATCAGCCAGTCGCGCTCATCCGCATCGGCCGGCCCAGCCAGCGCGCCCAGGCCAAGGATGGACACGATTCCGAGAGCCATGATTTGGGCTCGGACGCGCCCGACGCCGAGAGTGATCCGCACGTCTCCAAACTCCAGGTCAGGTGAACCGGTACGAAGACCCCCGGACGTTCCTCCAACTTCGAATTGCTTTCGTTCCAGGATAGAAGCTCTTGTGGCGAAATGAAGAATCACGTTCTGCGGGTATGTGACACGAGCAGGTTGCGAAAGGCTGTGACCCGCGAACCAGTCTCCCTCGTCGGGTGGCGAAAGCTGCCACTCAGGCCTTTTCGCGCCTGCAAGGCTGGTCCATATAGAGAACATGGCAGCAGACAGGCGCACATCCCCCGGGCGACGCGGTAAGGCCGCTAAGCTCGGCTCCGAAACCACCTATGAGCAATCGGAAGGCGAGGGCGAGGGCAAGGGGTTCGGTGAGGCCGCACAGCCCTCGCTGGAAGGTGTCCCGATCGAAGCGGCGTTTGCCGGTTCGATCACATCATGGGCGGAAGAGATCGCGCGCGAGGCCGAGGCGGAAGGGCGCAGCACGCGCATCAGGCCACCCCAGTCGAAGGATCGGGGCGGGCTTGCCTATGATCGCTCGATCGCTGTTCCCGAAAAACCGAAGACTGACCCTTCACCGGAGGGAAAGTCGCGTGCCGGAAAGTCGAGACTTGGACCGGGAAAGAACTCCGGTTGGGAGACGGACCAGTCGATTCCCATCAAGGCTGATGAGAAGGAAGCGCCGGCGAAACCCAGCCGTGGCGCCGCGGGCAAGAGCACAAAATCCCGTGCCGGAAAGACGGCCACCGACAAGCCTTTGAAGACCTCGAGGGGAACCTCGATGGGTGGGCGCAGCTCCGCCAAGGAGCGCGCCGGTGCGGGCATGAGCCCGGCGGCAGGCTTCGATGTGAATCTGGAAGATGCGGAGAATTTGCCGGGTTCCGCGGTGACGGCGACGGTTGAAGCCCTTTCCTCCCTCATCGAGAAAGGCCGTCCGGAGTTTCGCGACGGCACCTGGGTGCCGCATCGGCCGCCGCGGCCGGAAAAGTCCGAGGGCGGCGTCCCTCTCAAAATCACCTCCGAGTTCGAGCCACGCGGGGATCAGCCCCAGGCGATTGCTGAACTCGTTGCGGGGATCAAGGAGGCCGGGGAGGCGACCCAGGTTCTGCTCGGCGTGACCGGCTCGGGCAAGACCTTCACCATGGCGAAGGTCATCGAGGAAACGCAGCGCCCGGCGCTCATCCTGGCGCCCAACAAGACCTTGGCGGCGCAGCTCTACGGCGAGTTCAAATCGTTCTTCCCGGAGAATGCGGTCGAGTATTTCGTCTCCTACTACGACTATTATCAGCCGGAGGCCTACGTTCCGCGCACCGACACCTATATCGAGAAGGAATCCTCCATCAACGAGCAGATTGACCGCATGCGCCACTCGGCGACGCGCGCGCTGCTCGAACGCGATGATGTCGTGATCGTCGCGTCCGTCTCCTGTATCTACGGTATCGGCTCGGTGGAAACCTACACGGCCATGACCTTCGGCCTGGAGGTGGGCGATCGGCTCGACCAGCGCCAGCTCATGGCCGATCTCGTGGCCCTGCAATACAAACGGTCGGATGCCAATTTCATTCGCGGCACGTTTCGGGTGCGCGGCGACACGATCGAGATTTTCCCGGCCCACTTGGAAGATCGCGGGTGGCGTGTGTCGCTGTTTGGTGACGAGATCGAGGCGATTTCGGAATTCGATCCGCTCACAGGTCACAAATCGGGTGAGCTTCGTTCCGTAAAGGTCTATGCGAACTCGCACTATGTCACTCCTAAACCGACTCTGCAGCAGGCGGTGAAGGGGATCCGCTCAGAGCTCAAATGGCGGCTCGAGGAGCTGGAAAAGGCGGGGCGGCTTCTTGAAGCACAGCGTCTGGAACAGCGCACGCGTTTCGATCTGGAGATGATCGAGGCGACGGGCTCCTGTGCCGGCATCGAGAACTATTCGCGCTATTTGACGGGGCGCAAGCCCGGCGAGCCGCCGCCGACCCTGTTCGAGTACCTGCCCGACAACGCGCTCGTCTTTGTCGACGAGAGCCATGTCACGATTCCGCAGATCGGCGGCATGTATCGCGGCGACTTCCGTCGCAAGGCGACGCTCGCCGAATACGGCTTCAGGCTGCCGTCCTGCATGGACAATCGGCCGCTCCGCTTTGAGGAGTGGGACGCCATGCGCCCGCAGAGCGTGTGCGTGTCGGCGACGCCGGGCAACTGGGAGCTCAACGAGACCGGCGGCGTCTTCACCGAGCAGGTCATTCGTCCGACCGGCTTGATCGATCCACCGGTGGAAATCCGTCCAGCCTCGAGCCAGGTCGACGATCTCCTGGGCGCGGTGAAGGAAACCGCTGCCGGCGGGTATCGCGCCCTCGTCACGGTGCTGACCAAGCGCATGGCCGAGGATCTGACGGAATATCTCCACGAGCACGGCGTCCGGGTGCGATATATGCATTCCGATATCGATACGATCGAGCGCATCGAAATTATCCGTGACCTGCGCCTTGGTGCGTTCGATGTCCTCGTCGGCATCAACCTGCTGCGCGAGGGGCTCGACATTCCCGAATGCGGGCTTGTCGCGATTCTCGACGCCGACAAAGAGGGTTTCTTGCGCTCCGAGACGTCATTGGTTCAGACGATCGGCCGGGCCGCCCGGAATGTCGATGGGCGGGTGATCCTTTACGCGGACGGTATGACCGGATCGATGGAACGGGCGATCGCGGAAACCTCGCGTCGGCGCGAAAAGCAGATCGCCTACAATGTCGAGAACGATATCACACCGGAATCCGTGAAAGCCCGTATCGCCGATATCCTCGATTCCGTCTACGAGCGTGACCACGTCCGCGTCGGTGTTTCCGGCAGTGGCCGCGGCGCTGGATTTGCCGAGGATGAGGGCGCGCTCATGGGCCACAATCTGCGCGCCCATATCGAAGATCTCGAAAAACGCATGCTGGAGGCCGCTTCCAATCTGGAATTCGAGGAGGCGGCGCGGATGCGCGACGAGATCAAGCGGCTGGAAGCGACTGAGCTTGCCGTCATGGACGACCCGCTCGCCCGCAACACCGGCATCGAGAATACCCGGCAGAGCCGGAAAGATGCGGCAAAGTCCGGCGGCTCCCGCGTGCGCAAGAACACGCTCGACGAGATGACCGTGGGCCGGACCGAGAAACCGCTTGGCGGGCCCGCCCCCTTGCAGGCCCCAGAAGGCGACGACGTCAGGCCGCTGCGGCGTGAGAACATCGGCAAGGGGTCGTACGAGGAGCCCGAAGACGAGCGCGCGCGCCAGCGCCGCCCGAGAAAGACCGGGCGGCCGGGTCGCTAAAGACACTCAGGCCTTGATCACTTCCGCGATCGCCTTGCCGATCTCGGCAAAACCGGCATTGCGATCATCGAAAGAGGCGCCGCTTTCCGTCAGGTAGATGGACGCGATGACGGGTTTGCGTCCGCTCGGCCAGATGACCGCGACGTCGTTCATCGTGCCATTGCCGCCGCCCCCCGTTTTGTCGCCGACGAGGAAGTCGCCAGGAAGACCGGCACGCAGCTTTTCGTCGCCCGTCTTGTTGGTGCACATCCATCTCTTGAGATACAGGCGGGAACGGTCGGAGAGGCTGCCTTTGACGAGGAGCGTCTGCGCGTCGCGGCCCATGGCCCGCGGGCTTGTCGTGTCCCGTGGATCTCCGGGCGTCGCTTCGTTGAGCTCTGTTTCCCTGCGGTCGAGGCGGGTCACCTGGTCGCCGATGGAGCGAGCGAAA
Organism: Rhodopseudomonas julia; assembly: GCF_030813515.1. Classification (NCBI taxonomy): domain Bacteria; kingdom Pseudomonadati; phylum Pseudomonadota; class Alphaproteobacteria; order Hyphomicrobiales; family Nitrobacteraceae; genus Rhodopseudomonas; species Rhodopseudomonas julia. The sequence goes on along the minus strand of NZ_JAUSUK010000002.1, from coordinate 1,604,108 downwards.
GATGTGATCGCGGGCGGACCGCCGAGGCTGTCGAGAATCAGGTTACCGGCCGTGTTGTCGCTTTGCGTCATTGCCGCGACGCAGAGATCCTCAAGCGTCATCCCCTCACCACCGACATGTTCCTTGGTGACGGGCGAATAGGTCACGAGATCCTTTTCCTCGAAGCTGATGCGACGCTCGAGATCTTCCTCGCCCATATCGACCTTCGCCAGCACGGCGCCGCAGGCGAGCAGCTTGAAGGTGCTGCACATCGGGAAACGCTCGTCCGCGCGCTGGGCCCATTCGCGACCCGTCTCGATGTCGAGGACATAGGCGCCGAGACGCGCATTCAGGCGCTGCTCCACCTCCGCGAGCGTGCGTGTCAGCACGTCCTGCGGAGGATTATCGTCTGCGGTCTGTGCGAAAAGCGGGGAGGGCAAAAACGCGCTGCCGGCCATCGCGGCCATGAGGGCCGTGAAGCTGCGGCGCGTCGGCATCGTATCCATGTCGGTTCCTTCCTGACATCTGCGGCAGGCGGGCCGCTAGCTGCGTCGGAAGACGGAATTAAGGCCGAATCGCGAAGGACGGATGTCCGCTTGTGAATAGCCGAGCGGTGCCCCACATGATTGTCATGTGCAGGTCAGCTTCACGTTCGAGCCGGAGTCCAGGCCAATCCCTTTCGGGATTGGCGCTCGCAGGTCTTCTCGCCGTCGCCGCGATCCCCTCTGTTGCGACTGCACAGAGCTTTGGCAACCCCGATCGGCCGCGGATCCCGCGGGTCGAAGTGCCGAAGTTGAAGGCCCCAGACCCGATCAACAACCCCTACGATCAGCCGCGGCTCCGTCAGCGCCGGCTGGAGAATCAGCGCATTTTCGCGCCGCCGGGCTGTGCCGGAAATCTCACGGCGCAGCAGCGCGCCAAGTGCCGGGCGCAATATCAGTATCGCGAAGAGAACTGACCGCCGGACCCGGGCGACTTTCTGACGCGCAGGTGCCGTCAGCTTCCGCAGCGTCTTTTCGGGTTGCTTCCGCATTCAAGGCAGGGAAGGGTCCCTCTCCAGGAAGAGGAGGCGAGGCATGCCGGCGCAGAACAGGTCCGAAGATAACAACTCGGCTCGAACCGGACACATCCGGGTCGGCATAGGCGGATGGACCTTCGAACCCTGGCGCGGAACCTTCTATCCGGAAAAACTGCCGAAGACGCGCGAACTCGAATACGCGGCCTCCAAGCTGACGGCGATCGAGATCAACGGCACTTTCTATCGCGGCCAGAGCGCCAAGAGCTTTGCCAAATGGCACGACGAGACGCCGGACGATTTTGTCTTCGCTCTGAAGGGCCATCGCGCCATTGCCATGAAGAAGAAGCTCGCCGAGACCGGCGACAGTCTCGATTGGTTCATCAACGGCGGCATCGCCGAGCTGAAGCAAAAGCTCGGTCCGATCCTATGGCAGTTCGCGCCGAGCCGCGTCTTTGATGCTGAGGATATTGCCGCTTTCCTGAAGCTCCTGCCGCAGGAAGTCGACGGTCTGCCGCTTCGCCATGCGCTCGAAGTGCGCCATGAGAGTTTCCTGTGCGAGGAATTCGTCGATCTCGCAAGCCGCCACAACGCGGCGATCGTCTATGCCGAGTCAGACGATTATCCGGGCCTCGCCGAGCCGACAGCCGATTTCGCCTATGTGCGGCTGATGCGCACGCGGGAGGAGGAGAGGACGGGTTATTCCCCGTCCGATCTCGACGCCTGGGCAGAGCGTGCGCGCGTGTTTGCGCACGGCGACGTGCCTGACGATTTGCAGCGGCTCAAGGGGAAGGGCTCTATCTGCTCGACCGACCCCCACGCGGTTTTCATCTTCTTCATAGCCGGCGCCAAAGTCCGCAATCCGCACGCCGCTATGGAGCTTATGGCCCGCCTCGACAGGTGAATTCGACGTATTGGCCGCAGAAAGGGCAAAGCGCCTCGTCAATTGTGGGAGAAGCGGCTATCTAGCGATGTCCGGCAGATGGAGACGAGGCACATGTCCACAGAGCCGCAGCTCTACAAAAAGGCCAAGGATCGACGAAAGAAGGCGCCGGTGAAGCGTGTTCAGCTGTCGGCCGAGGAGCGCCGCGCCTACGAAGAATTGATGCAGGAACGGCAAAAGCGCGACAAGGAGCACACCCAATTCCTGCCAGAGGACCGTCAGACACGGCGCTGAACGTGCCGCAATGCATGCGGTGTTCATCTGAGCGATCGGAGCAGGGGTCCTTCACGTTGCCGCGAACCGTTTCGGGCCCTGCACCAGCGGCGGTCTTGTCCGGAAAGGCGGCGCGTCCTAGCTGAGGGGCATGAGCATCCGTCCACCGCGCATCCTTGCTCCGCGCAAGCAAGCTTCGCCCTACGACGCCCTCGAGCAAGAGATGATGGCGGAGAGGGCTGCAAGCCTCTCACGCGCGGCTTCCCGTTTCGAAGACGCGCTTGCCGTCTGGCGTCGCCTTGAAGATGCCGTGAGAGCGGATGCCTCCGACGCCAGCATCGAGGATGCTCGTGCGCGAGCGTTGGACGAGGCGAGCCAGGCCTTGTGGGCGCTCGTCGTGCAGCGCGAAGCGCTCGGTTTCCCCGGCACGGAGCAGCTGATGCGCGAATACGACGTGCCGCAGGTGCTGCGTGCGAGGCTCGGGATCGTCAGGAAGCCGGCGCTGTGATCAGGCCCAGAAGGGCGGCGCCTTGTTATCTGTGGCTTTTCCCGTCATAACGCGAATGGGCGCGTAAATGTTGGATGGGCGCGCCCCGACGACCGGTTAAGTCTGCGCCGCGCGGTTTCGTACCCGACCGGTAGGTAACGTCTTTCCCGACTGTTTCGAAATTCGAGCCTGGCAATGGGCCAGCCTCGATGAATCCGACCACAAAGGGAAAAGGGTTTCTCCCATGAGCCAGACCGGCACCGTTAAGTTCTTTGATTCCACGCGCGGCTTCGGCTTTATCGCTCCAGAAGACGGCAGCAAGGACGTTTTCGTCCACATTTCGGCTGTCGAGCGTTCGGGCCTTCCGGGCCTTGTCGAGGGCAATCGCGTCAGCTTCGAGTTGCAGCAGGATCCAAGGGGCCGCGGCCCGCAGGCGGTCAATCTCCAGCTTGCCTGAATGCTTCCTCTCTGGGATGTGACTGCTCCCAGCCATATTTGACGATCGAGCCGCCGGCATGTCCGGCGGTTTTTGTTTAACGCACCACCAGCACCGAGCATGGGCTGTGCAGGACCACATTGGCTGCGTTTGACCCCATCACATAGTCGCCGAGATTGGGGTTGTGCGAGGCCATCACCACGAGATCGATCTTTTCCTGGTTGATCGCCGCGCGGATACCGCGAGCCACGGTTCCTGAACGGTAGATGGCGCGGCTTCTGATATCTTCGGGAAGATACTCGCGCCGGAACACCTCCACAGCGGGGAGGTGATGCGTCGGGAACTGCGAAAAGTCCGCTTCCATCTGGGGAAATACGCTCAAAACCACGAGCTCGGCATCATAGAGGCGCGTGAGTTCGATCGCAGTCGTGACGGATTTCTTCCAGCTGGCGATGTGGTCGAGGTCGATCGGCAGCAAGATTCGGCTCACCATCGGCGTCCTCCCAGGTTTCTTGTTTCTTGGTCATGATGCGCCCAAGCTGGGTCGTGCGCCCATGCGCCGACGCGCCGCGCGGCACCGTTTGAGGCCGCATGGATGCTGCTGTCGACCTCCGATTGCGCGGAATTGTCTAAAGGTCCCGAGAGGGGGATGGCAACGAGGCATGTCCGTTCAGCCATCGTTCAGCCTGGAAGTCCTATCAATCTCATCAAGAAGCCGGAGATGATCTTCCGGCGGGGCTTATTGGCAAGGAAACGACGATGTCTTTCTTCAGACCCACTGCTCTCAAGACAACGGCTGCGGCACTGGCCGTTGCACTGACTGCTCTTGCTCTGCCGGCTGGCGCTCAGGCCGGGTCATGGGATTCCCGTCACTGGGATGGCGACAGGGGATATTATGGTGACCGTGGCTGGGAGCGTCCGCGCGGTTATTATGGACACCGCCACCATCGCCGCGACCGTGACGACGCCGGCGCGGCTGTCGCTGCCGGTGTCGTCGGCCTGGCCGCGGGTGCTCTTCTCGGTTCGGCACTGACCGCGCCGCGCTCCGCGCCCGTCTATGTCGAACCGGCGCCGGTCTATGCGGCTCCGCCGCCCGTTTATGTCCAGCCGGCGCCCGTCTATGCGGTTCCCGCGCGCAATCCGCTGGTCGTCTACGACACGCGCCCCGCTCCCTGGACGCCGGAATGGTATGCCTATTGCAGCTCGAAGTATCGCTCCTTCGATGCCAATAGTGGTACCTATCAGCCGTATAATGGCCCGCGCCAGCTTTGCCAGTGACACCTCGTTCTTCTTGAGCAACATATAGGAAAGGCCGCTTTCAAAGAGCGGCCTTTTGCTTTTCTGTGCCATTCGAGTGACATCATGGTCACATCGGCTTCTCTTCACGTCATGCTGCAAGAAATGCCCCAGGTCTTGCCCATTTCTGGCCCCTTTTCGCCGGTGAAAGCGGCGGCGGCAAAGTTTGTTTTCATGGGAAGAGAAGAATGTTCCACTCGGCGAAGTTCCTCGCCGCGGCGGTCCTTGTGGGCAGCTGCGTCCTCGTAACCCAGCCTCAAAGCGCCAATGCTCAGACCGGCCACGCCTCCTGGTACGCCCTGACCTCGCGCACGGCTTCCGGGGAGAGGTGCAACCCCAATGCAATGACCGCGGCTCACCGCACGCTTCCCTTCGGGACCAAGGTGAAGGTCACCAATTTGCGCAACGGTCGAGCCGCCGTCCTGCGCATCAACGATCGCGGTCCCTTCATCAAGGGGCGCGTCATCGATGTCACGCGTGCTGCCGCCCACAAGCTCGGGTTCAAAGGGCGAGGCACGGCAAAGGTTCAAATCGAAGTCCTTAAGTGAATCGCCGATTTAGGGTCGAGCCAAGGTTCGGCCCATTAGGGACTTGCAGATTTGCCCGCATAACGGCATGATCATACGCGGGGGTTTGCATGAGGCGCCCCCTTTATGGTCGAGGGCCAGCGGACCGATCCCGGCTTTCCATGTATTCCCAAGTAAAGACCGCGCGCTTGCCCGCGTCGGCTGGTGAGCCTCCAGCCGGCGACTTTTTTCTATCGAAGGACGAGATGAGATGATGAACAATGGCGGTCGCGGCGGGCACGACGACGACGACTTTGGTGAGCGCCCGGACCGTGATCGGTCCCGTCGGCCCCGTCGTGGTGGTGCGCGCGAATTCGGCAGCGATTTCGGTAGCGATGCTCCTCCCACCCCCGGTTATGGCGATCGGGGAGAAGGAGGCTTCGGCAGAGACAATGAAGGTGGCTATCGCGGTGGCGGCGGTGGCGGAGGTTATCGTGGCGGTCCCAACCGTGGCGGCGGCTACCGCGGCGGCGGTGAAGGTGGCGGCTATCGCGGCGGCGGTGAAGGCGGCGGCTACCGTGGCGGCGGTGAAGGTGGCGGCTATCGCGGTGGTGGCGAAGGCGGCGGCTATCGCGGCGGCGGCGGTGGCGGCGGCTACCGCGGCGGCGGCGGTGGCGGCGGAGCCGGTGGCGGCTTCCGCAGCGGCGGTGGTGGCGGCGGCGGCTTCCAGGATCGCCAGCCGGCAGAGGTCGGCCCGCGTCAGAACGGCACACTGAAGTTCTTCAATGCGGATCGGGGCTTCGGCTTCATCTCGCCGGAGGACGGCAGCAAGGACGTTTTCGTGCATATCTCGGCGATCGAACGCTCCGGCCTGCCGCAGCTTGCGGAAGGCACCAAGCTTTCGTTCGAGACGCAGCAGGATCGTCGCGGTCGTGGGCCGCAGGCGGTCAATTTGCAGCTTCTCGAAGACGAGGCTTGAGCAGGTCGTCGACCGAGAGAAGTCTCCTTTGGGAAGACTCGTTCCGCATGTGAGCGGAAGACAGACGACAAAAATTTGGGGCGGCTCGCTTGTGCGGGCCGCCCCTTTTCTTTTCGTCTGGAGCTTTCGGTACGCTCGAGGCGCCGCGCCTCCGGCGTGAAAAAGCCCGGCTGCCGTAGCCGCCGGTTCGATCCGGCTTCAGCTCAGCGTGTTGCAGAAACGCTGGATGCGTTCGCAGGCTGCCTCGAGCGCTTCCGTCGACGTCGCATATGAAATGCGGAAGTTCGGGCCGAGACCGAAGGCTCCGCCATGCACAACCGCGACGCCCTCTGCTTCGAGAAGCTCCGTGACGAAATCCTGGTCGTTCTCGAGCGTCTTGCCTGAGGGCGACTTTTTCCCGATTGCCGCCGCGCAGGACGGATAGACGTAGAATGCGCCTTCTGGCTCGGGACATTCCAAAAGCGCACTCTGGTTGAGCATCGACACGACGAGATCGCGCCGCTTTTGGAAGACCTTGCGGGAACTCTCGACGAAATCCTGCGGCCCGGTCAGCGCCTCGACCGCGGCCCATTGCGCGATAGAGCAGGTGCCGGATGTCTGCTGGCTCTGGATCTTGCTCATTGCCTTGATGAGCTCGTCCGGGCCGCCGGCATAGCCGATACGCCAGCCGGTCATCGCATAGGCCTTCGACACGCCGTTCATCGTGAGCGTGCGCGAATAGAGCTCCGGCTCTGCCGCGGCGAGGGTGGAAAACGGCTCGTCGGTGTAGAGAAGGTGCTCGTACATGTCGTCCGACATGATCCACACATGCGGATGCTTCATCAAAACCGCCGCGAGAGCCTTCAATTCGGCTTCGGTGTAGGCCGCGCCGGAAGGGTTGGAGGGCGAGTTGAAGATCAACCATTTGGTCTTCGGCGTGAGCGCGCCCTCGAGGGCTTCCGGCGTCAGCTTGAACTTGTTTTCAAGCGTCGTGTCGACGAAGCGCGGCTCGCCGCCGTTCAGGAGGACCATATCCGGGTAGCTCACCCAATAGGGAGCCGGAATGAGGACCTCGTCACCCGGGTTAAGCGTCGCTGCCAGCGCGTTGTAAAGAATCTGCTTTCCACCGGTTCCGACGATGGTCTGCGTCGGCTTGTAGGTGAGGCCGTTCTCGCGCTTGAATTTCTCTGCGATGGCCGTGCGCAATTCCATGATGCCCGGAACCGGCGTGTATTTCGTTTCGCCCCGCTTGATGGCGGCGATCGCAGCTTCCTTGACGTTGTCGGGCGTGTCGAAATCGGGCTCGCCCGCGCTGAGGCTGATGACGTCTCGTCCCTGAGCTTTCAGTTCGCGCGCTTTCTCGGCGACGGCGATGGTCTGGGAGGGCTGAACACGAGCGAGGTTGTCGGCAAGGAAGGCCATGAGTTTGAAATCCGACTGAAGGGAGTTAGCAACGGGCGCGAAACCTAGGCCCAAGGCGCGGGAGGCGCAAGGCGCAAGCGTGCCGAACGCACAATCGCAGATCCGCTTTGCCGCTGGGATCTGGCTGTACCTCAGTAGGATTGAGGCAACCCTTCAACCCAATTTGCTTGCCGCGAGGGCAGCAAGCGGCAAAGCCTGAGAGCTGACAACAACGGAAGGGCGATGATGGCGACCCTCTATTCGATGCAGGATTCCGGCAACTCCTATAAGGTGCGGTTGCTTTTTGCCCATCTCGGTCTGCCGTTTCGGATCGTCGATATCGATACGACAAGCGGTGCGACCCGAAAGGACGACTTCCTCGAGATCAATCCGATCGGCAAGGCGCCTGTTGTCGTCCTGGATGACGGGCGTGCTCTGGCCGAATCGGGTGCAATTCTCCTGCATTTCGCGGAAGGCTCTCGTTTCCTGCCGGACGACGGCTACGAACGAGCGAAGTGCTACGAATGGATGTTCTTCGAACAATATTCGCACGAGCCTACGATCGCCGTACGTCGCGCGCTGCACGTTTACGAAGCTCGTCGCGCCCAAGCGACGCCCGAGAGGCTGCGCGAGCTGCTTGAAAAGGGCAACGAAGCTCTGCGCGTGATGGAAAAGCGGCTTGCAAAGCACGACTGGCTCGCCGGCCATGCGTTCTCCGTCGCCGATATCGCGCTCTATGCCTACACGCATGACGCGGAAGAGAAGGGCGGCTTCGACCTCGATCCGTTCCCGGGCATTCGCCGCTGGCTGGAGCGGGTTGCCGCCGCGAGGGGGCACGTGACGATCGATTGGCGCCCCGCCTGAGCGTGGGCCGTGCGCTGGAATGGGTACTGCAAACGTTACCTGAAATTCACGCAACGAAGGGCTCTTTGCACGTGTTCTGTCAAGGAGGGGCGCCTCAATGGGAGATACGAATGCGCAGACTTCTTGCCGCGAGCACCGCTCTCGCTCTTAGCATGTCCACACTGGCCTATGCCCAGACGGGGGCTGAACAATCTGCTCAGCAACCCGCTTCGCCGCCCGATATGAATGCGCCGAATCCCGATCAAGACATGGAGTCAGATCCGGATATGGACATGATGCCCGATCAGGATGGGCCATCGCAGACAGACGATGATACGTCGTCCTCGCAGAACCCACCGATGCAACGTTACGGCTCTGGCTGGGGTGGCTCCGGCTGGGGCGGGCCTGGTTATGGCGGCTGGGGCCCGGGCAATTGCATGATGGCGCCCAGCGCCGGAATGGGGCCCGGGAATGGGCCTGGTAATGATTGGTATGGCGGTGGCCGGGGCTATCCGGGCGATTGGGCAGGGCAACAGCCGATGCAGCGACCCGGACCTGGCGGCTGGCGTCAGAGGGGCCCCGGCCCTGCGGCCATGGGGCCCGGCGGCCACCACGGCATGAAGTGGCACGGCCATCGCGGGCATGGCATGGCCAAAGGTGGCACAAGCTTCAGACTGCGCCAGGGCGATACGACGATCCGCGTGACGTGCTCACCGAAAGAGAGCGCGGATTCGTGCGCCAGCGCGGCCGCCAAATTGATGGAGGCCGCGCACGAAATCCGTGCGTCGGATGTGGATGTGCGACGCGGGAACGCCGGCACGCAGTAGTCTCATCAGGAAATCGAAGCTTCGCGCCTGCGGGCGCGGAGCGTTACGCTTTGCTGCGCCGATCCGTCAGGGCAGCGGAATGCCCTGGTCCTTTTTCGGCACATCGTAGCCGCGTTGGACGGCGGGCCGGTCGGCGATACGCAGATACCAATCGCGCACATGCGGGAAATCGCCGAGATCGATCCCCTGCCACTCGAAGCGTGACGCCCAGGGCCAGACGGCCATGTCCGCGATCGAATAGGCCCCGGCGAGATAATCGTGCTCTGCGAGCTGCGTATCGAGCACTTTGTAGAGGCGCGCAGCCTCCTTGGCGTAACGCTCCTCCGCGTAGGGGGCCTTGCCGGGATTGAACTTCAAGAAATGATGCGCCTGACCGAGCATGGGGCCGAACCCGCCCATCTGCCACATCAGCCATTCCATCGCCCGCCAGCGGCCGGCCTCGTCGGTCGGCATGAATTTGCCGGTCTTTTCTGAAAGATAGAGGAGGATGGCTCCCGATTCCATCAGCGCCTGGCCGCCCTCGTGATCGACGATCGCCGGGATCTTGTTGTTCGGGCTGATCTTGAGAAATTGCGGCCGGAATTGCTCGTCCGCCATGATGTCGATGGGATAGACCTCATAGGCGAGCCCCATCTCCTCAAGAGCGATGGAGACCTTGCGGCCGTTCGGAGTGGTCCAGGTGTAAAGATCGATCATGGCAATGCCCGCCTTAAGGTCAGGCGGGCCAGTTAGCAGGAGCGCGCCATAGGCTGCAAGACGGTGCCGGCGCGCTCTTTGAGTAGAAAACCCCTCTGAGGGTGCTCAGCCGTAGACGATCTCGAGGATCTCGTAGCTGTGCGCGCCTCCGGGAGCCGCAACCTCGACGGAATCGCCGACGCTCTTGCCGATCAGGGCACGTGCGATCGGCGAGGAGATCGAGATGCGGCCGAGGCGGACATCGGCCTCCATGTCCCCGACGATCTGCCAGGTCTTTTCCTCGTCGGTGTCTTCGTCGACGAGTTTCACCTTGGCGCCGAATTTCACCGTTGAGCCGGTCAGTTTCGACACGTCGATAATGTCGGCGCGCGACAGCTTGTCCTCAAGCTCCGCGATGCGGCCTTCGTTCAGGCTCTGTTGCTCCTTGGCGGCATGATATTCCGCATTCTCCGAGAGGTCGCCATGCGCGCGAGCTTCAGAAATCGCCTGAATGATGCGCGGCCTTTCCTCGGAGGTGAGTCGTTTGAGCTCCGATTCCAGTTGCGCATGGCCGGCAGCGGTCATCGGAATCTTTTCCATCTTCTCCTCCACGACGCCTCGTTTTTGGGCTGGGGGCAACAAAAAAGCGGGCGCTCCACCGGTGAGGGGAACACCCTGCTTGACGAAACTAACTTAGGCCGCGTCGAAATAGGATTGTAGCGGCCTGACTTCAAGCTGCCCGCCGAGAAGGGCTTCAATGCCCTGTGCCGCAGCACGTGCTCCCGCCAAAGTGGTGAAATAAGGCACTTTGTGCAGCAGCGCGGCCCGTCTCAGCGACCGGCTGTCGGCGAGGGCCTGAGCGCCTTCGGTGGTGTTGAAGACCAGCTGCACCTCGCCATTCTTGATAGCATCGACGATATGTGGCCGGCCTTCAAGTACCTTGTTTACCTTGGCGCAGGCGATCCCGTGTTCTTCCAGAAAGCGCTGCGTGCCGGTCGTCGCGATGATCGTGAAACCAAGGGATGCAAGCTGACGCACCGTCTCCATGACGCGCGGCTTGTCGCCGTCGCGCACGGAGACGAAAGCCGTGCCGCCGGTGGGAAGCTGCACGCCACCCGCGAGCTGGCTTTTGGCAAAGGCCACGGCAAAATCGTAGTCGAGGCCCATCACTTCGCCGGTCGAGCGCATCTCCGGTCCGAGGACCGTGTCGACACCGGGGAAACGGGCGAAGGGGAAGACGGCTTCCTTCACGGCCACATGCTTGTGGACGAGCGGCGTCGCCTCCAGATCCTTCAACTTTTCGCCGGCCATGATCCGCGCGGCGAGCTTTGCGATCGGGCGGCCGACGGCCTTTGCCACGAAAGGCACCGTTCGCGAGGCGCGCGGGTTGACCTCCAGCACGAAGATGTCGTCGCCCTTGACCGCGTATTGCACGTTCATGAGCCCGCCGACGGAAAGCCCCTTGGCGAGCGCTGCCGTCTGACGGCCGAGCTCCTCGATGATCTCTTTGGACAGAGAATGCGGCGGCAGCGAGCAGGCCGAATCGCCCGAATGGATCCCGGCTTCCTCGATATGCTCCATGATGCCGCAGACGACGACATCGGTGCCGTCGCAAAGCGCATCGACATCGACCTCGATCGCATCGGCGAGATAGGAATCGATCAAGACGGGAGACTTGCCGGAGACGACCACCGCCTCGTTGATGTAGCGCTCAAGCTGCGCGGTATCGCGGACGATTTCCATTGCGCGCCCGCCGAGCACGTAAGACGGCCGGATGACGACGGGATAGCCGATCTTCTCGGCGATCGCGAAGGCTTCTTCTGCGGAATGGGCGATGCCGTTGCGCGGCTGTTTGAGGCCGAGCTTCCCAAGAACTTTCTGGAAGCGGTCGCGGTCCTCGGCGAGGTCGATCGCATCGGGTGAGGTTCCGAGGATCGGAATGCCGGCTTCTTCGAGCGGCTGTGCGAGTTTCAGCGGCGTCTGGCCGCCAAACTGCACGATCACGCCCTTCAGCGTTCCGGCACTCTGTTCGACCCGCAGGATCTCCAGCACGTCTTCCGCCGTCAGCGGCTCGAAATAAAGCCGGTCGGAGGTGTCGTAGTCGGTGGAGACCGTCTCCGGGTTGCAGTTGATCATGATCGTTTCATAGCCCGCATCGGCGAGCGCGAAGGCGGCATGGCAGCAGCAATAGTCGAATTCGATGCCCTGACCGATGCGGTTCGGTCCGCCGCCCAGAATGACGATCTTTTCCCGGTCGCTCGGACGCGCTTCGTCCTCAGCCTCGCCGCCGGCGCGGAAGGGCCGTTCGTAGGTCGAGTACATATAGGCCGTGGCGGCGGCGAACTCGGCCGCACATGTGTCGATGCGCTTGAAGACCGGCCTGACGCCGAGACGGTTGCGCAGCGCCCGCACCGATTCTTCATCGGTGCCTGCGAGCTTGGCGAGGCGAGCATCCGAAAAGCCGAGGCTCTTCAGGCGGTGCAGCACCACCTTGTCCTCCGGCACGCCATTGGCGCGGATGCGTTCCTCCCAGCCGACCAGCCCTTCAAGCTCACGCAAGAACCAGGGATCGATGGCGCAGGCTTCGTAGATCTCTTCGCAAGAAGTGCCGAGACGAAGCGCCTGTGCCACCTTCAACAGCCGGTCCGGAGTGGGGCGGGCGAGCGCGGCGCGAATGGCGTTCTTGTCGTCGCCTTCGCCGAGACCCGGAATGACCACCTCGTCCAACCCGTCGAGCCCGGTCTCGAGGCCCCGAAGAGCCTTCTGCAGGGATTCGCTGAACGAGCGCCCGATCGCCATCACCTCGCCGACGGACTTCATCGACGTGGTCAAAGAGGGCTCTGCTCCCGGGAATTTCTCGAAGGCGAAACGCGGGATCTTGGTCACGACGTAATCGATCGTCGGCTCGAAGGAGGCGGGCATCGCCCCGCCGGTGATCTCGTTTTCGAGTTCGTCGAGCGTGTAGCCGACGGCAAGGCGTGCCGCGACTTTCGCGATCGGAAAGCCCGTCGCCTTGGAGGCAAGCGCCGAGGAACGCGACACGCGCGGATTCATCTCGATGACGACCATGCGCCCGTCGGCCGGGTTGATCGCGAACTGTACGTTCGAGCCGCCGGTCTCCACCCCGATCTCGCGCAACACCGCGAGCGAAGCGTCCCGCATCACCTGGTATTCTTTGTCGGTGAGGGTGAGGGCGGGAGCAACGGTGATCGAATCACCCGTGTGCACGCCCATCGGATCGATGTTCTCGATGGAGCAGATGATGATGCAGTTGTCCGCTTTGTCGCGGACGACCTCCATCTCGTACTCCTTCCAGCCGAGCACCGATTCCTCGATCAGGATTTCGTTGGTGGGCGAGGCGTCGATGCCGCGCTCGGCGATCTCGAGAAATTCTTCGCGGTTGTAGGCGATGCCGCCGCCGGTGCCACCGAGCGTGAAGGAGGGGCGGATGATCGCCGGCAGGCCAATCTCTTCGAGCGCGGCAAGGGCTTCCGGAAGAGAATGGGCAAGACGCGATGTCGGCGTATCGAGGCCGATCTTCGTCATCGCCTCGCGGAACAGCTCCCGGTCCTCGGCTTTGTCGATGACTTCGGCGCGCGCGCCGATCATCGTGACGCCATAGCGATCGAGGACGCCGGCCTTTGCCACGGACAAGGCGCAATTGAGCGCCGTCTGCCCGCCCATCGTTGGAAGGAGCGCGTCGGGACGCTCCTTTTCGATGATCTTGGTGACGACGTCGGGCGTGATCGGCTCGATATAGGTGGCGTCCGCCAAATCCGGATCGGTCATGATCGTGGCCGGATTGGAATTGACGAGGATGACCCGATATCCTTCGGCCTTCAGAGCCTTCAAGGCTTGTGTGCCGGAATAATCGAATTCGCAGGCCTGGCCGATCACGATCGGCCCGGCCCCAATAACCAGAATGGAAGAGATGTCGGTGCGTTTCGGCATGGGGGCGTGCTGGTAGGCGGGCCGTTCGGCCCGGCCGGTTCCGGGTGGTTGGAAAGTTGCGCGCTTATAGAGGAATTCGCGCAAGAGGCAAAGCCGCCACCTGGAGTGCTGTGGACCTGCAGCCTCACAGACCCCAGAGCGGAAACGAGACGACGGAGAGCAAGCGGGTCAGCTCAACTCTGCGATGGCGGAAGCCTCAGATTCGGCGTTCGTGTCCTCGACAGTGTCTTTGCCGTCTTCGTACGATGCCGTCTCGCCGTCATAGTCGGCAATCCCGACCGAAAGCGCGTAGCAGGCGAGGCGAACGGATTTCGGGATCTTGACCTTCTTGCCGTCGCGTTCGCCCGTTTCGTAATACTGAATCATACGTTTTTTGAGGCCCAACCGATCGGCTGCCTCTTTCTGTTTCATTCCGAGCTTTTTTCGCCAGGCTTTGAACTGGTCGGGTGTCATCGTGGAAACGCCCAAGGCAGGTCCCTTTCAGCTGACCGAATTTAGGGGCTTTTTACACTGCGGCCTATAGCGAAATCGTGAAGGCGCAAAAAGTGCATTTCCGGTTTGACAAATGCGCACAATGTGCACATATTCACGATGAAGGCGCAAATAGTGCTCCTTTTGACGGCCTACGTGCCGTCAGACGCAACCTGTCAGAGGAGGGCTCTCAGATGTTGAATGACATCGTCCTGCAGCGGGCTCGCCTGGGTTACGATCGCGTGGATATGCATCGCTACGCGACTCTCAACTGCGGCATGGCACGCTTGTTCAAGCGTGTAGGCCATTGGTTCAGCTGAGGTTTCTCACGGCGATTACGCTGTAAAAGAAGTGTGATGAACAAAAACGCGGCTCCCCTGGCCGCGTTTTTGCTTTCAGGCGACGGAACCGCCGGCCATCTCCGTTTCTTTCCCCGTCGCAGCAACGGACGGAGCACGGGATGCGGTGGCGGGGTCGGCGGAAGTCGAGCAATATCGAATATCGGACCGGCGGGCGAAGCTCCCTGCCAATCGGACGTGCTGGTGGCGGCATCGGCTTCCTGATCGTCGCGGCAGTCCTCTTCTTCGTCTTCGGCATCAATCCGATGGAGCTCCTCCGCGAAGTGGAGACTAGCTCGGGGCAGATCTCAAGCGAACAACGCTCTCCGTCTGGAGACGTCGCCTCCACCCGAACGGAAGCCGACGATTTCGTCGCCACGGTGCTTGCCGAGACGGAAGACGTCTGGGGCGGCATTTTCCGCGAGGCGGGGGCGGACTATCCTGAACCCACGCTTGTCCTCTTCAACAATTCTGTCCGGTCCGCCTGCGGCCTGGCGGGCAGGGCGGCTGGACCGTTTTATTGTCCAGGGGACCGGAAGCTCTACCTCGATTTGTCCTTTTTCGAAGAGCTGAGGCGGCGCTTTCGTGCTCCCGGCGATTTTGCGCAAGCCTATGTGATTGCGCATGAAGTCGGCCATCATGTCCAGAATCTGACGGGCGTTCTCTCGCAAGTGAACGAGATGCGTCAGGGGATGAGCGAGCGCGCGGGCAACGCCCTTTCTGTCCGTGTCGAACTTCAGGCCGATTGCTATGCCGGCATCTGGGCGAACCGGACGCGCGACAAAGGCTTGCTGGAGGCGGGCGATCTCGACGAGGCGCTGAACGCGGCGACCCAGATCGGCGACGATATGATCCAGAAGCGCACGCAAGGCTATGTCGTGCCCGAGGCTTTCAATCATGGTTCGTCGGAAGAGCGGCGAGGTTGGTTCCGCAAAGGCTATCAATCGGGAGATCTCGATGCCTGCGATACTTTCAGCGTTTCGACGCTTTGAGGCGCAAGGATGAGCGTTGCGGGCCGCACGGCCGTGCTGGCACTCGCGCTGGCGGGAGGTCTCGCGGGCTCGCAGGCGCCGGAATTCGCCCAGCAGTATCGGCAACGCCTCGGCGGCGCCGTCGATGAAATGCGGCAGGTCGTGGCCGATTTCGATGCGGACGTTCGCCGCAACGGGCTCGACCGCGACGAAGCTGTGGCACTTTACGCCCAGTCGCCGGAACCGTTCCTCAAGGATCGCGGCCTGTCGATGAAGCGTCTTCTCGCACGCTTCTCGATACTCAGCCGTCAGGAGGCGGAGCTCGAGCTGTCCGAGCCCCTGATGCGGCCGGTGATCGTATTCCGGAACCCAGATCAGAAAATCGTCAAGGGCGCCTGGCAGATCTACGAACCAGCCGTTCCGGTGACAGTAGCGGGAGCTTTATGGGCTTTGTCCGGGCTCTCGCTCGTCGGCACTTTCGCCTGGCTTATAGGTAAAATGCTGCGCTTTCTCTTTTTGCAGAGACGGGCGCGCTCAGAAGTCCCCTCGAGCTGAGACCGGCATCGAGCGAGCCGGTCTCCGCTGTCCGTCGGCTTAAGCCGGCGGCCTGTCCGTCGGCGCTTTGCGGTTCTCGTGAACGAGATCCATGAAGCGCCGGAAAAGATAGTGGCTGTCCTGGGGACCAGGCGATGCTTCGGGATGGTACTGCACCGAAAAGACCGGCTTGTCCTTCAGGCGCAGCCCGGCATTGGAGCCGTCGAACAGGGAGATATGTGTCTCTTCAACCTCGGGCGGCAGGCTGTCGCGATCGATTGCGAAGCCGTGGTTCATCGAAACGATTTCCACCTTGCCCGTGGTCTTGTCTTTGACCGGATGATTGGCCCCGTGATGGCCCTGATGCATCTTGGCCGTCTTCCCGCCGAGCGCGAGACCCATCATCTGATGGCCGAGGCAGATGCCGAATGTCGGCGTGCCGCTGTCGATGACGCTGCGAATCGCCGGAACTGCATAGGTGCCGGTCGCGGCCGGATCGCCGGGGCCGTTGGAGAGGAAAACCCCGTCCGGATTGAGGGACAGAATATCCTCCGCCGTGGCTGTTGCCGGCAGAACGGTGACCTTGCAGCCCTCTTCGCTCAGAAGACGCAGGATGTTCCGTTTGATGCCGTAATCCACCACCACGACGTGGCACTCGCCGTCGTCGCGATGTCCGTAGCCTTGGCCGGGCTTCCAGCTTGTTTCGTTCCAGTCATAGCGCTGCGCGGAGGTGACGCCCGGTACGAGATCCTGCCCATCCATCGCCGGCATCGCGGCCGCTTCCGCTTTCAACGCCTCGTAGTCGAAATTGCCGTTCGGATCGTGGACGATCACCGCATTCGCCATGCCGTTTTCGCGGATACGATTGGTGAGCGCGCGGGTATCGACATCCGCAATGCCGGGGATGCCGCGCGACTTCAGCCACGCATCGAGATTCTTCGCCGCGCGCCAGTTGGACGGCTCCGTGATCGGTGCGCGCAAAACGCAACCCGCCACACCGGAGTTGCGGGCCATGTTCACCGTTTCGACGTCTTCGTCGTTCGTGCCCACATTGCCGATATGCGGGAAGGTGAACGTGATGATCTGCCCGGCATAAGAGGGGTCGGTCAAAATCTCTTGATAACCGGTCATCGCGGTGTTGAAGCAGACCTCGCCGGACGACTTGCCCGTTGCCCCCAATCCTTCACCTTCGATGATTGTACCATCGGCAAGGACGAGACATGCGGTGGGTTTGTTTTCGGGCCAGGAAGTGGCGGTCATGAACGGATCCGACGGTCAGCATCAACAGGTGGAGCTTGCGCTCTCTTGCGTCCCCGCTGCGAGTGCCTATATCGACGACCTCTATGGCGCGCTGGGGCAGCGCGCGATACCTAGTGGGCGGATCATGTCGCGTCAACGCGAGGAATGGTTGAGACCCACATGAGACCCAAAGCCGACCGTCGAGACTTCACTTCTCATTTTATCTGAGGCGTCTGACGACGCATCGAAGGGGTGACCCATGGTTGATCGAATCCGCGATCAGATCAGCGAAGGCCTCAAAGAGGCTATGAAGAAACAGGACCGCGTGCGCATGACGACGCTGCGGTTGATCAACGCGGCCATCAAGGACCGCGACATCGAGGCGAGGACGAAAGGCAAGGACGGGGTCTCCAACGACGAGATCATGTCGATCTTGACGAAAATGATCCGCCAGCGTGAGGAATCCTCCAAGATCTACGAGGAGAATGCCCGCCTCGAACTCGCCGAGCAGGAACGCAAGGAAATCGAAGTCATTCGCACGTTTTTGCCACGGCAGATGGATGACGACGAGCTCAAAAGCGCCTGCCACGATGTGGTCGGAGATGTGGGCGCTCAGGGCCTGCGCGACATGGGCAAGTGCATGGGCACGCTCAAGGAACGCTATTCCGGGCGCATGGATTTCGCCCGGGCGAGCTCCGTCGTGAAAGACATTCTGAGCTCCTGATCGCGATCTCCAGGGCCTTTGCGCGCCGATCTGGGCGCGTGAAGGTCTGCCCGCCGAAATGCCGGAGCGGGCCACTGGATGCGCCGAAGATGCAAGGTATCTTGCCGGAACTCGTCTGCCGATCGGTTGTTGGAAAAGTCGATACTTCAGCAGCACGATTGGGATGTGACAATGGTTCCAGCCTGGCTCCATATTCTTGCGATTGCGTCTTTGCTTCTCGGTTTCGTCTGCGCTCTCATCATCGCCGTCGATGAGGGACGCCATCCACAGCATATGTGGATCATGAACGTCGTCTGGCCGGCTCTCGCCCTCTTTGCCTCGCTCATCGCCCTGTGGGCCTACTTCACCTATGGGCGGCTCGCGACGCATGAAAAAATGCACGCGGCGATGCAGGCGAACGAAACACCACCAAGCCAGCGCCTGACGCCATTCCCCGTGATGGTCGGCAAGGGCACCGGCCATTGTGGATCCGGTTGCACCCTTGGCGACATCTGCGCGGAGTGGATCGCCTTTCTGTTTCCGACTGTCGCCGTCTGGTTCGGTTGGCAGACGATCTTCTCGGAGAAGATCTTCGCCGTCTGGATCCTCGATTATATCCTCGCCTTCGGCTTCGGCGTGGCCTTCCAGTACTTCACCATCAAGCCGATGCGGAACCTGTCCCCGGTGCAGGGTCTCATCCAGGCCGTGAAAGCCGATGCGCTCTCGCTCACAGCCTGGCAGGTCGGCATGTATGGCTTCATGGCCATCGCCCATTTCTACATTTTCGCGCACGTCCTGGGGGTGAAGCTCGAAGTGACGAGCGTCGAGTTCTGGTTCATGATGCAGATCGCGATGATCTTCGGCTTCATGACGGCCTATCCGGTGAATTGGTGGCTCATTCGCGCCGGCATCAAGGAGAAGATGTAGGCCTGACAGGCGCGCCGCGGGCGCGGGCTGTGAGTAGCGGGGAGGGCGGGGCCTCCATAGGATTTCTTCTGCAGCGTTCCACGCCGCTGTGCTAAGAGGATCGGATGCGTTTCCCGCCATCTTTTCTCGACGCGATCCGAAGCCGGATTCCGATCTCCGACGTCGTCGGTCGGCGCGTGGCATGGGACAAGCGCAAGTCGCTGCCCTCTCGCGGCGACTACTGGGCCTGCTGCCCGTTTCATGGCGAGAAGACGCCGTCTTTCCACGCCGACAATCGCCGTGGACGCTATCATTGCTTCGGCTGTGGTGTGTCTGGCGATCATTTCACCTTTCTCGTCGAGCTCGACGGGATGACCTTTCCGGAGGCGGTCGAGCAGCTTGCCGCCGATGCCGGTCTGAAGCTGCCCGACCCCGACCCGCGCGAAGAGGCGCGTCAGGCCCGCCGCGGTGGGCTCGTCGAGGTGATGGAAAAGGCGGCTGCCTTTTTTGAGCAGAACCTCGCCGGAAAGGATGGCGCTCGGGCGCGCGCTTATCTGCGCGATCGCGGCCTCGGACAGGACATCCAAAACCGCTTCCGCCTCGGCTTTGCGCCGTCCTCGCGCAACGCGCTGAAAAATCATCTCGCAGAGGCGGGGGTGAAGCCGGAGGAGATGGCGGAGGCCGGCCTCGTCATCGCCGGCAACGACATTCCGGTGAGCTATGATCGTTTCCGCGATCGCATTATTTTTCCGATCCTCGATTTCAGGGGACGCGTCATCGCCTTCGGCGGACGGGCCCTATCGCCGGAAGCCCAGGCCAAATATCTGAATTCGCCGGAGACGCCGCTCTTCTCAAAGAGCCGCGTTCTCTTCAACGGGAAGATGGCCCGCGCGGCGAGCGCCAAGGGTCAGAAGGTGGTCGCCGTCGAAGGGTATATCGACGTGATGGCCCTCGTCGCCGCGGGTTTCGAAGCGGCGGTCGCGCCGCTCGGCACGGCCTTGACGGAAGAGCAGCTGCAGCTTCTCTGGCAGATGGCCGAAGAGCCGATCCTGTGCTTCGACGGTGATCAGGCGGGCATCAAGGCGGCTGCACGGGCGATCGATCTCGCCTTGCCGCATCTCAAGCCCGGCCGCAGCCTGTTGTTTGCACTCCTGCCGGAAGGGCAGGACCCGGATGACCTGATCCGGGCCTCGGGGTCGGCAGCTTTCGCATCGCTTCTTGAGCAGGCGAACCCGCTTGCAGAGATGCTCTGGCGCCGGGAAATGGAGCGGGGTCCTGTCGATACGCCGGAACGTCTCGCCGGTGCCGAAAAAGCGCTCAAAGACGCCGTGGCACAGATTGGCGATGCGGATGTCCGCCGCAATTACGAGCAGCTTTACCGCGACCGTCTGTTTGAGCGTCGTCGCAACCGGGGCGGGGGCTCCCAGCAAGGCCGCACGTCCCGCCAGAACTTCGGTGGAGGGAGACGGCAAGGTGGCGGCAGGGGCGGGCGCTTCATGCCTCCCGAGGCGCTCGGCGAAGCCTCAACCAGTCTCTTGTCGACGGCGCTCGTGCGGGGCGGCGGGCGAACAGGGGCTGCGATCAGCCTTTCCGACGCGATCCTGGTCGGCGCTTTTCTGGCTCATCCTCAGCTCGCCGAGGAGCGTCTCGAAATGCTCGGCCGAATTCCGTTCGCAGACGCAGCCCTTTCGACGCTGGCAGGTGCCATTGCTTTGGCGCTTTCCGAGGAGCCCGAGCTGACGGCGGCCGCACTCGTTGACCGTCTGAAGACAAAAGGACATTCGGCGCTGGTGGAGACAATCGGCCGCAAGCTCGCCACATCAGGCCTTGCCGATCTGGGGCCGAGCGGAGATTCTCTTAAAGCCGCAGCCATTTGGGACGACGCGGCCCTCTTGCGTCTGCGCACCACAACTCTATCTAACGAGCGCCGGGAGGCAGCACGTGATCTTGCTAACGAGACGATTGAGACCAGTTTAACCCGGTTGAAGGATATACAAGAGGAAGATCTGCGGCTCCGCCATCGTGCCTTTGAAGACGAGCAGACGGAAACCGTTCTCCTTCATCCCTTCAAGGCTCGCCGTTAAGGCGGGCCAAGTTTGTTCGAGCGGTCGAGCGTTCGAGAAAAACAAATTGCCGATAAAGCGGGCCATGGTTAAGTGGCGCTTTACGGTGCCGCCCTTAGTTTGGAACGCAACCTCGACAGCGATAGCACGGGCGATTGACCATCGCACCGCTGAGACGACGGATCAATGACGACAGCGAACCAGCCCCAGACGACCGAAACCAAGGACGAGACGCGCGAAGGCCAGCATAGCGATGGCCCGCTTCTTGATCTCTCAGATGCCGCTGTAAAGCGCATGATCAAGGAGGCGAAGAAGCGCGGCTATGTCACGGTCGATCAGCTCAACTCCGTCCTTCCTTCGGAGGAGGTGACCTCCGAGCAGATCGAGGACACCATGTCGATGCTCTCCGATATGGGCATCAACGTGGTGGAAGCCGACGAAGCGGAGGAGAGCGAGCCGCACGCGGAAGAAGAAGATGAATCGGAAGGCCGCGATCTCGTGGAAGCCGGTTCGACCGCCGTCACCAAGAAGACGACCAAGCGTGAGCCGTCGGACCGCACCGACGATCCCGTGCGTATGTATCTGCGCGAGATGGGGGCGGTGGAGCTCCTGTCACGCGAGGGCGAGATCGCGATCGCCAAGCGCATCGAGGCCGGCCGCGAGGCGATGATCGCAGGGCTTTGCGAAAGCCCGCTCACCTTCCAGGCCATCATCATCTGGCGCGATGAGATCAACAACGGCGATACGCTGCTGCGCGACATCATCGATCTCGAAGCGACCTATGCCGGGCCCGATGCCAAGGCGCCGGATCCCGCGCAGGGCCAGGCCGCGGGCGGGGCCGAAGCCGAGGAAACCTCCGAAGGCGGCGAGGAGAGCGACGAAGACGAGGACGATTACGAGAACAATCTGTCGCTTGCCGCCATGGAGGCGGAGATCAAGCCGCAGGTGCTCGCGACCTTCGATACCATCGCCGACAATTACAAGCGTCTGAGGAAACTGCACGACACGCTTGTCGAAAACGACATGCAGAGCCGGGCGCTGACCCCGCCGCAGGAGCGCCGCTACAAGAAGCTGCGCGACGAGATCGTCGCCGAGGTGAAGTCGCTGTCCTTGAACCAGGGCCGCATCGACGCTCTGGTCGAACAGCTCTACGACATCAACAAGCGGCTCGTCTCGCTCGACACCAGGCTGATGCGCCTCGCCGAGGGCTATGGCGTCGATCGCATGGAATTCCTGTCGCATTATCGCGGCAACGAGCACGACCCGCATTGGATCCGTCGCGTGGCGCGTCTGACCTCGCCGGGCTGGCGCGATTTCGTCGCCAACGGCAAGGATCAGATCCACGGCATTCGCACGGAAATTCAGGAACTTGCGGCGAGCACCGGACTCGAAATCTCAGAGTACCGCAACATCGTCCACAAGGTGCAGAAGGGCGAGCGCGAGGCCCGACAGGCGAAGAAGGAGATGGTGGAGGCGAACCTCCGGCTCGTCATCTCGATCGCCAAAAAGTACACGAATCGCGGCCTGCAATTCCTTGATCTGATTCAGGAAGGCAATATCGGCCTGATGAAGGCGGTGGATAAGTTCGAGTACCGCCGCGGCTACAAGTTCTCCACCTATGCGACCTGGTGGATCCGCCAGGCGATCACCCGCTCGATCGCCGACCAGGCGCGCACGATCCGCATCCCGGTCCATATGATCGAGACGATCAACAAGATCGTCCGTACCTCGCGCCAGATGCTGCACGAGATCGGCCGCGAGCCGACCCCGGAGGAGCTGGCCGAGAAGCTGCAGATGCCGCTCGAAAAGGTCAGAAAAGTCCTCAAGATCGCCAAGGAGCCGATCAGCCTCGAAACGCCGATCGGCGACGAGGAAGATTCCCATCTCGGCGATTTCATCGAGGACAAGAATGCCATTCTGCCGATCGACGCGGCGATCCAGTCGAATCTGCGCGAGACGACGACGCGCGTCCTCGCCTCGCTCACGGCTCGCGAAGAACGCGTGCTGCGCATGCGCTTCGGCATCGGCATGAACACCGACCACACGCTCGAAGAGGTCGGTCAGCAGTTTTCGGTGACCCGCGAACGCATCCGGCAGATCGAAGCGAAAGCGCTCCGCAAGCTGAAGCATCCGAGCCGCTCGCGGAAGCTGCGGAGCTTCCTGGATAGCTGAGCCTCCAAGGCAAGAGATAAAAAAAAGCCCGGCCATTGCGCCGGGCTTTTTCGTTGCAGTCGCTCGTGCTCAGATCGCGGAAGTGCCGATTACTCCTCGATCCCCCAGACCATGTTGACCTGGACCTCGACGGAGACTTCGCCGCCTTCCAGCGGCACCGCTGCCTCGTCCGTTTGCGCGCGGACCATCGCCATCATCTTCGGCTGCGGGCGGCCATAGCTCTGTTCGGAGATCGACTGGATCGGCCCGAGGGTGATCCCGGCCGCCTCGGCGAGCTGTTCGGCGCGCGCACGCGCGTCCTCGACCGCCTTTTTGCGAGCCTCTTCCTCAAGCGGCTTCGGGTCGTCGATGGTGAAGGAGAGATTCTGGATGCGGTTGGAGCCGAGCTCCACGACCTTGTCGAGAGTCGAGCCGGCGCTTTCAAGGTCGCGGATGCGGACCGTGAGGAGGTTGTCGACGCGGTAGCCGACGATCTTGCGCTCGGAGACCTGGCCCGGACGCGGCTGCTCGTAGACAGGCTGGATGGAGAAGCCGGAGGTCTGCAGGTCGCGGTCGGCGATGCCCTGGTCTTTCAGCGCCTGGGTCACCTTCGTCATCGCCTCTGAATTGGCGCGAAGCGCCTCCTGCGCGCTCTTCGCCTGTTCTGACACGCCGAGCGTGACGACCGCCATGTCCGGCGTGCCGAATGCCTCGCCATTTCCGGAGACGGTGATTTGCGGACGGTCCGGTCCATTCTGAGCGAGTGCCGGCGCTGCGAATGCGGCGAGCGAGAGGGCGAGGGCCGGTGCGATAAGGCGTCTGGTCGGCATGTCGGTTCTCCGGGGTGCATGAATCAGTGGCCCGTGCGAATGCCTGCCGAATGCGGCTCTTTTTGGGGCTGCTGCGTCGCGCCGGCTTGCCCGGTGCCGGCCAATCGCGTACCTGACGCCTGTCTGGGTCCGTAGCTCAATTGGTTAGAGCCGGCGGCTCATAACCGCTTGGTTGCAGGTTCGAGTCCTGCCGGACCCACCAAACCGTCTTCCCTTGTATCATCTCGGACGAAGTCTGAAGCGCGCCACCCGCCTCGGTTGCTCGCTGCGAGGCGTCGGCCCCCGCGCAGCCTGTCGCTCGATGGGTGAGGCGTTTACGGCATTGCGTGCGGCTCTCTCATCCGTATTGTGCGCGGCCTCAGATGGATTTTTCGATCACCAAAGAGCGCTTTGCCGAAAAATCGTTCGTGTTGGTGAGGCGAAAACGGGAGGAAGAAAATGAAAATTTCGAAACTTGGCGCGATCGCGCTGTTTTCCGCCACGCTTGCCGCGATGGCGGGGCCGGCTTCGGCCGAAACCTATCGTTTGTCGCAAAATACCAGCAACACGACGACCTGGCAGAAGGGCGCCGAGAAGTTCAACGAGCTTCTGGGTGAGGCGACCGACGGCAAGATGGAAGTCCGTATCTTCCCGAATGCGCAGCTCGCCGGCGGCGACCAGATGAAGCAGACGGAGATGGTGAGCCGTGGCTCCATCGACTTCATGCTGACCTCCGCGATCAATGTCACGCCGCTTGTGCCGGAGCTTGCGGTCTTCTCGTTGCCGTACCTCTATTCGGACTATGACGCGGTCGACGCCACGACGAGCGGCGAGCCGGGACAGAAGATCGAAGAGATCTTGAAAGAGCACGGCATCATCGCTCTCGCCTGGGGCGAGAACGGCTTCCGCGAAGTGACCAACAATGTCCGCCCGATCAAGACGCCGGAGGACATGCAGGGCCTCAAGATGCGCGTCTCGGGTCCGATGTACATCGACGTGATGCAGGCGCTCGGCGCCAACCCGCAGCAGATGCAATGGTCGGAGACGTTTCCGGCTCTGCAGCAGGGCGTGGTCGACGGCCAGGAAAACCCGATCGGTGCCGTCATCATCCCGCAGCGCGTCTACGAGGTGCAGAAATACCTGACCACCTGGCACTATTCCTACGACCCGCTTTTCCTCGGCGTCAGCGAGAAGCTGTGGGATTCGTGGGACGACCAGACCAAGACCACGGTGGAGAAGGCCGCCGAAGAGGCGATGGAATACCAGAAGGAAATCAGCCGTGAAGGCACGGCCAAGGGCGTCGAATTCCTACGCGAACAGGGAATGGACGTCTACGAGCCGAACGCCGAAGAGATCGACGCTTTCCGCGAAGCGACCAAGCCGGCCTTCGACACCTGGTCGAAGAAGGTGGGCGAGGATCTCGTGAAGAGCTTCCAGGACACCATCGCTCAGTCGAACTGAGGCATCGCTCGTGCAGGCGGGGTGTCTGTGCCCGCCTGCACGTTCAGCCTTTGAGGAGGTTTCGTGTCGTTCCTGTTGCGCGAAGCGGAGAAGATCGTCTGCGCGGTGATCCTTCTTGCGATGACCGGCCTAGGCTTCGCCAATGTGGTCGTGCGCTATCTGACCAGCTATTCGCTCGCATCGACGGAAGAGCTCCTCACCAACGGCTTTCTGCTTTTGACGGTTTTCGGCGCGGCCATCGCCGCACGCAACGGCGAGCATCTTGCCGTGACCATCCTCTACGATGCCGTGCCGAGGCCGATTCGGAGGGCGATCCTCGTCCTGTCGAGCGTCCTCTCCGTCGCTCTCCTCGCGATGTCGGCCTGGTTCACCTGGCAGCTTTTCGCGAACCAGTTCGAGAGTGGTGTGCGCTCCTACGCGCTGCAGATCCCGGCCTGGTACTACAGCGTGGCGCTGCCTTTCGGCTTCGCGCTCGTCATTATCCGCTACATTCAGCATGCCTTCGAGCGCTGGCGCGGTGACACGCATGAGGTCGTCGCCGATGTTTGACCTCGATGCCGGCACGCAGATGGTGATCCTGTTCTTCGTGCTGTTGTTCCTTCGCGTGCCGGTCGCGTTCGCCCTCGGGCTTTCCGCCGTCTATGCGATGTGGGCGATCGGCTTCGGTCTCGATATGGCGGGAGATCTCATCGCCAGCGGTATCGCCAAATTCTCCCTGCTGGCGATCCCGTTCTTCATCCTCGCCGGCACGTTGATGGGGTCCCTCGGCATTGCCGAGCGTATGATCTCTTTCTTCCGCATTCTCGTCGGTGGCTTGCCGGGCGGCATGGGACTTGTTGGAACCGTCGTCTGCCTGTTCTGGGGTGCGGTCTCCGGGTCCGGACCGGCATCAGTCGCCGCAATCGGCCCGTTGATCGTGCGCGGCATGGCCGAGGATGGTTACCCAAAAGCCTTTGCGGCCGGCCTCGTCTGTACGGGTGCGGGGCTTTCCATCGTCATTCCGCCCTCGATCGGCCTCGTCATCTACGGCGTCATTGCGGAAACCTCGATTTCGGATCTTTTCACAGCAGCGATCATCCCGGGCCTCGTCATGGGGCTTTTGATGCTCGTTGCTCTGCCTTTCGTGCCCAGGACGGATACGAGCGAGATGCCGCCGAGCCTCAAGCGCCTGATGCCGCAGGATTTTTCGGAGCTCCCATACGGGCGGCGGCTGTGGCGCTCCTTCCTGCATTCCTTCTGGGGGCTGATGACCCCGCTCGTCATCTTGGGCGGCATCTATTCCGGCATCTTCACGCCGACTGAAGCGGCGATCGTGGCGACCGTCTATGCGCTCTTCGTCGGCGGCCTCGTCTACCGCACCTTGAGCTTTGCGACGCTCTACGAGGCGTTGTCCGCAGCTGCAGCATCCTCGGCCGTCGTCATGCTGGTCGTGGCCTATGCGAGCCTCTTCGGCTGGGTCGTGACGGTCGATGACCTCATCGGCAAATATTCGACCGTGCTTCTCGGGCTGAGCGACCAGCACTGGGTCATCCTCATCGTCATCATGCTCATCCTCTTGATCGCCGGGATGTTCATGGATGCAATCACCATCATGTTCATCACGCTGCCGATCTTCCTGCCGGTGATGCGCGAGCTCGGCTGGGATCCGGTCTGGTTCGGCGTTCTGGTGATGGTAAATCTGGCGATCGGGCTCTTCACGCCGCCCGTTGGCATCAATCTTTACGTCGCGGCCAACATGACGTCGCTGCCTCTGGAAAAGATCGCACGCGGCGCCGTGCCGTTCCTGATCACGAGCCTCATAGGTCTCATCCTCATCGCCGCCTTTCCGAGCCTGTCGAGCGTGCTCGTCGAGGCGCTCAAATAGGGCTTGGCGGAGGGCCGCCGGCGGCAGCGAATGGCCGGCGTCAGGCCGCGGCAGGCATGGCGGAGGTTCGGACGATCCAGCGGGCAATCTTCGGCCAGGTTTGCGAGAGGGTGCGCGCGCTCATGAAGAGCCCGATATGGCCGCCCGGAACTGTCTCCTTCACGATCGCGTCTTGGGGTGTTCCAAGGAGCCGGTCGGCCTCCAGTACCTGCTCGGGTGTGGTGATGTCGTCGGCGGCACCCGCAAGAAGGTAGACCGGACAGCTGATATCGCTCAGCTTGAGCGGCCGCCCGAGGCCGACGAAGCTGCCGTTGGCGAAGCGGTTCTCTTTGAAGATCTCCTTGATCACCTGGAGATACCAACGTCCCGGCAGATCGATCGGATTTTCGTACCAGCTCTCGAAGGTCTCGCGTTTGGCAAGATAGGCGGGATCGTCGATATGCTCGTAAAGCTCGATATGCTCCTCGATGTAATGTTCGGCCGGATGCATGTTCTTCCAGCCGCGCAGCATGAAGCGGCCGAGCATCAGCCCCCCGCCGAGTTCCACGAGTTCGCGGTAGAAGGAAAGGGGAGAGGCCTGCACCATGCGCTTGATGGGGCCGTCGCCGGCATTCGTGTCGATGGGCGCTCCCGCGAGAACGAGGCTGTTGACCTTCTCCGGAAAGCGCGCGGCAAGCATTGCCGATGCCCAGCCGCCCTGGCAGAGCCCGACGAGATCGACCGAACCGCCGAGATCCTCGATCGCGACGAGAAGTTCTTCCAGATAATTGTCGACCTCGAAGTCGCGCATGTCGGGGGTGGCCGACTTCCAGTCCGTCAGGGCGACATGGGCGATGCCGCCATCGAGCAGCGTTTGGACGAGGCTTTGGCCATTGTGATAGTCGGCGATCATGGCGCTGTGCCCGGCATAAGGGGCGACGACGAGTGTCGGGCGTCCTTCTTCGCGTCCGTAATCGCGCAGATGCATGGTTCTCAGTTCGAGGCGGATCCTGTTCTCCGTCGCAAGCTGCGGGCGCAGCTCGTGATGGATCTTGATTTCCTCCTCGATGAATTTGACGTTGCGGGCATAGAGTTCCGCTTCCTCTTCGACGAGAGCGGACGCCATGGCGACCGGCCAGAAGGCCGGCACGCTGGCGAGCTTGAACTCATGCGGCCGCGGCGTTCCTTGAGACATGACGACGGTTCCCCCGTGACGAGGTAAAGACTGGGCGTTCTTCTGCTCCCCGTCCGCAGGTGGCGTGTCGCAAAAGCCCGGGCAAGTCGCCGTCAGGCGGGGCAGGGCTGCAAGAAACGAGCCCCTGCCTCACCGAAATCACCGATCAATCCGGATCGTCGCTTTCGCGCGAACGGCCCTTGCCGACATTGGTGCGGAAGAACGAGCCGACGATAATGGGCAGGATGAAGCCGACGATGGCGAGCCCCCAGAGCGTGATCGACAGCCAGGAATCGACGAGCGCCGACCAGTCGCCGTTGGAGATCGTGAGCTCGCGGCGCAGATTGACCTCCATTTGGCCTCCAAGGAGGACGCCGAGGATCACCGGCACCAATGGTACGTCGAGCTTGCGCAACAGCCAGCCGCCCAGGCCGAAAAGCACCATGACGACGAGGTCGAAGGTCGAACCGGAAATGCCGTAGACGCCGACGAAGGCGATCATCGCGACCGCCGGCATCAGGTATTTCGGCGGTACGAGAAGAACCCGCACGAACAAAGAGACGAGCGGGATGTTCATGATCAGCAAGATGATGTTGCCGATGAAGAGAGCTGCGATCAGACCCCAGACGACATCCGGATTGGACTGAAAGAGGAGCGGCCCAGGCGTGATGTTGAGGGCGAGCAGCATGGCGAGCAGCACCGCCGTCGTGCCCGAGCCTGGAACGCCGAGCGCCAGCATCGGAACGAGGGCGCCACCGGCGGCGGCATTGTTGCCAGCCTCTGGCGCAGCAACGCCGCGAGGGTCGCCCTTGCCGAAGGTGCCATTGCGGTCGGAGACGCGCTTTTCCACCGAATAGGCGATGAAGGAGCCAAGCGACGCACCGGCGCCGGGCAGAACGCCGGCGAGAAAGCCGAGAACGGTCGAACGGCCCATCGTGCCGGCCGTCTTCCGGAGCATCGAAAGCGGTGCGGTGACGCGGTTGATCATCTTGCTGGCGCCTTGGGCGTGAGCCTCTTCGCCGCGGTGTTCCAGGAAGATGAACACTTCGGAGACTGCGAACAGGCCGACGATCGCGACGAGAAAATCGATGCCGTCGTAAAGATGCACCTCGCCGAAGGCGAAGCGCGGCACGCCCGTCTGGGCATCGACGCCGATCATGGCGATGCCGACACCGAGAGCCGCGGAGAAGGCGGCCTTCGCCTGGTTGCGGCTGGCGATACCGCCAAGCGTGGCAAAGGCGAGGGTGAAGAGCGCGAAGTACTCCGCCGGGCCGAAGAGCAGGGCGACCTTGACGAGCTGCGGGGCGAGGAAGACGAGCCCCCAGGTGGCAAAGAAGGAGCCGACAAAAGAGGCGATGCCGGAAAGTGCGAGGGCCTCTCCGGCTTTGCCCTGCTGGGCCATCGGATAGCCGTCGAGCGTCGTCATGAGCGCCGGCTCGTCACCTGGAATATTGAGCAGGATCGACGAGATGCGCCCACCATACATGGCACCGTAATAGACGCTGGTCAGAAGAATCAGCGCCGGCGTCGCCGGCAGCCCGAGCGTGAAGGCGAGAGGGATGAGAATGGCGACGCCGTTCGAAGGCCCCAGTCCCGGAAGTGCGCCGAAGATCGTACCGAGGAAGCAGCCGAGGAGCGCCAGAAGCAGATTCTGGAAGGTGAGGGCGACAGCGAAACCGTCGGCAAGGGAGGAGAGTGCGTCCATTGAAAATCCTCCGCTTTCTCAAAAGCCCCAGGGGCCGTGTGCCAGCGACAGGCCGAGGACGACGCCGAACAGCACATAGATGCCGACTGAAATGGTCGCACCTGCGATCGCGGCTTGCACGGGGCCCGCGCCGAGACGCCAGGACAGAAACATTGCGGTGACTGCGGTCGTCAGGACAAAGCCGCCGATCGGCAGCGCATAGGCGTAGCCAAAGAGCACCGCGGCGGCGAAGAGCACCTCCATCGTGCGCGCAAAGCTGGCCCATTGCGGTTCCGGATCGGGCTTGATCACGAAATAGATGGAGGAAAGTCCGAGAATGACGCCGATGATGATCGGAAACGTCTTCGGCCCGACCGGGTCGGACATGAAGCTTTCCTGGATGAGGGTCGCTTGCCAGATATAGAAGGCGGCAAGTGCAATGCCGATCACACCGAGTATCCGATCGCTCATGAGCTCTCCCCGTTATCGAAGAGGGCCGCGCCGAGATTCGGCACGGCCCTTCGCGATGTCACCTGATGATGCCGATTTCTTTGGAGAGCTCTTTGATCTCCGCGACGGAATCGCCCACAAATCCCTCAAATTCTTCGCCTTGAAGATCAAGCGGGGCAAGGCCATTGGCCGCCATGATCTTCTTCCATTCGTCGGATTTGTAGGTCTTGCCGATCGATTCGACCCACCAATCATAGGCCTCGTCCGACATGCCGCCCGGGGCGTAGAAGCCGCGCCAATTGGCGCCCACGGCATCGATGCCCTGTTCCTTGGCGGTCGGGAATTTTGAGAAATCGCCCGGCAGGCGTTCCGGAGCAAGGACGGCGAGAACTTTGATGTCGCCGGAATCGACGAAGCCCTTGGCTTCCGATGCGTCGCCGGAGAAGGCCTGAACGGAGCCTGCGAGAAGCTGAGTGACCGCCTCGCCGCCGCCCTCGAAGGCGACGTATTTGATCTGACGCAGCTTATCGATGCCGGCACGCTTGGCTGCGATCAGAACTTTCAGATGGTCCCAGCCGCCGACGGCCGAGCCGCCGGAGACGGCGATCGAAGAAGGATCGGCCTTGATGGCGTCGAACAGCTCGGGAAGCGTGTTGAATTTCGAATCCTTGGCGACCGCGATGATGCCATAGTCGGCGCCGACGGAGGCGAGCCAGCGGACCTGATCCATGTCGCCGCCGGGATAGGCGCCCTGGGCGAGGCGGCTCGAGGTTGCCGAAGAGGCTGCGACGATCAGGTTGTTGTCGTCATTGCGCTTGTTGACGACTTCGGCAAACGCGACGCCGCCGGATCCGCCGGCGAGATTGGTGACCTTCATCGTACCTGGGATGAAGTCCAAATCCTGCATGGTCTTGCCGACTTGACGGCAGGTGAAATCCCAGCCGCCGCCGGGATTGGCGGGGGCGATGCATTCGGTCGACGACGGCTCGAAGGCCGACGCACGGTCGCTCAGCGTGGCCGTGGCAAAAGCCAGCGGCAGAGCAAGTACAAGCAAACGACGCAATGACATGGTCATGAATCCTCCCTGATTTGACCATTCTGACGCAGCTTCTGGCTGCGATAGGAAGCCGGCACTTCGCGCGGAGCCGCTCCGTCGAAGGTCCAGCGGTAGGCTGGTGGTGTCGGGCCCTTATTGCGGCCACCCTGACACATCTGCTCCCAGGCATGGGAGAGAATGCCGACGGAGCGTGACAGGCAGAAGAGGCCTCTGGCAAGAGGAGCCGGAAAGCCGAGCTCGGCATAGATGACCGCGGTCGCCCCATCGATGTTCATCGGGACGGGTTTGCTCTTCGTCTCCGTCAGCGTTTTTTCAATCGTACGACCGATCTTCGCAAAGCGTCCGGAAACGGTTCCGGCCGCAGCAGCCTCATCGACGAGCCCGAGAAGGCGGGGCGCGCGGGGATCGACAGGCTTGTGAAAGCGGTGGCCGAAGCCCGGCACGAAACGGCCGCGTTCCGCCTGCCAGCGATCGAGGATTTCCGCGGTCTTGTCCGGCCCGCCGGCCTCGTCGATCAGATGGTAGAGTTCGACGGCCTGTTCGCCGGCGCCGCCATGCACGTCGTCGAGGAAATTGACCGCGGAGGCCATGGCGCCATTCAGGGGCAGGCCGCAGGTGACGGCCATGCGTGCCGCCGCGATCGAAGGAGCCTGAGGTCCATGATCGACGGCCGCCACGAGTGCCGCCTCAAACAAGGCCGCCTCGTCATGGCCCGGCAACTCGCCGCGCGTCATCAGCCAGATCATCTCGGGAAAACTCACCTGACCAATGAGTTCCTGAACGGGATAGCCTCGGAAACTGATCTTGCCCGGTTCCATCTCGATGATGGAGGTGCGCCACCAATCGGACACGTCACTCATATCGCACCTTCCTTCTGAAGCGTCTCGATCTCGCTCGCCGGCAGGCCGAGAGCCCCATAGACTTCTTGGTTGTGCTCGCCGAGTTGTGGGGGCGGTGCATCGACGCTCGGCGCCTCGCCACTCATCTTGATGCCCGTGCGTATGACGGTGATGTCGCGCCCGACCCCCGGGACGTTCTGGAACGTGCCAAGCATTCCTCTCTCGGCGATCTGCGGATGCGCCAGGATGTCCGGCACGCTCATCACTGCGCCCGCCGGGACGCCGATCTCGTTCAATTCGCGCACCCAATCGCGCGCGGGACGTCGTGTCAGCGCTGTTTCCAGCTCCGCTTTGAGACGCGCCCGGTTCTCCTTGCGCTTCTCGCGGGTGGCGAAATCCGGATCCTGAAGCAGGTCCTCGCGCGCAAGATGTCGGGCAAGCAGCTGCCACTGCTCGTCTTTGTTGGCTGCGATGTTGAGGAGCCCGTCCTGCGCCTGGAACGAGCCGGAGGGGGCAGACGTCATGTTTTCGTTGCCCTTCGGCGAAGGCTCGACACCGCCGATCAGGTAATTGGAGACGATCCAGCCCATGGTGGCGATCGTCGCTTCGAGCATGGAGACATCGAGAAACGCGCCGCGCTCTTCCGCGTTGAGA
This sequence comes from Rhodopseudomonas julia, assembly GCF_030813515.1. Classification (NCBI taxonomy): domain Bacteria; kingdom Pseudomonadati; phylum Pseudomonadota; class Alphaproteobacteria; order Hyphomicrobiales; family Nitrobacteraceae; genus Rhodopseudomonas; species Rhodopseudomonas julia. The sequence goes on along the minus strand of NZ_JAUSUK010000002.1, from coordinate 1,571,231 downwards.
GCGGCTGCGATCGCAAAGGCTGCGGTCAATCCGCCGATCGTGTCGGCAATCGGATAGCCGACGCGCAACGGGCCTGAATCGCTGTCGCCAGTGATCGACATGACGCCGGATGCGCCCTGGATGATCTGGTCGTAGGCGGGGCGTCCGATCCAGGGGCCACTTTGCCCGAAGCCGGAGATGGCGCAGTAGATGAGCTGCGGGTTGACGTCCTTCAGCGCCTCATAGCCTACGCCCAGCCGCTCCATGACGCCGGGGCGAAAATTCTCGACGAGCACATCGGCGCTTTCCACCAGGCGGCGGAAAATGGCCTTGCCGCGCTCGTCCTTGAGGTTGACCGTGACGGATTTCTTGCCGGCGTTCTGCGCCAGAAAGGAGATGCCCATGTTGCGGGCATTGAGCTCGGGATCGGCCCCGAGCTGACGCGCGAGGTCGCCGCGGCCCGTTGCCTCGACCTTGATCACCTCCGCACCGAAATGGACGAGTTGATGGCAACAGAAAGGTCCCGCGAGCACGTTCGTCAGGTCGAGAATGCGGATGCCGGCGAGGGGCCGGAGCATGGCGTCTCCTTTTCGATCAGAAGGATAGCGGAACGTGCGGAATCAATTCCGCAAGTTGGGCCGATGTCCTCCGGATCGTTCTTCATTGTTCTTGCGTTCTGTCAGGCAGAACGTATATTCAACGTAGCAGAACGATTGTATAGCGGCAAGAGGGGAAGACAATTGTGGCAGCGGCTGAAAACGGTGATTCCGGCGATGCGGGCCAGCGCGGCGTAGAGGCCGTCGAGCGGGCCTTCCGTATTCTTGCCTGCTTCGATGAGGGAGAGCTGACGCTCACCCTTGCGGAGCTCGCCCGTCGGACGGGCCTCTACAAAAGCACGATCCTACGGCTCTGCGTTTCGCTTGAGCGCTTTGGCTACATCGCGCGCCAGCCCGACGGCCGCTATCGGCTCGGCGCGACGGTGTGGCGGCTTGGGGCACGGTACCGGCAGAATTTCACTGCCGCAGACCTCATCCGTCCGGAACTGCGTCGCCTGGCCGAGACAGTGGGCGAGACGGCATCCTTTTATGTCCGTGATGGTGACAGCCGTGTCTGCCTCTATCGCCACGAGCCGGACCGGGCGATCCGTCACCACATCGTGGAGGGCGCGCGTATGCCGTTGACGGCGGGGGCAGCGTCCCATCTTCTGCTTGCCTGGACAGAGGATGATCCCCGGTACCGAGAAATCCGGCGCGAGGGCCATGCGATCTCGTTGGGCGAACGTGATTCCGACATCGCTGCGATCGCCGTCCCGGTCTTCAGTCCCGACGGCAATCTGCGCGGCGCGCTCGCCATTTCCGGGTTGATCACGCGCTTTGACGATGCCCGCCGCGGGACGGTGCTGGTGGCTTTGAAGGAAAGCGCGGAGCGAATCGGCCGCCAGAAAACGGCCTCCTGAACAGGTCAGTCAGACTTGCCAGGCTTTGCGAGGTGCTTGAGCCCGAATGGGATCAGCGCCACCATGAGTGCGACGCGCACAAGATGATGACACGCCACCATTGCGGGTGCGATGTGAAGGGCGACTGCGACCACGCCCATCTCCGGGGCCCCGCCGGGCAGGAACGACAGAAGCAGCGGTGCCGCGTCGATGCCGGTAAGTTCTGAGGCCGCAAGTGCCGCGAGGAAGGTGCTGAAGGACAGTACCACGCCGATGATCGCCGACATCCAGCCGTCGCTCAAAATGTCTCGGAGACGATAGCCGACGAAGCGGACGCCGACATTCGCGCCGATGATGATCTGCGCGACGATCGAGATCTGAGCCGGCACATGCGCCTCGACGACACCAAGGCTGAGGACGAAGGCAGACAGGATGAGCGGTATCAGCAAAAGGCCCGACGGTACTTTCATCACCCGCCCGAGGAAATAGCCGGCGATCGCGCAGCCCAGAAGCAGCAAGAGATCGAGGGGCGACCCGTCGATGGGTGGGAGGCTGCCGGGGCGCGATGCTCCGGCGAGATCATAATCGCCGAGCAGGTGGATAAGGATCGGCATCGTCACCAAGAGAGCGACGAGGCGGGCCGAGTGGCAAAGCACGACCCGGCGAGGATCTGCGCCGTAAGTTTCGGCAAGCACGCTGACGACCGATAACCCGCCTGGCACGGCCGCCAGGAAGGCGGTAGCAGGCGTCATCTTCGCCCATGTCTGCAGCACCAGAAAGGCGAAGAAGAAGAACGCGATCGACAACAAGATCATGATCAGGAGGCTCGGCCACCAACCTGGGATCGCCTTCACCGTTTCCGGATCGAAACCGGCCCCGAGCATCGTGCCTACGATCACCATGGCGTAGCCGCGCCAGGAACTCGGCAGGGCGAGCCGAACCCCGAAAAGCGACAGGAGCCCGGTCGCCGAAAAACTCCCCAGCACCCATGGCAGCGGGATCGACAGCGCCGTGAAGGTGAGGCCGCCGGTCAGCCCGGCGGCGAGTGTGGCAAGGCCGATGAGAAGGGTTGATGCTCGGCCGGATGTCTTCTGGCTCAAGATGAGCCGGCGGCCGCTTTCTCCGCGCTTTGCCGACTTTCGCGATGGCGGCGCCACAAGGGCAGCACCACGGCGGAAAGCAGAAGCAGGACCAGGAACAGGATCGCGATCGGCCGCTCCGCGAGATAGGCGAGGGGATTGCCTCCCGAGATCTGCAATGTGCGTACCATCTCACCCTCTGTCATGCGGCCAAGAAGAAGGCCGATGACCGTCGCTGCGACGGGATAGGAATGTCGGCGCATCATCCAGCCGAGCCCGGCGAAGACGGCGACCGTGACGGGGCCGGCGATGGTGCCGGTGATACCGAAGCCGCCCCAGGCACACAATGCAAGAACAGAGGGCACCAGATAGCTGAGCGGCACGCGCACGACCATGCCGAGCACGCGCAGCGACAGGATGCCGACGATCGCAAGCAGGATCACCTGGCCCATATTGCCGATGATGATGGAGTAGACGACGTCGCGGTTGTCGCGGATGAAGGCGGGGCCGCCCACGAGATTGTGGAAGGAAAAGGCTGCGAGAAGCACGGCCGTCGCGGCACCGCCCGGCACGCCGAGCGCCAGAAGCGCCGTCATCGATCCGCCTTCGGAAGATGAGTTCGATGATTCGGCCGCGACGACACCCTCAGGTTCGCCCTTGCCGAACTTTTCCGGATGGTTGGAGCTGCGCCGCACTTCGCCGTAGGCGACGAGATTTGCAACCGAGGAACCGACGCCCGGCACCGCGCCGATCAGGGCGCCGATCAGGCTGCCGCGGATCAACGTCTTCGGATAGCGAAAGGTTTTCAGAAAGCCCTTGAGGAGCGCCGAGAGCGAGATCGTGCGCAGGCCCTTGGCGTCGACGAGGTAGGAATTGCCGCGCAGGCGGAGAAGCTCGGAGGCGGCGAACATGCCGATCATCGCCGGCACGACCGGGATGCCGTCGATGAGGTAGGGATTGCCGATGGTCGTGCGCATCGTGCCGGTCGTCGACATGCCGATCTGGCTCAGAAGCAGACCGAGAAGGCCGGCATAAAGGCCCTTCGCCATGGTGCTGTCGTTGAGCGTGGCGATCAGGGTGAGCCCCCAGAACACCACCATCACCATTTCGAGCGGACCGAGCTTCAAGACCACGACTGTCAGCGGTTCGATCAGAAGAAAAAGCAAGACATAGCCGACGAAAGCGCCGACGACGGAGGCGCCCAGACCGAGGCCCAGCGCTTCGTTATGTCGGCCCTGCCGCGCCATCGGATAGCCGTCGAAGGCGGTCGCGACACTCGACGACGAACCGGGGATGTTCATCAAGATGGCGGTGACGCCACCGCCATAGGCGCCGCCGGTAAAAATCGACGTCAGGAACAGCATCGCCTGGAGGAAATCCATGTTCCAGGTGAGCGGCAGGAAGACCGCCATGGCCATGGAGATCTGCAGGCCTGGAATGGCGCCGAAGATAAGCCCGATGAGAAGGCCAGGCAGAACATAAAGCCAGGGACCGTAGCCGCTGAAGAGGAGGTCGAGCGACTGGGAAAGTGCGAGGCCGTCGATCATGAAAGGACCGCCAGGGGCATGGGGAAGGGGAAGAGCGAGCCGAAGCTTTCCACCAGAAGCGCCGTAAATACGGCCGCATAGAGCGGCGGTGCCCAGAGCCGCTTCTCACCGCTCAAATGGACTCCGATCCATACGAAGAAGAACGTCGCGAGATCAAAGCCGACCTTGGTCAGCGCCACGCAGAAGACGCCGAAGCAGGCAAGCAGCACGACATCCCCGAGGGTCTCGCGGAGCGGCGTCTTTTCCAGACGCTCCGGATCGTGGGGCCGCAGCAGGCTCTTGCCGAGAATGAGTGCGGCAAGCACGAGGAGGGCAATCCCGACCGGCACCACGACGATGAGATTGTAGAGCCTCGTCGATGCCGAAATGGCGCTCCAGTTGAGATAGATCGCCGTGATCGATCCGAGGACCAGAAATACGAGATGAGTGGGTGCGATACGCAGCGGCATGATCTGCGACAGACCTCGGGAAAGAGTTCGGCGGAAGGGTGGAGGGAGAGGGCAAAAGCCCTCTCCAGGCGGGTTTAGCCCGCCACGTCGTCAAAACGCTTCAGGATCTCGAAGTTGGATTTGATGATCTCGGTGGTCTTTTCCGGTCCGAGCCATTCCGCGCCGATGCCCTGCGTTTTGAGGCTTTCGACGAATTCTGGATCGTCAAGAGCCGCCTTGTAGGCGTCCGTCATGCGCTGGAAGCGCTCAGGGTACTTTTCCTTGAAAGTCGCATGGGCCGCGAGGCCGCGCATCGAGCCGACCAGCGGCGGCACATTCACGCCCTCGTCCGCCAGCGCTTCGTTCAAGGTTGGCGCGTCCCAATCCGGCAGACGCTTCTCGGAGGCGACGGCGAGGGGGCGGATGTATTCTGCGATCGACAGCGAGCCGTCGGCGCCGAGCACCGTCATGTCGACCTGTCCACCAGCCGCGGCCGTGCGAGCTGCTGAACCGGATTCGTAGGTGACGATGTTCACGTCATCCTCCGACAGGCCGTAGCCTTCGAGCATCAGGAGCGCGTTGATGTAGCCGGTCGAGCCAGGAACGACGCTGATCGAATGCTTGCCCGGCTGTTCCTTGATGGCGGCCGCGAACTCGTCGAGCGTCTTGTAGGGAAGATCCTTGTTGAGCGCGAAGAGATCGATGTCCGTCCACTGACCGTTGATGAAGGCGAAGTCGTCGAGCGTATAGTCGGCGTCTTTCTGCAGGATGGCGTTGCTGATGTAGGGATGGATCGAGGTCGCCAGAAAGAAGCTGCCGTCGTCCGGCATGTTGAGGAAGTAGGTGTGGCCCACATGGCCGCCGCCGCCCTTCTGGTTGACCACCCGGATCGGCACCCCGAGTTCGTCCTGCATCTTCTGCGCCAGCATGCGTGCGGTGCGGTCGGCAGAGCCGCCTGGTCCGAGTGCCACCACGAAGGTGATCTGCTGGTTCGGCCAGTCATCCTGCGCCTGTGCTGAAATCGATGTCCCGAGCAATGTCATGCCGGCGACGAGGCCGGCCAATGCGGAGCGTCTGGTCAAATTCATAATCGTCCTCCCGCTTTTGTTGTCTCAGCGGAATTTGCATCGCTCGACGAGAATGTCAACAATGTGTGAGAGGCGCAGGGAGGCACCTCCTGGCGCGCCGACCGCTTGTCAGTGCCGAACTATTCTTCTAAGTGAAGAAAAACGAGGGGTTGCGGCCCCGCATTGAATCAATCTCGCTGATGGGCGGGAAATGTGATCAGCATCTAGGAGGGGGATATTGTCGACAATTGCGGTAAAGCACGGCGATTCCTCTGCCGCCGTCCTTGAGCAGTTGCGGGCCGATATCCTGGCCGGACGTCTGCTCCCCGGCGAGCGGCTCGGCGAGGTGGCTCTGGCGCGTCGCTTCGAGGTGAGCCGCGGGCCGGTGCGCGAGGCGCTGCGGCTTCTGGCCGACGCTGGATTGGTCAGCTTCACCCCCAATGTGGGTGCGCGTGTGCGCGAACTCTCCCTCTCTGACGCCCGTGTGCTCTATGAGCTGCGTGAAGCGCTGGAAGCTGAAGCGGCGAGGCTTGCCGCGCTCAGGGCGACGCCGGCAGAGGCGGAGGATCTCGGTGCACTTTTGAAGCAGCACGCAGGCGAGATCGCCGCGCATCCGGTGGGCGCTTATTTTCAAAGCGGCGGCGATGCGGATTTTCACATCGTCATCGCCAGGCTTTCGAGAAATCCACTCATCCTGCGGCTCCTCGATTCGGAGCTTTATCCGCAACTCTCGCTTTTGCGCCGGCGCCATGGCCGTGTGCAGGGCCGGGGGCGCGAGGCGCTCATCGAACACGAGCGCATCCAGGAAGCGATCGCCGCCGGCGATGGCGAACTCGCCGGGCTTTTGATGCGCCGGCATATCCGCACGAGTTGGACCTCGCTTGCCGGCGAACTCTCTCAAGAGGAGGAACGATGACCCAGCAGCGCATTCCGGCTGTCTTCATGCGCGGCGGCACCTCGAAGGCGATCATGTTGAAAGAACAGGATCTGCCTGAGGATCGCGCCCTGTGGCCGTCACTTTTTCGCAAGATGCTCGGCAGCCCCGACCCGAATGGGAGGCAGCTCGACGGCCTTGGCGGCGGCATTTCTTCTCTGAGCAAGATTTGTGTCATCGGGCCTTCAACGCGCCCCGATGCGGATGTCGACTACACCTTCGCCCAGGTCGCGGTGAAAACCGACGAGGTCGATTTCAGCGGCAATTGCGGCAATATGAGCTCCGCCGTCGGCCCTTTTGCCGTCGATGAAGAGATGGTCGCTGCGCCGCGCGACGGTGAGGCCACGGTCCGCATCCACAACACCAACACCGGCAAGATCATCCGATCTGTGTTCCGGATGGCAGAGGGCGAGGCGACGGTTGAGGGCGATGCGGCTCTGCCCGGAGTAGCCGGGACCGGTGCGCCGGTGCGCCTGGAATTCCTGCATCCGGCCGGGACGCGCGGCAACGGCCTTCTGCCGGCGGGCGAAGCGCTTACCCAGCTTACGAAGCGCGACGGCAGTGTGGTCGAAGCGAGCCTCATCGATGCGGCGATCCCGACCTGTTTCCTTCCCGCGGCGGCGCTCGGCGTCGATCCAACGATTATGCCGGACGCACTGGATGCCTCGGGCGACGTGCTGGAGGAGATCGAACATCTTCGCCGCCAGGCATCCGTTGCCATGGGAATTGCCTCGAATATCGACGAGGCGGCGAAAATCATCGCCATTCCGAAGATCGGCTTCGTCGCTGCTCCGGCCCCGTTCTCTGATCTTTCCGGTTCTGCTCTCGCGCCCGGCGACTTCGACATCCTCGTACGCATGATTTCAGCGGGTCAGCCGCACCGTGCCGTTCCCATCACCTGCTCGCTCGCTCTGGCGAGCGCCGCCGCGGTCGAGGGAAGCGTCGTGCGATCGCTGCTCAAGCCCGAGACAGAATTGAGCCGGCTTCGGCTCGGCACGCCGAGCGGCATCGTGACCGTCGGCGTGAAGGTGAACGGCGAGGATGCCGGCGTCCCCGTAATCGAAGCCGCACATGTTCTCCGGACCCAGCGCCGCCTCATGGAAGGCGCGGTCTGCATCCCCAACCCATCGTGAATTCCCTCAGCGGACAACAATCAAGGAGTGCCCATGAACGAGACACCGAACAGACCCGTATGGTTGGAAGAGCCGCTTCCGCGTGATCTTGGCGCCGCGCTTGCCAAAAAATGGGCCTCCGGCGAATTCCTGCAGATCGCGGGTGCCCACGATCCGATGGCCGCGCTCGTCGCCCGCAAGGCGGGGTTTGAGGCGTTGTATCTTTCCGGAGCAGCGCTCACGGCGTCTCTCGGCCTGCCGGATCTCGGCCTCCTCACGATGGAAGAGCTCGTCGGACGGGCGCGCGCGATCATCCGTGTGACCAGGCTACCCTTGGTCGTCGACGGCGACACCGGCTTTGGCGAGGCTTTGAACGCCATGCGCCTCATCCGCGAGCTCGAGGACGTGGGTGTGGCGGCCGTGCAGCTCGAAGACCAGGTCATGCCGAAGAAATGCGGCCACCTGAACGGCAAGCAGCTCGTTTCCGCCGAAGACATGGCTCAGAAGGTGGCCGCGGCCGCGCGGGCGCGACGCGATCTCAAGATCATTGCCCGCACCGATGCGGCAGCGAGCGAAGGCGTCGAGGCCGCGATCGAGCGCGCGCGCCTCTATATCGAGGCCGGGGCCGATGCGATTTTTCCTGAAGCGCTCGAAGGCGAAGAGCAGTTCCGCCAGTTCGCTTCGGCCATCAAGGTGCCGCTGCTCGCCAATATGACGGAGTTCGGTCGTACGCCCCAGACTTCGGCCGCGGAGTTTGCCGAGATGGGCTATGCGATGGCGATCTGGCCGGTTTCGAGCCTGCGCATCTGCGCGCATGCGATGGAGAAGTTCTTCACCGAGCTGAAGACCACCGGCACCGCTGCCGGCACGGTCAAAGACATGCAGAGCCGGGTCGAGCTCTACGACATCATCAATTATTTCGGCTACGAATCGCTGGACAAGAAGGTCCTGCGGACGGTCCTCGACCCGGCCTTTGCGGCGTAATCGGATCTTGATCCTGATTGTCGCCGGCACGGTTTGCCGTGGCCGGCGTCAATCCCGGGCGAGTGCGGCAACCGGATCGAGCCTTGAGGCATTGCGCGCCGGCAGATAGCCGAAGACGATGCCGATCAGGCTTGAACAGAGGAACGCCGCGACGATCGAGACGGGCGAGTAGATGAGCGTGAAGCTCGATCCGAGCGCGTCGAAAAGAGTGCCGAAGGCGAGCGCCAAGGCGATGCCGAGCACGCCGCCGATAAGGCAGACGAGGACGCCCTCGATCAGGAATTGCTGCAGGATGTCGCTTTGGCGCGCACCGACAGCCATGCGCACGCCGATCTCGTTGATGCGCTCCGACACCGAAACGAGCATGATGTTCATGACGCCGATCCCGCCCACGATCAGCGAAATGAGAGCAATGGAGGCGATCAGGACGGTCAAGGTCTCCGTCGTGGCTGTGATCGTCTGACGGATGTCATCCGTATTCAGAATGAAGAAATCTTTCGATCCGTGCCGCCGGGTGAGGAGCTCCGTCACGGCCTGTTCGGCAGTGTCGGTGGACGTGTCGTCGGCGACGCGCACCGTGATGCTCCTGAGTGACTGGTCGCCCAGGAAACGCGCCTGCACGGTCGTATAAGGCAGATAGAGGTTGAGGTTGCTGCTGGAGCCGAAGCCGCTTTGTTGGGCGCCTGCGACCCCGACGATGCGACAGGGCACCTTGCCGACCAGGATGACCTGGCCGACCGGACTGCCGTCGAAATCAGCGAACAGCGATTGCCGCGTATTGTCGTCGATGACGACGTCCTTCTCCAGCCGTCTCACGCTCTCCTGGTTGAAGAAGCTGCCGGCGGCAAGTGTCGTGCCCCGGGCCTCGAAATATTGCGCGCCGACGCCGTTGACGAGTGCGCTCGCTTCGATCGAGCCGAAGCGGACGTTGGCGCTTGTGGAGACCGTGGGCGTGACGGCTGCCACATAGGGCTGGCCGGCGAGGGCGTCGGCGTCGGAGACGACGAGCGTCGTGATCTTGCCCGAGCGCACGTCGCCGAAATCCTTGCCGGGAAAGACCTCCAGCGTGTTGGTGCCGAGGCTGGAGATCTGCGAGAGAACCTGCTGCCTGGATCCTGCGCCGAGGGCCACCACACAGACGACGGAAGCGATGCCGATGATGATGCCGAGCATCGTCAGGAATGTCCTGAGCTTGTGAGCCCGCATGGAGAGGAGGGCCATCCGAAAAGCCTCGCCGAAACGATCGATTGCGGCACGCACACGCCCGCGGCGCCGATCCTGGGCGATCTCTCCGGCGATCGTTTGCCCGTCAGCCTTCCTGCTGCGGGTGTCGGAAATGATTTCGCCGTCGCTGATTTCGATGATCCGCTCGGCGCGCGCCGCGACGTTCATGTCATGCGTCACCAGAATGACGGTCTTGCCCTCTCGATTGAGCTCTTCGAGGATCTTCAGGACTTCTTCGCCGGAATGCTTGTCGAGGGCGCCGGTCGGCTCGTCGGCGAGGATCACTTGCGCGCCGTTCATCAGCGCGCGGGCGATCGAAACACGTTGCTGCTGGCCTCCTGAGAGCTGGCCCGGCCGATGCTCCAGCCGATCGGCCATGCCAAGTCGCGCGAGAAGTTCTTCGGCCCGCTCTTCGCGCTCTGCCGGTGGCTGGCCGGCATAGATTGCCGGGATCTCGACATTGCCGAGTGCCGTCAGTTCCGAAAGCAGATGATAGCGCTGGAAGATGAAGCCGAAATGCTCGCGCCGAAGCGCTGCCAGCTGATCGGGTTCGAGTGCCGACGTTTCCTGGCCGGAAATCCTGTAGCTTCCCGCTGTCGGACGGTCGAGACAGCCGAGAATGTTCATCAGTGTCGATTTCCCAGAGCCGGATGCCCCGACGATCGCGACCATTTCTCCGGCATCGATCTTGAGGTCGATATCCTTGAGAACCGCGATCGTGTCCTCACCTGCGGGAAACTCCCGGCGCAGCTTCTCAAGCGTGATGAGAGGTGTGGCCAACGCCTAGAACCCCATCGGACCCCGGGGCCCGCGCCGTTGGCCGCTTGCGGCTTCACCCGGCTGACCCATCACGACCCGGTCGCCTTCCGAGAGACCGGAGACCACCTCTGCCCGGATCTTGTCATTGAGGCCGATTTCCACGTGGCGTTCCACGACGTTGCCATTCGCCTCCAGCACATGGACGGAGTATTTCCCGTCGGCGCCTTTGCTGCCGAGTGCGGCCGACGGCAAAATCAAGACGTCATTCGCTTGGCCGAGGACGATGTGGACTTCCGCCGTCATGTAGGTGCGCAGCTCACGATCCTGGTTCGGCACCTCGAAGATGCCGTTATAATAGATCGCCTTTTCCGAGGCGGAGCTCGAGGAGCTCGAAGAAGAGGAGGCGACCATGCTGTCGCTGGTGATCGATTCCGGCGCCGGCTCGATGAACGAGAGGGTCGATTCGTAGCGACGGTCCGGATTTCCGAGCACGGTGAAATAGACGGGCTGGCCCGGCTTGACGTCGACGACATCGACTTCGGAGATTTCAGCTCGCACGGTCATCGTGTCGAGCTGCCCGAGAATGACGATCGTCGGGGCCGACTGGATGGCGTTCACCGTCTGCCCCTCCTGCGTCACCACCCAAAGCACGGTCCCGTCCATCGGGGCGGTGATTTGGGTGTAGCCGAGATCGACCTTCGCTGTTTCGACGGCCACCTCCGCTTCGGCGATCTGCGCGTCGAGGGCGGCGATCTGTGCCCTGGTCACCTTCACGGTGGCTTCCGCTTCTTCGTAGTCGGCCCGGGAAACCGCATTCTGGTTGATCATGCGCGTCTGTCGCGCGAGAGCCTGTTCGGCCTGAACGAGCGTCGCTTGCTTTTCCTCTTTTTGCGCGCGGACGTTGGCGAGAGAAGCCTCCGCCGTGCGCAGGTCGTTCGCCTGCGTCTCCGAATCGATCTCCGCGATGAGATCGCCTTCCTTTACGCTGTCGCCCACGCTGACTTTGAGAGACGTGACGCGGCCTGACACCTGTGCACCTACGGCAACAAGTTTCGCCGGCTTCAGGATGCCCGTGGCGAGGACCGTCTTCTCGATATCGCCGCGGGTCACCGCAGATGTCATGATCTCCGGCGGCTCTTCGGCGAAGTAGTTGGTTTTCACCCAATAGCCGGCCCCGCCGATCAGGAGGATGGCGACCAGAAGCCAGATGAGCTTGGAGCGCTTGCGCTTGCGGGCCGCCATCACGTTGCCGATCTTTGTGCCCTAATGCTGCACGAAGACGACCGGCCTGGTCTTCGGCCGGTCGACGATCTCCGGCTCGTCGATCCGCACCCGACCGTCCCAGCCGCCGCCCAGCGCCTTTTGCAGGGCGATATAATCCTGCGTGATCTCCACGCGGCTCGCGAGCAAGGCATCCTCCGCGGAATAAAGCGAGCGTTCCGCGTCGAGCACGTCGAGGAAGCTCGATGAACCGCTCTTATAGAGTGTCCGGGCAAGGTCGGCCGCCTGCCGGTAGGCCTGTGTGGATGTGGCAAGCTTGCCGTAGCGGATGCGCTCCTGGGACAGCCCGACGATGGCGTTCTCCACTTCCTCCAGCGCGTTGAGCACGGACGATTTGTAGGCGATGAAATACTGGTCACGCTGAGCCCGTGCGACATCCGCCGCAGCGGCGAGCTGGCCGCCATGGAAAAGGGGAATGCTGAGGCTCGGACCGAACGACCAGGCGATCGAGGAATGGTCTGCAAGATCGCCGATCTGAGCACCAGATGTGGCGATGTTGCCGAGGAGACTGACACTCGGGAATCGATCCGCCTCGGCCGCGCCGACCCGCGCTGTGTATTGGGCGAGCTGTCTCTCTGCCATACGCACATCGGGGCGTGTGTTCAAAATTTCGGCCGGAATGCCGGTCGGGATCGGCAGCTTTGGCCGCGGAATCGGTTTGCTCTTCTTGAGCTTGCTCTCAAGCGCGCTGGGCGCCTGACCGGTCAACACGCCGAGCCGGTGCAACGCTTCGGCGTAGGAGGTGCGCAGGGAGGGAATCGTCGCCTCCGTGTTGGCCGCCTGACCCGTGGCGTTGGCCACATCGAGCGAGGAGGCTGCACCCGCCTCAAACTTGTTGCGGGTGATTTCCGCGGTCTCGCGCTGTGAAGACGCGGTGCGCTGGGCAAGTGCGATGCGTGCCTGATAGCCCCGCAGATTGACGTAGTTGGATGCAACATCGCCGATCAACGTCAAAAGCGTGTTGCGCAGGTCTTCTTCGGCGGCATCGACACCGTAGCGGGCGGCCTCGGCCGAGCGGCGATTCCCGCCGAAGAGATCGAGCTCCCAGGTTGCGTCGAAGCCGGCTTGATAACTCCAGGCCGTATTCGAACTTCCTGTGCTCGCACCGCTGCTTTTGGAACGCTTGCTGGAGCCGGATCCGTCAGTGGAGGGGAGGAGCGCGCCGGTGCTCTGGCGGTAGCTTGCCCGCGCCTCGCGGATCCGCGCCTTTGCCGAGGCGACATCGAGATTGCCTGCGACCGCTTCCTCGATGAGGGAATCGAGCAACGGATCGTTGAGGCGGCCCCACCAATGCGCGAGCTCCGGCGGCTGGGTCGGTTGCGTGGCGCCGCTGTGGCTCCAGCTCGCGGGGAGCGCCATCAGAGGTTTTTGATAGTCCGGTCCCACCATGCAGCCTGCGAGCCATGGGAGGGTCAGAAGCATCGCCACACTGGTGCGTCTGCCTCGACGATGCGAAGCCCGTGTCGCGATGGGGTGAGCGATCGTCTTTGTCATGCCTGGCGCTCGGTCTTTCTCTTCCGCCTAAGCCTGTGAAGCTGGCGCGGGGATGGTGTCGGCTGTGGAAGCCTGCGGATCGCGCCGTTTGGAAAACAGACGACGCACTGCGACGAACAAGAGAGGCGCGAAAAACACGCCCAGCGTCGTGGAGGCGATCATGCCGCCCATGACGCCGATGCCGACGGCATTCTGGCTGCCCGAACCGGCGCCATCTGCAATGGCGAGCGGCAAGACGCCGAGGATGAAAGCGAGCGAAGTCATCAGGATCGGCCGCAATCTCTGCCGACACGCTTCGAGTGTCGCTTCCACCAGGTCTTTGCCCTGTTTCTGCCAGTCTAGCGCGAATTCGACGATCAGAATGGCGTTCTTCGCCGCGAGACCGATGGTCGTCAGCAGACCGACCTTGAAATAGACGTCATTGGATTGGCCGAAATAGAGCGACGCCACGAGCGCTCCCAGAATGCCGATCGGCACGGTGAGGATCACGGCGATCGGGATCGTCCAGCTCTCGTAAAGCGCCGCAAGTGCCAGGAACACGACAAGGACCGAGATCGCATAAAGGGATGCGGCCTGATTGCCGGCGATGCGCTCCTGATACGACAAACCGGTCCATTCGTGTCCGAAGCCGGCTGGCAGCTCGGAAATCAGCTCTTCGACCTTCTCCATCGCCTGGCCGGAGCTATAGCCCGCACCCGCCGAGCCCTGGATTTCCATGGCCGGCAGCCCGTTGAAACGTTCAAGGCGCGGTGAGCCATAGGTCCATGTGCCGGTGGCAAACGCCGAGAAGGGAACCATCTTCGCGTCGGAATTGCGCACATACCATTGCTCAATGTCTTCCGGCTGCATGCGGAAGGGTGCATCGCCCTGCACATAGACCGGCTTCACCCGTCCCTTGTTGATAAAGTCGTTGACGTATTTGCTGCCCCAGGAGACCGAGAGGGTGCTGTCGATGTCGGAGAGGGCAAGAGAATAGGCGCTCGCTTTCTCCTGATCGATGTCGATGTGGTATTGGGAGGTGTCTTCCTGGCCATTGGGGCGTGTGCCGCTCAGAACCGGGCTTTGTGCCGCCAACCCGAGCAGTTGGTTGCGCGTCCCTTTGAGGGCGTCGTGGCCGGCGTTGTTGAGGTCCTGCAGATAGAAATCGAATCCGCCCGTCGCGCCGAAGCCCGGCAGGGCAGGCGGGTTGAGCACGAAGACGCGACCGTCCTTGATTCCCGATAGCGCACCCATAGCTCGTCCGGCGATCGCCTGCGCGCTCGCAGCTTCGCTCGTACGTTTCTCGAAATCGCTGAGGCGAATAAAGGCGAGACCGACATTCTGGCCCTGGCCGCCGAACCCGAACCCGACCTCCGTCATCACGCCGGCGACGTTGTCCGTCTCATCGTCGAGGAAGTAATCCTGCACCTGACGCATCACGTGCCACGTTCGCTCCTGGGTCGCGCCGGCAGGAAGCTGAACGCTGGCGATCAGGATGCCCTGGTCCTCGTCTGGCAGGAAGGAGCTCGGCAGCTTTGTGAAGAGATATCCGGTTGCCCCGGCGATGACGAGGAAGACGACAAGGAAGCGAAACGAACGCTTGATGATACCGCTGACGCCTGAGCGGTACCCGTTGGTCAAGCGCTCGAAAGAGCGGTTGAAGAGGCCGAAGACGCCTTTCTGCTTGTGTCCTTCCTTCACGGGCTTGAGCAGCGTTGCGCACAGGGCCGGGGTCAGGATGAGTGCGACGGCGACCGAGAGGATCATCGCGGTGACGATGGTCACGGAAAACTGGCGATAGATGATGCCGACCGAGCCGGAGAAGAACGCCATCGGCACGAAGACGGCGGAAAGCACCGTGGCGATGCCGATCAGCGCGCCCTGGATCTCGCCCATCGACTTGATCGTCGCCTCCTTGGGCGACAAGCCTTCTTCGTCCATCACGCGCTCGACATTCTCCACCACCACGATGGCGTCGTCGACGAGAAGGCCGATGGCCAGCACCATGGCGAACATGGTGAGGGTGTTGATGGAATAGCCGGCGAAGGACAGCATGGCGAAAGTGCCGAGCAGAACGACCGGAACGGCGATCGTCGGAATGAGCGTCGCGCGGATGTTCTGCAGGAAGACGAACATGACGATGAAGACGAGGACGATGGCCTCAAACAGCGTCTTCACCACCTCTTCGATGGAGAGTTCGACGAAGGGGGTCGTGTCGTAAGGATAGACGATCTCGACACCCCGCGGGAGCGTGCCGGCATTCGCGTCGAGCACATCGCGAACCTCTGCCGCCGTGGAGATGGCGTTGGCACCGGTGGCGAGATAGATCGCGAGACCGGCGGCGGGTTTGCCGTTGTAGCGTGAGCTCGTGTCGTAGCTCTCCGAGCCGATTTCGACACGCGCCACGTCGTTGAGCCGCACGATCGATCCGCCGGTCGCGCTCTTCAGGATGATGTTCTCGAATTGCTCGACGGTCTGAAGGCGGCTCTTGGCGGTGAGGGTGACGTTGAGCGCCTGTCCCTGGACCTGCGGTTCGGCGCCGAGCTGGCCGGCGGACACCTGCGTGTTCTGGGCCTGGATTGCCGCCGTCACGTCGCTCGGCATCAACGAGTATTTTTGCAGCTTGGCAGGGTCGAGCCAGACGCGCATGGCGTAGCCCGAGCCGAAAAGGCGGGTCGAGCCGACGCCGCCGAGGCGGCTCAAAGGGTCGTTCAACGTCGATTGAACGTAATCGGCGAGGTCCGTGGTCGTCTGCGAGCCGTCGGTCGACACAAATCCGACGACCATCAAGAAGCTCTGCGTCGACTTGGTGACCGTCACGCCATTGTTGACGACGGCCTGGGGCAGTTGCGATTCCACAAGCTGCAGCTTGTTTTGCACCTGCATCTGCGCGACGTCGGGATCCGCTTGATTGGTAAAGGTGAGCTGGATGGAGGCGGAGCCGGTCGATGTCGACGACGAGGTCATGTAGTCGAGAAAATCGATGCCGGTCATGCCCTGCTCGATCACTTTCGTCACCGAGTTCTCGACCGTCTCCGCATCGGCGCCCGGATAATTGGCGGAGATCTGAACCGTTGTCGGAGAGATCTGCGGATATTGCGAGATGGGCAGGGTGGTCAGGGCAAGCAGGCCGCCCAGCATCACGACAAGCGCAATGACTGCGGCGAAAACCGGCCGTTCGATGAAGAAGCGCGACATGGGTGTGGGTCAGCCCTTCTGCGCGGGTTCGTCGGAGAGGGCGGCATTTTCGGGAAGCGCCTCTGAAAGCGCCTGAACTTCGCCTGTCTCCTCGTCGATGGTGACTTCGATGGCACGCACGCTTTCGCCGTCTTTGACGGATTGGGCGCCTTCCACGATGAGCCGGTCGCCATCCGAGACGCCGCCGTCCACGAGCCAATCTTTGCCGATGCTGCGCTGTACGCTCAGCACGCGCTGGTCCACCTTGCCGTCGGCATCGACGAAAAACGCCACCGCCTCGCCATCCGGGTTGTGGGTGACGGCGCGCTGCGGGACGAGAAAGCTTCCCTCTGAGATGCCCTCTTGGAGGATGCCGCGCACATACATGCCCGGAAGAAGCACTCTCTCAGGGTTCGGAAAGATCGCGCGAACTGTGAAAGTGCCGGTGGTCTCGTCGATGACCGATTCCATGAACTCGAGCGTTCCGTCTTGGGCATAGGTGCTGCCATCGTCGAGCTTCAGCCTGACGGCGACGTTTTTACCCGAGGTCTTGATGCGCCCTTCGTCGACGGCGCGCCTCAATCTGAGCAGGTTCGTGCTGGATTGGGTGACGTCGATGTTGATTGGATCGAGCGTGCGGATCGTCGTCAGCGCGGTCTCTTGATCGGCGGTGACGAGCGCGCCCACGGTGATCGCCGAGGCACTGATACGGCCAGAGATCGGCGCCTTGACCTTCGTGTGATCGAGGTTGATGCGGGCGGATTCGAGATCGGCCTTGGCTGATGCAACATCGGCCTGCGCTTGCAGGAGGTCCGAACGAGCATCGTCAACATCCTGCTTGGAGACGGCATTCTGGGCCACGAGCCCCTCATAGCGTTCCACCTTGGCCTGGGCGCTTGGGACCTTCGCTTCGGCTTTCTGAAGCGCTGCAGCCGCCACGTCGTACGCTGCCTGGTAAGAGGCGCTGTCGATCTCATAGAGAACGTCGCCTTCTTTGACCTCGCTGCCTTCTTCGAAGGCGCGCGCGCGGATGATGCCGCCAACCTGGGGCCGCACCTCCGCCACCAGGGAGGCCGCCACGCGCCCAGGAAGTTCGGCTGTGATGGTGGTCGATCCCGGATGGAGAGCAATGACGCTCACCTGCGGAGAATTGCTCTGCACCGGCGGCGTATTTTGTTCCTCAGACGGGTTACAAGCGCTGAGAAGTAAGGTCGCGGCGAAAGTGCCCACAACGAGGTTGAGCGAGGAGGATCGCAGCCTATCGTAGAGTTTGGATAGGCGGTTGATGTGGGGCGAGTTGGCGAGACGCGGTGGGATCCTCCGACGCCGGGTTTCGGGGGCATCTGTCGCTGAGAACGGAAGAAAGATTTCCTTGCGATGGCCGCCTGATGAGGGGCTGCAGAAAATCATTCGCGCATTTCGCCGTTTACGCGAGGCGTTATTTCCGCGATAACCATAATTGGGAAAAGGACTGTCTTGAGCCATGTTGAGACCGGGGGGTGCTACAGCGTAAGGATTGGGAGGGAGAAGCTGTGCCCATTAATATAAAACGCAATCGTACCTATAATCATCCCTGGCGCTCTGTCAAGCCGCTCAGGTGACCGATATGCATTCCGTAGCCTCTTCAAAAGACGAAGAAACCTTAAATCTCGGCAAGGCTGAGGGCGGCTCTGAGGCTCCTCGCGGACGTGGCCGTCCGAAAGTCATGTCGGATGAAGCCCAAAGCGCGATCATCCTGCAGAAGGCGCGCGAGCTGTTCCAGGAGAGCGGCTATGCGCGCACGACGATGGACGAGGTCGCGGCCCGGTGCCGGATTTCGAAGCGCACGCTTTACCGGCTTTTCCCCAGCAAGACGGAGCTCTTTGCCGCCATCATCGACGCCCATCGCCAGACCATGCTGGCGCTCCCGGGCGATTATGAGGAGATGTCGTTGCAGGAGGCGCTCGAAGCCATTTTTCGCATCGACATCTCCGAAGAAGCCGATCGTGAGCGCATCGCTCTTTTGCGTTTCGTGATGGTGGAATCGCGGCATTATCCGGAGTTGCACGAATTGGCCCGCCAGCGCGGCGGCGAGAGATCGCGAGCTCTGCTGGGTGAATGGTTTGACAAGCAGCGCCAACTCGGGCGTATCGATGTCGACGATGCATTGAGTGCCGGGAAGATTTTGATGGACATGATCTTCGGTGCCATTGTTTTCAAGACGCCGGGAGACCCCGAATTAGGCGGTGGTGATGATCGCAAGGGCTATCTGCGCCGCTGCATTCGGATATTTTTGAATGGAGTGCGTCCCCGGTAGGGGCGACGGTGGCGAGCAGGTAATGGATCAACACGTTAAGAAGACCGATTCACACTCCGCCTTTGATTGGGCGGATCCTTTTTTCCTCGACGATCAGCTGAGCGAAGAAGAGCGGCTGATCCGGGACACGGCGCACGATTACGCGCAGGAGAAGCTCGCCCCGCGGATTCTCGAAGCCTACGCCAAGGAAAGAACCGAGCCGGAAATCTTCGCGGAAATGGGCGAACTCGGCCTTCTCGGGATTACCATTCCCGAAGAATATGGCTGTGCGCATGCCTCCTACGTCGCCTACGGCCTCGTGGCGCGTGAAGTCGAGCGGGTCGATTCGGGATACCGCTCCATGATGAGCGTCCAATCCTCGCTCGTCATGCATCCGATCTACGCCTATGGCGATGAAGCTCAGCGGCGGAAGTATCTGCCGAAGCTCGCAAGCGGCGAATGGATTGGCTGCTTCGGTCTAACCGAGCCTGATGCCGGCTCCGACCCGGCAGGGATGAAGACGCGGGCGGAGAAGGTGAGCGATGGCTATCGTCTCACCGGCTCCAAGACGTGGATCTCCAATGCTCCGCTTGCCGACGTGTTCGTGGTTTGGGCGAAATCGGCCGAACATGACGGTGCGATCCGCGGTTTCATTCTCGAAAAGGGTATGCCGGGTCTTTCCGCGCCCAAGATCGGCGGCAAGCTGTCTCTGCGTGCGTCGATCACCGGCGAGATCGTCATGGACGGCGTCGTGGTGCCGGAAGAGAATCTGTTGCCCAACGTTTCGGGGCTGAAAGGTCCCTTCGGTTGTCTCAATCGCGCACGCTATGGAATTGCTTGGGGCGTCATGGGAGCAGCCGAGGATTGCTGGTTCCGTGCAAGGAGTTACGCGCTGGAGCGGAATCAGTTTGGCAGGCCGCTTGCCGCCACTCAGCTGATTCAGAAGAAGCTGGCAGACATGCAGACTGAGGTCGCTTTGGGACTGCAGGCCGCTTTGCGCGTCGGCCGTCTCTTTGACGACGGCAAGATGGCGCCTGAGATGATTTCGCTCATCAAGCGCAACAATTGCGGCAAGGCTTTGGATATTGCCCGTGTCGCCCGCGACATCCATGGCGGCAACGGTATCCAGGAAGAATACCACGTCATGCGCCATGCGCAGAACCTCGAGACCGTCAACACCTATGAGGGGACGCACGACATCCACGCGTTGATCCTCGGCCGTGCCCAGACGGGTATTCAGGCCTTTTTTTGATCTGAGGCTCGGTGTCGACAAATGAACAAGCCGCTTGAGGGCGTTAAAGTCATCGAGCTCGCCCGAATTTTGGCTGGGCCCTTCGCCGGTCAGGTCCTCGCCGATCTCGGTGCGGACGTGATCAAGATCGAGGAGCCGAGCAAGGGGGATGATACGCGGCACTGGGGGCCTCCTTTCGTCGTCAATCCGGACGGTGGATCGGAGGGGGCCGCCTATTTTCACGCCTGCAACCGGGGCAAGCGTTCAATCGGGGTCGATATCGCCACGCCCCGAGGGCAGGAAATCGTGCGACGGCTTTGTGCCGATGCCGACGTGCTCGTCGAGAACTTCAAGCTTGGCGGCTTGAAGAAATATGGGCTCGACGCGGCGACGCTCCGTCGGGACTTTCCCCACCTGATTGTCTGCTCCATCACCGGCTTCGGACAGACCGGGCCCTATGCGTCCCGCGCCGGCTACGACGTGATGATTCAGGGCATGTCGGGGATCATGTCTCTGACGGGCGAGCCGGACGGCGAGCCGATGAAGATGGGCGTCGCCTTCGCCGACATCTTCACCGGGCTTTATTCCGTCATCGCGATTCAGGCGGCGTTGCGGGCACGCGAGGCGAGCGGTGAGGGGACGCACATCGACATGGCGCTGTTTGATTCCATGACGGGCGTCCTCGCCAACCAGGCGATGAACTATCTCGTGACCGGCCAAAATCCCAGACGTGCCGGAAACGCGCATCCCAACATCGTACCCTACCAGGTGTTCGCCGTCAGCGACGGCCATTTGATCATCGCAGTCGGAAACGATCGGCAGTTTCGTGCTCTTTGTCGGATTCTCGGCAACGAGGAATGGGCGGACGATCCGCGTTTCGCCAACAATGCCGCGCGTGTCGCAAATCGACCTGATCTTCTCGGACTCCTCTGTCCAAAACTCGCGTCCTGGCAGCGAGCGGAAATGCTTCAGCGTCTCGAGGCGGCGGCGATCCCTGGCGGACCGATCAACACATTGTCTGAGGTGTTTGCCGACCCGCAATTGCGCGAACGCGGCATGGTGATAGCCGCCGAGATGGCCGGCGGCGCCTTCTCTCTTCCCGGGTTGCGCACGCCGATCCTCTTCGACGGATCGCCGCTTGCCGCCCAATCGGGCTCTCCGCGGCTCGACGAGCACGGTCAGGAGATTTTGCGCGAAATCGATATGGAAGAAACGGCCTCAGAAGCCTGAGCCGGCACGGCGGTTCAGGCGCATGTCGACTGCTG
The DNA here is from genome assembly GCF_030813515.1 of Rhodopseudomonas julia. Taxonomy (NCBI): domain Bacteria; kingdom Pseudomonadati; phylum Pseudomonadota; class Alphaproteobacteria; order Hyphomicrobiales; family Nitrobacteraceae; genus Rhodopseudomonas; species Rhodopseudomonas julia. The sequence continues at coordinate 1,549,981 of NZ_JAUSUK010000002.1, read as the reverse complement.
TGTCTCGTCAAAGCGGCCGAGAATTTGCGGATTCGCAAGCGCCGTCATGTCTTCGCCGTCTGAGCGGCCTCGAAACTCATTGAGGAAAGCCGGCACGTCGTCGGCGGGCATCGGGCGTGCGAAGTAATAGCCCTGTGCCTCGTCGCACTTCATCTCCCGCAAGATCGCCAGCTGCTCGGCATCCTCCACGCCCTCGGCCACCACCGTCATTCCGAGGCGCGCGCCAAGCGTGACGATGGCGTGGACGATTGCGCCGTCACTGGTGCCCCGCAGAAACGACTTGTCGATCTTCAGTCTGTCGATCGGAAACTGGTTGAGATGGGTGAGAGAGGCGTACCCCGTCCCGAAATCGTCGAGCGCGATCTTGATGCCTGCAATATGCAGGGCGCGCAGCGCGTCCCCGACCATTTCGGCGCTCCACCCCATATAGGTGTTTTCCGTCACCTCGAGGACGAGGCGAGAAGGGGGCACGCCCGCCGCCGCGAGCTTGTCCAGGATCACCTCGGTGAGATTTCCGCTACGGAACTGCGCCGATGAGAGGTTGATGGCAACGCGGCCGAATTCGACGCCGTCGTCGAGCCAGCGCCGCATCTGGTCAATGGCGCTGTCGAAAGCGAGTTCACCGAGCTGATGCCCGCATTCTGAATCCTCGAATGCGGAGATGAAGGCTGCGGGTGTGAGAAGGCCTTTGCTGGGATGCTCCCACCGCATCAGCGCTTCGAGCCCCGTCACCTGGCAGGAATCCGCGAGACTGACCGTCGGCTGATAGAATAGCTTGAAACGGTTCTCCTTGAGGCTGCTGCGCACATCCTGCATGAGCTCGGCTCGGCGCTCCACCGCAAGGCGCATCCAGGGTTGGAAGCCGATCAGGCGATTGCGTCCTGCGAGTTTGGCGCGGAACAAGGCGATGTCGGCGTTCTTCAAAAGATCCGTCGGGTTCTCATGATGCTGCGGACACATAGCCGCTCCGGCGCTCGCCGTAATGGAGAAGTTGCGCCCGTCGTGTTCGACGGGATGGCGCAGCAATTCCATCACCCGTTCGACGGCCTTGTGGATGTCGGCGGCCGTCTTGATGCCGGGCATGATGATGGCGAATTCGTCGCCGCCGAGACGGGCAACCGTGTTGTTTTGCCCGAAAACGCGCTGCAGACGTTCGCCGATGAGGCAAAGGAGTAAGTCCCCGGCGTCGTGGCCGAGCGTATCGTTGACCGTCTTGAAGTGATCGAGATCGAGCATGATGAGCCCGACGCTCGTCCGTGTCTCGCGCGCATGGGCAATGGCACCCGACAAGCGCTCATGAAACAGCGCACGGTTGGGGAGTCCCGTCAGGCCGTCGCGGAACGCCAGGCGCTCGATCTCTGCATTGTGCTGGTGTTGCTCGGTCACATCCTGCACGCTGCCGATCACATGCGCGACCCGACCGTCACTCCACTCGGCTTCGGCGAGGCACCTGATCCAGCGTCGATGGCCTTTTGCCGTGGTGATCTCGACCTCATGGTCGAAGCGCTTGCCTTCCTGGACGAGGGCGGTCACCGCTTGCTGCGCGTCTGCGTCGCTTGCACTTGAGAGCGTCTGCTTGAAGAATTCGCGCGTCGGATTGACCCGACGGTCGAGTTCAAAGATGCGATACATCTCCTCCGACCAGGTCAGGCTGTCATTGCGCACGTCGAGCTTCCAGCTGCCGACTTTGGTCAGGCGGGTGGCCTGTGCCAGAAGCCGCTTTTGTCGGCGCAAATCGATGATCGTGCGTCTGCGCGACAATTCGTTCATGGCAAGAGAGGCGAGCATTGCGAGCCGCTCTGTCTCGCCCGCGGAAAGGTGACGCGGCCGCGTGTCGATGAGGCAGAGCGTACCCACCGCAACGCCAGGACGGACGATAAGCGGCGCTCCCGCATAAAAGCGAAGGTGTCGTCGCTGCACCCATTCGTTGCCGTGAAAACGAGGGTCCTGCAGGGCGTCTTCGACGACAAAGACCCCGTCGGAAAGCACGGCCCAGCTGGAGATCGCTTCACTACGTGGAATCGGGCGATCGCCGGCACCGCAACTTGCAAGGACAACCTCTTCGGTCGCATCCATGAGCGTGACGAATGCAAGCGGGACCTCAAACAGGCTTTGTGCAAGACCGCAGATCTCGTCGAGCGCCTTTTCCGATCCGCCATCGGCAAAACGATAATGTAGAACTTCCTGGAGCCGTTCCTGCTCATTGGCCGGGCAGGGGCACATAGCCTCCTGTAACTGTGCGGCCGTCATGACGTTGTCCTCTTGGTTCCCCCGACGCAAACCTGCCGGCAAGCAGTAAAAGCTTTGTCCATCTTTTCAGATAAAGGGGAGTTAATCGCTCGGGAGAGCCGTGCTTCGGATGACGGCAATCCGTCACAGTGTCAAACCGACGTGACACATTACGCCGTCGGTGTAGATTGCCTATAAAGAGGCTCATGGCGACAGGACGGTCTCTGAGGGTGATCCTAGCTCAGCCACGCGGTTTCTGCGCGGGCGTGGAACGTGCGATCACGATCGTGGAGCGCGCGCTCGCGCTTTATGGCCCCCCCGTCTATGTGCGTCACCAGATCGTTCACAATCAGCAGGTTGTCGACGCGCTCAAGGAGCGCGGCGCTGTCTTCGTGGAGGAGACAGACGAGATCCCGGACGGCTCGATCACCGTCTTCAGCGCGCATGGTGTGTCCCGCGCGGTTGCCGATCGCGCCGCGTCGAAGAAGCTCGACGTGGTCGATGCGACCTGCCCGCTCGTTCAAAGGGTGCAAAGGGAAGGCCGCCGCTACGCCGCGCAAGGCTACGACGTGGTGCTCATCGGACATGCCGGTCATGCCGAGGTGGAGGGCACGCGCGGCCAGATCGACGGTCGTCTCCACATCCTGTCGACGCCCGAGGCGGTGGCTAAGATCGATGTCGCGGATCCCGAGCGCGTGGCCTACATCACCCAGACGACCTTGAGCCTGCTCGACACACGCAACGTCATTGCGGCCTTGAAGGCCCGCTTTCCTTCGATCGTCGGGCCGGAGACGCGCAACATCTGCTATGCGACACAGAACCGGCAGACGGCAGTGCTGGATCTCGCCGACAGTGTCGAAATGCTGGTCGTGATGGGCTCCGCCAACAGCTCCAATTCAAGTCGGTTGCGTGAACTCGGAGAGGCGTCGGGCATACCGAGCTATCTGATCGAGGCACCGCACGAGCTTGATCCGGCATTGCTTCAGGACGTTGATCGGCTCGGCGTCACGGCCGGCGCCTCGGCGCCGGAGGCGAGCGTTCAAGCGGTCCTGACTTGGCTGCGAACTTTCCGCACACTTCATGTAGAAACCCTGGACGGAATCGAAGAAAGAGTTCACTTCAAACTGCCTCAGAGACTTCTTCGAGAGGCTCTGGCCGATGCCTGAGCCTTGCTGGCGGAAAGCTTGATTTTGCGTTCCTGGCTTGTGAGGATGGTGTTTCATCTGGCGTCTCTCTTTCGAAAAAGTCTCAATCCTTTCATGAACCTGGGCGAGCGCTGCGGCGTCAGCCCGTCGTTGTCCGGCCCGGCGTCAGCCGGTCGGATGTTGAGCTGCGAAGCTGACATTTCGGGCGCGTATCGGCCCAAGCCGCAAGGTTGAACAAACATGGCAATGCCGTTTCCCTTCTCCGCCATCGTCGGCCAGGACGAGATGAAGACAGCGCTGCTTCTGGCGGCGATCGACCCATCCATCGGCGGTGTCCTCGTCTTCGGAGACAGGGGCACCGGAAAGTCTACGGCGGTGCGCGCATTGGCGGCTCTGCTGCCGAAGATGCGTGTCGTCGTGGGCTGCCCCTATGGCTGCGATCCCGCCAATCCGGGCGCTTTCTGCGACAGCTGTAAGGAGAAAGCGGCGGAAGGCGACTTGAAGACGCGCCAGGTCCCGGTTCCCGTGATCGATCTGCCGCTCGGAGCGACCGAAGACCGCGTGGTCGGGGCGCTCGATCTCGAACTGGCGCTCACAAAGGGCGAAAAGGCGTTCGAGCCCGGTCTTCTCGCCCGTGCGCATCGCGGCTTTCTCTATATCGACGAAGTGAACCTTCTCGAGGACCACCTCGTCGATCTTCTCCTCGATGTCGCCGCCTCCGGTGAGAACGTCGTCGAGCGCGAAGGTTTGAGCGTTCGCCATCCCGCCCGCTTCGTGCTCGTGGGCAGCGGCAACCCGGAAGAAGGCGAGCTGCGCCCGCAGCTTCTCGACCGTTTCGGTCTTTCCGTCGAAGTGAAGACCCCGACGGATTTGCCGACGCGCATCGACGTGATCCGCCGTCGTGACACGTACGAACATGACCCCGCTGCGTTCGTCGAGCACTGGAAGCGCCGCGACGGCAAGCTGCGTTCGCGTCTGACCGCTGCGCACAAGCGTCTTGGCGATGTGTCTGTTCCTGACAAGGCTTTGGAGCGCGCGGCCGAGTTGTGCATGGCGCTTGGCACGGACGGTCTGCGGGGCGAGCTGACGCTGATGCGGGCCGCACGGGCGCTCGCAGCATTCGAAGGCGACGCGGAAGTGGGTGACAAACATTTGCGTCAGGTGGCGCCACCGGCACTCCGACACCGCTTGCGGCGCAATCCCCTCGACGATTCCGGTTCCTCGGTGCGCGTCGGTCGCGCCCTTGAGGAGCTTTTCGGCGCTTAAAGGTGCGAAGGTGATGAGCGAGCGCTCAGCAGAAGATCCGATTTGGGGCGATGCGCTTCTTGCCGCGGCATTGTTCGCCGTTGCCCCTGCGCAGCTCGGCGGTGCTGCGATACGCTCTCTCGCAGGCCCGGGCCGCGATGCCTGGCTTGAAGCTCTGCGTGCTCTTTTGCCCGATGAGGCTCCCATGCGCCGGGTGCCGCTGCATGCCAGCGAGAGCCGCATTTTGGGCGGGCTGGATCTGACGGCGACCCTGCGCGCCGGGCGTCCGGTCGCCGAGCGTGGCATCCTCGCCGCGGCCGATGGTGGCGTCGTCGTTCTCGCCATGGCGGAGCGCATGGAACTGAACAAGGCCGCTCATCTCGTCGCCGCACTCGATGCCGGCGAAGTCGTTCTCGAACGCGATGGCCTTGCGTTGCGGACGCCAAGCCGTTTCGGCGTCGTCGCCCTCGATGAGGGCTTGTCGCAAGAGGAGCGACCGCCCGCCGCGCTCATGGACCGGCTCGCCTTCCATATCGATCTTTCCGGCGCCACCTTGCGGGATCTTGAGCCTTCCGTTGTGACGGCGGAAGAGGTGACGGCCGCCGCTGCGCGTTTCAGCGCCGTGGCCCTCTCCGACGAGGCGCTGCAGGCGCTGTGCACGACGGCGATGGCACTTGGGATCGGCTCTCTGCGCGCGCCAATGCTGGCCGCACGGGCCGCAAAGGCGCACGCTGCCTTGTGCGGCGAAGATTCGGTCGGCGAGGTGGACCTGCAGACGGCCGCTCGTCTCGTTCTGGCGCCGCGCGCCACGATGATCCCGCAAATGGAGGATCCGGAGGACGAATCCACCGAGGAACAACCGCCCGAGCCGCAGGAACCTCCGGAAGAAACCGAGCAGAAGGACGAATCGGAGGCCAAGGACAAGCCGCTCGATGACGTGATCCTGGAAGCCGCACAGGCTGCCATTCCGCCGGGCCTCCTGGCCATGTTGAAGATGGGGCTCGACCGCCACAACCGCGGCTCTTCGGCCGGGGGCAAGGCGGGCGCGCAAAAACAGTCGAAGACGCGCGGCCGGCCGATCGGTACGCGACAGGGCGATTTGCGTGATGGGATGCGCCTCAATGTCGTGGAGACGTTGCGTGCTGCCGCTCCCTGGCAGCCGATCCGCCGAACGGCGCGCGGGGAGGTGCTCGAACCAGGCAAACGTCCGGCACGCGTCGAGGTTCGGCGCGACGATTTCCGCATCTCGCGTCACAAGGAGCGGTCGGAGACGGCCACCATCTTTGTCGTCGATGCGTCGGGCTCGGCGGCCTTGCATCGCCTCGCCGAGGCCAAGGGGGCCGTCGAGCTCCTCTTGGCCGATTGCTACGTGCGCCGCGACCAGGTGGCGCTGATCGCCTTTCGCGGACGTGAGGCCGAGCTCCTTCTGCCCCCGACGCGGTCTTTGACGCGCGCCAAGCGCAGCCTCGCAGGGCTGCCGGGCGGAGGTGGTACCCCGCTCGCGACGGCGATCGATGCGGCCGCGGCCCTCGCCGATAGCGTCAAACGCAAGGGCCAGACGCCGAGCATCGTCTTCTTGACCGATGGACGCGCCAATATCGCGCGTGACGGCGAGCCGGGGCGTTCTCAGGCCGAGGAGGATGCGTTGGCCTCCGCCAGGGCCTTTCGTCTGGCTGGTTTTCGCGCCGTTCTCGTCGATACTTCGCCAAGGCCGCAACCGAAGGCGGAGAAGCTTGCCGGGGAAATGGCTGCGATCTATCTGCCGTTGCCCTATGCGGATGCCGAAGGCCTCTCGCAGGCGGTGCGTGCCGTTTCCTCGAACGTGCCGGCAGCGGCATAGTCCGCTCGACGTGTGGCGACGAGAATGACGGCTGGTGGAGTGATGCGAGGGCGATTCGTCGGATGACCAGGAAGCTCGACTGGGAGAAGGAAGGCCGTAATTGGCCGAACCGGGCCGCGAGCCGCTTTGTCGATGCGGCGGGGCTGCGCTGGCATGTGCAACAAATGGGGGAGGGGCCGTCGCTTGTGCTCCTTCACGGCACTGGCGCCACGACCCATTCCTGGGGTGCGATCCTTCCGCTTCTGGCCGAGCGCTTTTCGGTCACGGCTATGGATCTTCCCGGACACGGCTTCACCTCGACGCCGGCGGCTCATCGGCTGTCGATGCCGGGAATGGCCGATGCTGTGGCAGGGTTGCTCGATGTTCTTGCCGTGCGTCCGACCATCGTTGCCGGGCATTCGGCGGGCGCGGCCATCCTGATGCGTATGGATCTCGACAGACATCTGGATTCCGACCTTCTGATCAGTCTCAACGGGGCTATTCTGCCTTTGTCCGGGATGGCCGGGCAGTTTTTCTCGCCCGTGGCGAAGATCCTGGCACGCACGTCACTGTCAGCGCGCTTTTTTGCCTGGAGCGCCGATCGGGACGAGAACGCGGTCAAACGGTTGATCGACGGAACGGGCTCGAAACTGAGCCAAAAGGACATCGACTGGTACGAAATGCTTGCCCGCAACACCGGTCATGTCTGGGCGGCAATCAACATGATGGCAAATTGGGAGCTCGGCCCATTGGAGCGTGATCTCCCGAAGCTCAAGACGCCACTCGTTCTCGTTACCGGCGGTGAGGATGGTTCCATCGATCCCTCGACCGCATTTCGTGTCAAAGACATCTTGCCGTCTGCCCGAGTCGAGTATCTCCGCGGTCTTGGTCATCTCGCGCATGAGGAAGCGCCGGGGCAGGTGGCCGACCTCATCTTCCGCCTGGTCCGGGAGGAAACGCGAGTTTTTGACGCCTGAGGCGGCGCGATGGGCCGGAATTGTCGCGGCCGTGATGCCTTGAGCCGCGTTGCGCGAAACGCCCTCTCAGGTGTACATGTCAGGTTATGTTGACACGTGCTTCAGCTTCAATTCCGGTCGCTGAGATGGCGGAGCGTCGCCCGCATGCGATCGTTATCGGCAGCGGCTTCGGCGGTCTTGCCGCGGCCATCCGTCTCGGCGCTCGAGGATACCGCGTAACGGTTCTTGAGAAGCTCGATCAACCGGGCGGTCGTGCCTACGTCTTTCGCCAGGACGGCTTCACCTTTGATGCCGGGCCGACCATCGTCACGGCGCCTTTTCTCTTCGAAGAACTCTGGCGCCTGGCCGGCCGTGAGTTTTCCGACGATATTACGCTGAAGTCGTTGAGCCCGTTCTATCGGCTGATCTTCGCCGACGGCACGACGTTCGAAGAGTTTTCCGATCCGGACGTCATGCGCAAGGAAGTCGCGCGTATCTCGCCGCAGGATGTGGAAGGCTATGACCGTTTCATGGCCGAAAGCGAGGCGATCTTCCGCGTCGGGTTCGAACAACTTGCGCATGTGCCGTTCGGCTCCTTGCTCGATATGGCCAAGGTGCTGCCGGATTTTGTGCGGCTGCAGAGTTTCCGCAGCGTTTATTCCTGCGTCTCGCGTTATGTGAAGGATGAGCGCCTGCGTATCGCGCTGTCCTTTCATCCGCTCTTCATCGGCGCCAACCCCTTCCGGACCACGTCGATCTACGCCATGATCACCTTCCTACAGCGGCATTGGGGGGTGCATTTCGCCATGGGTGGAACGGGCGCGCTGATCGAAGGGATGGCGGGCCTGGTCGCGCATCAGGGCAACGAGGTCCGTCTCAATGCCGAGGTCGACGAGATCCTGGTCGAGAATGGGCGCGCCTGCGGCGTTCGCCTCGCCTCGGGAGAGACGATCGCTGCCGATGTCGTCGTTTCCAATGCCGATTCGGCCTTCACGTATCGCAAGCTTTTGCGCAGCGTGAAGCGGCGTCGCTGGACCAACGAAAAGATCGATCGCGCACGCTATTCGATGAGCCTCTTCGTCTGGTATTTCGGCACTGATCGCACCTATCCAGACGTGGCTCATCACACGATCCTGCTCGGCCCGCGCTACCGGGAATTGCTCAGCGATATCTTCGATAAGAAACGTCTCGCGCCCGATTTCAGTCTCTACCTGCATCGGCCGACGGCGACGGATCCTTCGCTCGCGCCCGCTGGATGTGACACATTTTACGTGCTGTCTCCGGTCCCGCATCTCGGCGGCAACACCGATTGGCGCACCGAAGCGGAGGCTTATCGCCAGACGATCGAAGAACATCTGAGCAAGACCATCCTGCCGGACCTGAAATCGCATGTCATCAGTTCGCGCATGACGACGCCTTTGGACTTCCGCAATCGGCTTCTGTCGCTCAATGGTGCCGCCTTCGGGCTGGAACCTGTTTTCACGCAGAGCGCCTGGTTCCGTCCCCATAACAAGAGCGAAGAGGTCGACCGGCTTTATCTCGTGGGTGCAGGCACGCATCCGGGAGCCGGCCTGCCGGGTGTTCTGTCTTCCGCCCGCATTCTCGATGAGGTCGTCCCTGATGCTGCCGCGCTGGCCTGAGCAACGTCTGGCCTCAGCTGCCGATCACGCCGCCTGTCGCGAGCTCATTCGCACGGGCTCGCGCACGTTCTTTGCTGCATCGCTTCTTTTGCCTCCGGCGGTGCGTGGCCCCGCTTATGCGCTTTATGGCTTCTGCCGTCTTTCCGACGATGCCGTGGATCTCTCCAACGGCAAGGCGGAAGCGCTCGAGCGCCTGCGTGCGAGGCTCGACGCGGCCTATGCGGCACGTCCCGCAGCCGTTCCGGCGGATCGCGCGTTTGCCGAGATGGTTCTTTGCTATGGCCTACCTCGCGCCCTGCCGGAAGCCTTGCTCGACGGCTTCGCCTGGGATGTCGAGGGGCGCCGCTACGAGACGATCGGCGAACTCAACGCTTATGCGGCACGTGTCGCCGGTACGGTCGGCGCCATGATGACAGTGCTCATGGGCGAGTGTGATTATCCGGTTCTGGCGCGGGCCTGCGATCTCGGCGTGGCGATGCAGCTCACCAACATCGCTCGTGATGTCGGCGAGGATGCGCGCGCGGGCCGCATCTATCTGCCGCTCGAATGGATGCGCGAGGAGGGGATCGATCCCGATATCTGGCTGGAAGACCCGAAATTCTCTCCGGAGCTCGGTCGCGTCATCCAAAGGCTCCTCGATTATGCCGACGAGCTTTACCTGCGTGCCGCGAGCGGCATTGCACGTTTGCCGTGGCGATGCCGGCCCGCTATCAGGGCCGCTTGCTATCTTTATGCCGAGATTGGACGCGAGCTCGAACGCAGGGGGCTCGATTCGGTGTCACGCCGAACGGTCGTCCCCGCTTCGCGCAAGGCGTTGCTGCTTGCTTGCTGCGCGGCTGGCCGATCTGCACAGACCCATCTGGTGTTCGCACCGCTGCCGGAAACACGCTTCCTCGTAGAAGCGGCAGCTACCTCGTCAGCCTATCCACTCCGGGACATGGCTGTGCGGCGGCGCGGGTTCGGCGAGCAGGCGGAGTGGGTGATCGACCTCTTCGCCCAGCTTAACGAGAGGGAAGCGGCAGGCCGTATTCGCCTCTAGAGCAGCTGCGGCTGCCAATCTTTGCCTCGGGGGGAGAGCATGGATGCAACGACGATCGTCTTGATCGAACTCATCTTTTTCTTCGGCGGCGTCCTCGTCTTCGGCATTTGGCAGATTGTCTCTGTGCGTCGCGCGGACAGGCAAGCGAAGCTCGAGGAAGAGAGCAAGCAGGCACTCGACCGGCGGCCGCCGCGCTGAGCGACGTCAGCGGCCGTTCCCCGCACGCGATAGGCTTTGATGAAACCTTCACAAGAAGCAGGGAGAGGAAAATGGGTGAAATGGCATTGTTGCCGTCGTTGACTTTGATGACGCTCGGCGGCCTGATCGCGTTGGCGATCGTCTTTGTCGTCTACAAAATGAAGAGTCGCCGGCCACGGTGATGCAAATCGACAGCGCCGACGACGAGGTGGTCGCCGGCGCCTTTTCGAAGCTGAAGCTCAGCGCAGCCGCGGCATGCGGAAAGGCAGCAGCATCTTAACCCATCGGGTTTTGAAGCGGTCGAGAGACAGGCTTTCGTGCACGGCCTTCACTGGGGCACCTGCCAGATGCGTCGCGACGAGAGAACGCGCGTAGAAAGGTGTGTCCTCGAACGTGTCCAACACGCGCGCCTCGCTGCCGACCTCGCAATGCGTGCTACGCGCAATGCGCCAGAGAGTCGAAGGCAGGGGAGCTGGGGCGGGAACGTCGAAATCCCGGGCGTTGCCTTCACGGTCGAAGAGAAGCGCAAGCGTTTTGCTGCCTTCCCGTCGTCGCTGCATGTCGTAAAGGATTGCAGCGCCTTCCGGATGCGCCGCGCGGGACCAGTCCCATTGGCGAAAGCCGTCTTCCAGCGGTTCGCTGCCCCAATTGGAATCCAGATACGCCTCGCCCTGCCAGGCGCGCGACGGCTTTTCCATTGCCACTTCCGCATGACCGCACGGTCCGATGGGCCACCAGAAGTGCTTGCCCGCCTCGTCGAGCTGATAAGGGCCGGGTGTGATCGCGTGCGGGGTGATTCTCACCGTGCCTTTCAGACTCGAGGGAATCGGCACGGTGGTCTCGTCGATGCGAATGGTGAGCGTGCGCCCGTCCCAGGAAAGCGCGCTCGGGCCGATGACGAGCGCGTCGGGGCCCTGCTGCAGGCGGCCACGTCCGCGTTCGGTGAGCGACCAGCGCTTGCCGCCTTCGCCGTAAAGCGCGACGTTCAATCCGCAATGATCTTTGGGATCCGTCTCGCCGCGGTCTCGTGCCCAGGCGTAATAAGGTGAGAAGACGGAGCCGATGAAGGCGATGATGGTCAGACCCTGGCGACCATCCTCGCTCAGCGCGTCGACATACCACCAGCGGTAGCCGCGGGGCGGGACCGTCGTGTCGAAACACAATCGTCCATCAGGCTCGTGGCGGCGATCTTCCCCGACAGTGCCGCCATCGGAACACCCGCTCCCGGATGCACGCTGCCCCCGGCCAGATAGAGTCCCTTCAGCTTGGTTCGCGCCCCCGGCCTCTCGAACGACGCCTTCCACCCGTGCGACGCCTGGCCGTAGAGCGCTCCCCCCGTCGCCGGGAAAAGCTGGTTGAACCCCTGGGGCGCCGTGATCACCGTCGCCTCTGCGTCGTGTTTGATCGTCAGGCCGCATTTTTCCATGAGTTGGAATGTCTGTGTCTCGCATGCCGCGATCTCGCTGTCAGTGAGGGGCGCGCTGTCGCCACGCGCTGGTGCGTTGATGAGGCAAAACAGCCGCTCAGGTCCAGCCGCAACGGAAACCGCATTGTCGCCGCGGTCTTGGGCACAGAGATAGACCGTCGGAACTTCCGGCGGCCGCCCGGCTTTGAAAATGCGGTCGAACTCGCCCTCGTAATCGTCTGAAAAGAATACGTTGTGGCGAATAAGAGGAAATCCCTCTGCCTCCGCCGTCATCGCCCAGGTGATGGCTGAGAGGGAGCGCTCGGCAGAGGCGGGGAGGCTAATGGCGCGGCGAGAGGCCTCACCGGCGAGCCCTGCCGCGAGCGCCGCGACATCGCCGTTGAAGATGACGGAATCGGCTTCCAGGCGTTCACCCGATGCAAGGGCCACACCTGTTGCCTTTCCTCCTTCGGAGAGGATTTCCGTCACTCTTTCGCCGTAGAGGAACTCCGCGCCCCTGGCCTCCGCGAGGCGGGCGAAGGTCTCCGCCACTTCGTGCATGCCGCCCTCCACGAGCCACACGCCCTCCTGTTCGACATGGGCGATCAGCATCAAGGTGGCGGGCGATGAAAACGGCGAGGAGCCGCAATAGGTGGCATAACGGCCGAAGAGCTGCTTGAGGCGCGGGTCTTTGAAGTATTCACCGAGTGCCCGCCACATCGTCGTGAACGGGCTGATCTGCATGAGACCCGGCAGGCCGAAGAGACCAACGCCGCGAACGAGACTTTCCACGCTCGGACGTGGCGTGCGGATGAACGGTTCGTCGAGCGTGTCGAAGATGCGCTTGGCCCGGGCACAGAAACGGCGATAGCCGCGCCCTTCGTCGGGGCCAGCAAAGGCCGAGATCGCCTCGGCGCTTTCGTCTATGTCGGCGAAGAGGTCGAGACGTTCATCCGCGTTCCAGGCGTGACGCGCGAGGATCGACAAGGGGCTGAGCGAAAGTGCATCGCCGAGATCGACACCGGCATCCGCAACGATCTCCTCAAAGAGATCGCGCATCGTGAATACGGTCGGACCCGCATCGATCCGGCGGCCCCCGGCTGCGACTTCTCGCATCTTGCCGCCGGGCGCATTTTCTTTATCCACGACCGTCACGGCGCAACCTTTGGCAGAGAGGATGAGGGCCGCCACAAGGCCCCCGATCCCGGCCCCGACGATCACCACCCGCTCGCTCCGCACCGCGACATTTACTCCTACATGACTTTGTTGACTTCAGGCTAGCATCTGTCCATCGTAATTGACACTCCCTGTGACAATAGGGACTTACAGACAGCGTGAAGGGGGGCGTTATGGAAGCCTTGGTCCGCATCGAGCAGGCGCTCGACATGGCTGTGGCGTATGCCGAAGCACCAGGGGCCCCGCCACAGTTGGCGCAGGCGATGCGCTATTCTGTTTTTCCGGGTGGGGCACGTATCCGTCCGAGGCTTTGTCTTGCCGTGGCGCATGCTTGCGGTGATGACGCGCCCGATCTTTCCAACGCGGCGGCAGCGGCGATCGAGCTCTTCCATTGCGCTTCGCTCGTACACGACGATCTTCCTTGCTTCGACGATGCGGAATTGCGGCGCGGCCGTCCTTCGGTCCACCGGGCCTTCGGCGAGCCGCTGGCGGTTCTTGCTGGCGACGCTCTCATCGTGCTTGCTTTTGAGACGCTGGCGCGGGCAGGAGCCTGCGCCCCTCAACGGCTCGCCGGTCTCACTTTGACGCTTGCCCGCTCGGTTGGCATGCCGGCCGGAATCATCGCCGGTCAGGCGTGGGAAAGCGAGCCGAGGGTGTCTGTCTCCGATTACCAGCGCGCGAAGACGGGGTCGCTCTTCGTAGCTGCGACCGCTGCTGGCGCTCTGGCCGCGGGTGCCGATCCGGCGCCGTGGCGCGCGCTCGGTGATCGCCTTGGGGAGGCCTATCAGGTCGCCGATGACATTGGAGATGCCGTCGCCGCTGAGGAAGACAACGGCAAGCCGGTCGGGCGAGACATTGCTTTGGGCCGCCCGAGTGCGGTCGTTCAGCTGGGTCTCGCTGGTGCCATGGAGCGCCTCCGTGATCTCGTGAAGGGCGCAGTCGCCTCGATCCCGGATTGTCAGGGGTCTGACGAGCTCAAGGCGCTCGTGATGTCGGAATCGACGCGGCTCGTGCCAAAGCAGCTGTCCGATCGTGTCGCCGCCTGAGGCGGCAGGGAATATCGAAGGCAATCGGGTCGACCGTAATAAGATGAACGCCTCGGAACTGCGCGCATCGATACTCGACCGTGTCTACGCCCTGCGTGATCGTCTGGTCGGGAACAAGGAGTTTCGCGAGCGTGCCTCGCGCAACCTCCTGACGCGTCCCATTGCGCAGCACAATGCGCGCTCGCTCTTCGATATCTGCGCGGGTTTCGTCTATTCGCAGGTTCTTTTCGCCTGCGTGCGGCTCGATATTTTCCAGATTCTCGCCGATGGACCGCAGGATCTCGCATCGCTCGCCAGGCGGCTGAAGCTTGAGGAGAGCGAGGCGCGGCGGCTTCTGCGTGCGGCTGCCTCTTTGGGCCTTGTCTCCGTTCGAGGGGAAGGCCGCTATGGCCTCGGCACCCTCGGTGCCGCAATGGTCGACAATCCAGGCATTGCTGCGATGGTCGAGCACCATGCGCATCTTTATGCCGATCTCGCAGATCCAGTCGCTCTGTTGAGGGGCGAGGCGAAAGAGAAGCGGCTTGCCCGATACTGGGCCTATGCGGAGGCCGAAGATCCGCGGGCTCTGCCGGCAGAATCCATCGATGAATACACCGCCTTGATGGGTGCCTCGCAGACCATGATCGCCCAGGAGGTCCTGGCAACGAATGCGCTCGCCACCCGTCGGCGTCTCCTCGATGTCGGCGGTGGTGACGGCACTTTCCTGATGGAGGTGGCAAGGCGGGTTCCGGATCTCCAGCTGATGCTTTTCGATCTGCCGAGCGTGGCCGCCCGCGCGGAGACGCGGTTCGCTCAAGCGGGGTTGAGCCAGCGCGCTGCGGCCGTTGGTGGCGATTTCCTGCGCGACCCTCTGCCGCTCGGGGCAGATGTCATCTCGCTCGTACGCATCCTGCACGATCACGACGACGCGTCGGTGATGACGCTTTTGCGCGCCGCGCACGCGGCGCTGCCTCGCGATGGCATGCTTTTGATTGCCGAACCGATGGCGCCGGTGCCGGGTCGCGACGCCGCGGCCGAGGCCTATTTCGGCTTCTATCTCCTCGCCATGGGCAGCGGTCGGCCGCGCTCGGTCGGCGAGCTTCAGGCGATGTTGCGGGAGGCCGGATTTGGGCGCTCGCAGCAACTTGGAACGCCGACACCGGTCTTGGCGCGCGCTTTGGTCGCCTTCCGTGACGAGGCGCCTGTGTAAATCTAGCTTGACGTATCGATGGGTCAAGCTAGACTTACACTCTATAAAACGCGCCAAAACAGAAGCGTGAGCACACATTTAGGAGAGGCCGGTTTGAACACTCTCGCCGTCGTTCTGGAACAGCCTGAGCATCTTGCGCTGAAGGAAGTCGCGCTTGTGACGCCTGGTGTGGACGACGTTGTCGTGGATGTGGAGTGGAGCGGCATCTCGACGGGGACGGAGCGTTTGCTCTGGTCGGGGCGGATGCCGGACTTTCCGGGCATGGGCTATCCGCTGGTACCCGGATACGAATCCGTCGGGCGAGTGAGCGATGCGGGCGAGGGCGCGCGCGCCAGAATCGGCGAGCGGGTTTTCGTGCCTGGGTCGCGCAGCTTTTCGGACGTACGCAGTCTGTTTGGTGGCGCCGCCAAGCGGCTGATCGTGCCGTCGGCGCGGGCTATCACCATCAAAGAAGATCTCGGCGAGCGGGGGACGTTGCTTGCTCTGGCCGCGACCGCATATCACGCGATCGCGGCCGAAGGCGCGAGAAAGCCGGATCTGATCATCGGCCACGGCGTTCTCGGGCGCCTTCTGGCGCGCGTGACTGTCGCGCTCGAGGCCGAGCCGCCCGTCGTCTGGGAGCGCAACGCCGAACGCGCGGAAGGTGCGCTTGGCTATGTCACCATCGATCCAGACAAGGATGCTCGTCAGGATTATCGCGCGATCTATGACGTGAGCGGCGATTCGACGATCTTGGATCGGCTGATTGCGCGTCTTGCTCCAGGCGGTGAGATCGTCCTCGCCGGCTTTTACTCTGCGCCGCTGTCTTTCACCTTCCCTCCGGCATTTCTGCGGGAGGCGCGACTGCGCGTCGCGGCCGAATGGCGCGAGCCGGATCTGGTGGCGGTCAAGGAATTGGTAGAAACGGGGCGCCTGTCGCTCGACGGTTTGATCACGCATCGCTGCCCGGCACATGACGCCGACAGCGCCTATCGAACCGCTTTCGGCGATGCCACCTGTCTCAAGATGATTCTGGATTGGAGAGCTGCATGACCCTTGACGTCAACGCGCCAGGCTTCAACCGCCGTGGAATGCAAGACTATCTGCGGGACGAGGCGGCGATCGAGCCTGATCCGGTTGCGACAGGTCCCGTGACGCGCGAGACTCAGATCATCGCCATTTACGGCAAGGGCGGCATCGGCAAGAGCTTCACGCTCGCCAACCTCTCGTACATGATGGCGCAGCAGGGGAAGAAGATCCTCCTGATCGGCTGCGATCCGAAGAGCGACACGACCTCGCTGCTGTTCGGTGGGCGCGCCTGCCCGACGATCATCGAGACGTCTGCGATCAAGAAAGCCGCCGGCGAAGAGGTCAAGATCGGCGACGTCTGCTTCAAACGTGACGGCGTCTTCGCCATGGAGCTCGGCGGTCCGGAAGTCGGGCGCGGCTGCGGCGGGCGCGGCATCATCCATGGCTTTGAGCTTCTGGAAAAGCTCGGCTTCCACGATTGGGGCTTTGATTACGTCCTGCTCGATTTTTTGGGCGACGTGGTTTGCGGCGGCTTCGGTCTGCCGATTGCGCGCGACATGTGCCAGAAGGTGATCGTCGTCGGCTCCAACGATCTGCAGTCGCTCTACGTTGCCAACAACGTCTGCAATGCGGTCGATTATTTCCGCAAGCTCGGCGGCAATGTCGGTGTGGCCGGCATGGTCATCAACAAGGATGACGGGACCGGGGAGGCGGCGGCCTTCGCCGACAAAGTCGGCATCCCGGTCCTTGCCGCGATTCCCGCGGATGAGGACATCCGGCGCAAGAGCGCCGCCTATCAGATCGTTGGACGTCCCGGTACGCAATGGGCGCCGCTTTTCGAAGGGCTCGCGAAAAACGTCGCCGATGCACCGCCGATGCGCCCCGATCCGCTCAGCCAGGAGGACCTTCTCGGTCTCTTCAAGAGCGATGAGGTCGGGCGCGACGTGGTCTTGGAGCCTGCCACCATGGAAGACATGTGCGGCAAAGCTGCCCAAGAGAAACCGTCGCTTGAAGTGATATACGACACAGTGTGACAGCCGTCTTGGGGGGCTAAGACGATGGCAGATGCCGAAGACCGGAAAGGTGGGGACCGCAAGACGACGGAAGTCGTCTACGACGGTGCCGCTGCCACGCCGATGGCGAATGATCTCGCCGCGGCGTCCGGGACCGGTATGGCCGCTCCAGGTGAAAACATGACGAAAAGCCCCTCAAACGTTCCTTCTCCCGAAGCGGACGGCCTTGGCTGCCACGGCGGTCAGGCTGAAATGCGCGCTGCGGCCGAAAAGGCCGGCCAGAGCGAGATTTTGGAGCGTTACGCCGTCGATTATCCGAAGGGGCCGCACGACCAGCCGCAATCGATGTGCCCGGCTTTCGGCTCGCTGCGCGTCGGTTTGAGGATGCGCCGCACGGCGACCGTCCTCTCAGGTTCCGCCTGCTGCGTTTATGGCCTGAGCTTTGTCTCGCACTTCTATGGTGCGCGCCGCACCGTCGGCTACGTTCCCTTCGATTCCGAAACGCTCGTCACCGGCAAGCTCTTCGAGGACATTCGCGAAGCCGTCCATAAGCTCGCGGATCCGGAGAAGTATGACGCGGTCATCGTCACCAATCTCTGCGTGCCGACGGCCTCCGGTGTGCCGCTCAGGCTTTTGCCGAAAGAAATCAACGGTGTGCGCATCATCGGCATCGATGTGCCGGGCTTTGGTGTGCCGACCCATGCAGAGGCGAAAGACGTCCTCTCCGGCGCCATGCTGCGTTATGCACGCACCGAGGCGGAGCTTGGTCCCGTTCAAGCGCCGCGTGGCGGCCCGAGCCAGAAGCCGACCGTGACGCTTCTTGGCGAAATGTTCCCGGCCGATCCCGTGGGTCTTGGCATGATGCTGGAGCCGCTCGGTCTTGCCGCCGGCCCGGTCGTGCCGACACGCGAATGGCGCGAGCTCTATGCAGCGCTCGACTGTGCCGCCGTGGCGGCGCTCCATCCGTTCTATACGGCGAGCATCCGCGAGTTTCAGGAAGCCGGGCGCCCGATCGTGGGTTCTGCGCCGGTCGGCCACGACGGAACGGCAGCCTGGCTTGATGCGATCGGCGAGGCGTGTGGCATTGCCCGCGACTGTGTCGATCAGACGAAGAATCGCTTCCTCCCGATGATCAAGGGAGCTCTGGCAAATGCGCCGATCAAGGGACGCGTGACGCTCTCCGGCTACGAAGGCTCTGAGCTTCTGGTCGCGCGACTTCTCCTGGAGAGCGGCGCGAACGTGCCCTATGTCGGCACGGCCTGCCCGAAGACGCCGTATTCGGCCGCTGACTGCGAATGGCTTGAGGCCCGCGGCGTTCACGTCGAATACCGAGCGTCACTTGAAAAGGATATCGCCGCGGTCGAGGAGTTTCGGCCGGACCTCGCCATTGGCACGACACCGGTCGTGCAGAAGGCGAAGGAGATGGCGATCCCGGGTCTCTACTTCACCAATCTCATCTCGGCGCGGCCGCTGTTCGGCGTTGCCGGCGCCGGCTCGCTCGCGCAGGTCGTCAATGCTGCGATCGGCAACAAGGCCCGCTTCGATGAGATGCGTGAGTTCTTTGATGGCGTCGGCCACGGCGACACCGCCGGCTTGTGGGAAGGAGTTCCCGCCGACCATTCGGATTTCCGCCGCAAGGAACTCGCCAGGGCGGAAAAAGCTCGGAAGGCCGCAGACCCGAAACGGGTCGCGGAATCGGTGGTCTGATGCTGGTTCTCGATCATGATCGCGCCGGCGGCTATTGGGGCTCCGTCTACGTCTTTACCGCAATCAAAGGGCTCCAAGTCGTCATCGATGGTCCGGTCGGCTGTGAGAATCTGCCGGTCACATCGGTGCTGCACTACACCGATGCCTTGCCGCCGCATGAATTGCCGATCGTCGTCACGGGTCTGTCTGAGGAAAACCTCAACCAGACCGGCACGGAAGGCGCGATGCGCCGAGCGCATGAAACGCTCGATCCTGCTCTTCCTGCAGTCGTGGTAACGGGCTCGATCGCCGAGATGATCGGTGGGGGCGTGACACCGGAGGGGACGAATCTTCAGCGTTTCCTGCCGCGCACGATCGATGAGGACCAATGGCAGAGCGCCGACCGCGCGATGTATTGGCTGTGGAATCAGTTTGGCGCCAAGAAGGGCAAGATGCCGAAGGCGCGGGCTCGCAAAGAAGGCGACAAGCCGCGCGTCAACATCATCGGCCCGATCTACGGCATGTTCAACATGGCCTCCGACCTCGCCGAGATAAGGCGATTGGTGGAGGGAATCGGTGCTGAAGTGAATATGGTCTTCCCGATGGGCAGCCATATTTCCGAGGTCGGGCGGCTCGTCGACGCGGACGTCAATATCTGCATGTACCGCGAGTTCGGCCGACTTCTCTGCGAGGGGCTGGAAAAGCCCTATCTGCAGGCGCCGATCGGCCTGCATTCCACTACGAAATTCCTGCGCGCGCTGGGCGAGCTTCTGGGGCTCGATCCGGAACCCTTCATCGCGCGCGAAAAACACACGACGATCAAGCCGATTTGGGATCTGTGGCGCTCCGTCACGCAGGATTTCTTCGGTACGGCGAGCTTCGCGATCGTCGCCAATGAGACCTATGCGCGGGGCGTGCGACACTTCCTCGAATCGGAAATGGGCCTGCCTTGCACCTTCGCCTTTTCGCGCCGCGCGGGCGTCAAGCCCGACAACGAATCGGTGCGCGAATCGGTCAGAGAGAAGACGCCGCTCGTGCTGTTCGGCAGTTACAACGAACGCATGTATCTCGCCGAAATCGGCGCACGCAGCGTTTATATTCCCGCCTCGTTCCCGGGAGCCATCATCCGGCGCCATATCGGCACGCCGTTCATGGGCTATTCGGGCGCGACGTATCTTGTTCAGGAAGTGTGCAATGCGCTTTTCGACGCACTCTTCCATATTTTGCCCCTGGCAAAAGACCTTGACGAGATCGATGCGACGCCCTCGCGGCTCCATGATGAGCTGCCATGGGATGACGATGCCAAGAAGTCATTGGATTCATTGGTGGAATCGCAGCCGGTCCTGATCCGCATCTCTGCAGCGATGAAGCTGCGCGATCAGGCCGAGCGAGAAGCCAGGCGCGTCGGCGCGCCCCGCGTCACCATAGCATGTGTTCGTAGGGCTGCGACCGGTTTAAAGGAAGATGAGCTCGTATGACGGGGGGTCATCCGCAGCACGAAATCTTAGCCGGACTGGCGCGGGGGCGCGCTGTCCGCGGAGTTTGATGTGGAGAGGCATATGGCTGCAATCGAAAAATCGAACGTAGCGCTGCTGCGATCCAAAGAAGAGCGCGATTTCCGTCTCATCGTGATGGTGAGCTTCGCCTTCTTCTTGGTGGTTTGCATCATTGCGCGGCTTCTGCCGCCGCAATGGCGTCCCTTCCCGCCGGGACCGAATGGTCGCCGGTCGGTGATTGAAGAGGCGCGCGTCGCGGCCAACACGACGATCCCATTCGCTTTTATGCGCTGAGGCGCATTCGCAAGAATTCGTCCGGCTTTGCTGGACGGAGATGTGTCACGGCGGAGCTGTGACCATTCCCTGCCGCGCGGGAGGTGCGCGGTAACGGCCGAAAGGCTGCTTTTAACGAGGGTAGATCAATGGCTGAAATCGATAGGCCGGTCTCGCTGTCGGGTCTGACGGAAGGCGAGGCTCGCGAATTTCACGGTGTGTTCATGACCAGCTTCATGGTCTTCATCGCCGTGGCAATCGTCGCTCACATTCTTGCTTGGATGTGGCGTCCGTGGATCCCGGGGCCGGAAGGCTACGCGTTCCTTCAAGACTTGCCGACGACCGCTTCGGCACTCCTGTCAACTCTCGCATAGGGGGAGAGAGAAATGTGGAAAGTTTGGCTCCTGTTCGATCCGCGTCGTACGCTGGTCGCGCTGTTCACGTTCCTGTTCGTGCTGGCTCTGCTGATTCACTTCATTCTGCTGAGCACCGACCGGTTCAACTGGATGCAGGGTGCCCCGACGGCCCCGGCGCAGACCAGCCAGGTCGAGCTGATCACGCCGCTCGCCTAATCGACGAGACGGAAGGTTTTGCGAATGGCAGCGGACTGGGTTCCAGTCCGCTGGGATTTCCAGCCCGCTGCCATCTTCACGCAGGAGCGACTTCGCTCCTCGTCTCGTTGACCGGAGGATTGAGCAATGGCGATGCTCAGCTTTGAAAAGAGGTATCGCGTTCGTGGCGGTACGCTAATCGGAGGGGATCTCTTCGATTTTTGGGTGGGGCCGCTTTACGTCGGCTTTTTTGGCGTAACGACGGTCTTCTTCTCAGCGTTGGGCACCGGGCTCATTCTCTGGGGCGCGGCGCTGGGACCGACCTGGAACATCTGGCAGATCAGTATTGCTCCGCCAGATCTTTCTTATGGCTTAGGCTTGGCGCCGCTCCGCGAGGGCGGGCTTTGGCAGCTCATTACCATATGCGCCTTAGGCGCATTTGTTTCCTGGGCTCTGCGTCAGGTCGAAATCTCCCGCAAGCTTGGCATGGGCTATCATATTCCTATCGCCTATAGCTTTGCGGTCTTTGCCTACTTCACGTTGGTCGTCATCCGGCCCGTGTTGATGGGTGCGTGGGGGCACGGTTTTCCTTATGGCATCATGAGCCACCTCGATTGGGTGTCGAACGTCGGGTACCAGTACCTGCACTTCCACTACAATCCGGCTCACATGATCGCCGTCAGCTTCTTCTTCGCGACGACGCTCGCGTTGGCGTTGCACGGAGGCGTGATCCTTTCCGCCGTCAACCCGCAGCCTGGTGAGGCCGTTAAAGGCCCGGAGCACGAGAACACCTTCTTCCGTGATGTGGTGGGCTACTCCATCGGTTCGCTCGGCGTGCACCGTCTAGGATTGTTCCTGGCGCTGTCGGCAGCGTTCTGGAGTGCCGTCTGCATCGTCATCAGCGGTCCGTTCTGGACCCGCGGATGGCCCGAATGGTGGGGTTGGTGGCTCAACCTCCCGATCTGGAGCTAGGGCAGGGGGACTATTATGGCTGAGTACCAAAACATCTTTAACCGGGTGCAGGTCCACGGACCTGTCTACGCCGGTGTCCCGGTCGCTGGCTCTGCCACCGGTCGGGCAGGACAGCCGATTGTCTCCTATTGGCTAGGCAAGATCGGCGACGCACAGATCGGACCCGTCTATCTTGGGCTGTCTGGTATCGCTTCGTTGATCTTCGGCTTCCTGGCCTTTGAGATCGTCGGTCTCAACATGCTGGCCTCGGTGAACTGGAGCCCGATTGAATTCGTGCGCCAACTGCCTTGGCTTGCGCTTGAGCCGCCGCCTGCCGAACTCGGCTTCTGCGTGCTTTGCCCGCTCGACCAGGGCGGCTGGTGGCAGATGGCCGGCTTCTTTATGACGACGTCGGTTCTTCTGTGGTGGGTGCGCACGTACCGCCGGGCTACTGCGCTCGGTATGGGCACGCACGTTGCCTGGGCGTTCATGGCGGCGATCTGGCTGATGATTGTGATCGGCTTCTTGCGCCCGCTGCTTCTTGGCAGCTGGTCGGAGGCTGTTCCGTTCGGCATCTTCCCGCACCTCGACTGGACTGCGGCTTTCTCGATCCGCTACGGTAATCTGTACTACAACCCGTTCCACATGCTCTCGATCGTCTTCCTGTATGGCGCGACTCTTCTGTTCGCCATGCATGGCGCAACGATCCTGGCCGTGGGCCGCTTCGGCGGCGACCGGGAAGCTGAGCAGGTCGTGGATCGCGGAACTGCGGCGGAGCGCGCTGCGCTCTTCTGGCGCTGGACCATGGGCTTCAATGCCACCATGGAATCCATCCATCGCTGGGCTTGGTGGTTTGCGGTTCTTTGCCCGATCACCGGCGGTATCGGCATGCTTCTCACGGGTACGGTTGTCGACAACTGGTTCCTGTGGGGCATCAAGCACGGGCTCGTGCCCGCCTATCCGCAGGTCTTTGACGCCATCCAGGATCCGGCTCTTATGTCAGGAGGGGCGCAATGACCTTCGCGATGAAAATGGCCGTCGCATTCTGCGTGCTAGTTGGCGGCCTCCTGCTGTTCACCCTTAATCTGCCGCAGCCGGATCATATCTGGCCTCTGGCACAGGGTACGCAGCTGGGTTACCGGGGCACCGGCATGCAGCAGATCAAGTCTGTTGAGGATCTGCGCAAGGCGGCGGACCAGATCCCCGATCCGTTCCCAGCGGTTTCGGCTGAAGGTCCCCGCGCTTCGGAAGTCTACCAGAACGTTCATGTTCTCGGTGATCTTTCGGAAGAGCAGTTCCTGCGCGTCATGACCGTGATCACGGAATGGGTGTCGCCGGAACAGGGCTGTGCCTACTGCCACGACGAAAACGACCTGGCCGCTGAGCGGCCCTACACGAAGATCGTGTCGCGTCGCATGCTTGAGATGACGCGCCACATCAATTCCGACTGGACGAACCACGTCGCCCAGACGGGTGTGACCTGCTACACCTGCCACCGCGGCAACCCTGTCCCGACCGAGATCTGGTTCAAGGACGAGGCTCCCACGAAGGCAGTCTATGCGGGCTACAGCCCGAACGGGCAGAACCATGCGAACGAAGTTGCCGGCCTGACATCAATGGCCTCCAACCCGTCGGATGTGTTCCTTACCGGTCCGTCCAATCCTCGTATCGTTCCGACGACCGCTCTTCCGGCAAAGGGCAGCGGCCTTGGCGCGAGCATCAAGGATACGGAAGACACCTATGCGCTGATGATCCATCTGTCTGACGCGCTTGGCGTGAACTGCACCTACTGCCATGACAGCCGGTCGTTCATGTCTTGGAATGAGAGCAGCCCGCCGCGGCTCACGGCCTTCCACGGCCTGGACCTGGTGCGCGATCTCAATGCGAACTACCTCGTGCCGCTGCAGCCGGAATATCCGGCAATGCGCCTCGGCCCGACGGGAGACGCTCCCAAGGCGAACTGCGCGACCTGCCATCAGGGCGAGCCCAAGCCGCTTGGTGGTGCGCCGATGGTCCAGGATTATCCTGAGCTGATTTCTGCTCAGGTTGCCCCGGACCAGGCCCCGGCTGAGCAGCCGCAGGCTCCGGCAGAGCAGCCCGAGGCTCAGCAGCCGGCTCAGCCGCAGGCTCCGGCTCAGCAGCCGAAGGCTCAGCAGCCGGCTCAGCCCAAGGCTCCGGCTCAGCAGCCGCAGGCTCAGAAGCCGGCCCAGCCGCAGGCTCCGGCCCAGCAAGCCCCGACGGGTGAGCTGACGGCGCAGCAGAAGCTGATGCAGCAGCAGATGCAGCTGATGCAGCAGCAGATGGAGCAGATGCAGCAGATGCGCCAGCAGATGGAGCAGATGCAGCAAAATCAGTAATGACGGCGGCGTCTTCGGACGCCTCCTCAACCTCGATCCGGGAGATGTTTCATCTCCCGGATTTTTTTTGTGCCGATTTCCACGCAGACCGAAGCGGCCGTTGGCAGCGCGACCAGAATCCCATGGGAACGAAGATGTGGATCCGAGGGGTCGTCAGATCTCCGAGGCCGTGTGACGCTGCTAGAAATCGCGGTATCCGGCGCCGGGGCTGACGCAGATCCGTCGCGACGTGCCGAGTGTTTCGGGGGCTGCTTACAGAGCTCGTTTACGGCTCACAATCTCCTGCGAGCGCGATGCGCATTGCGGTAGAAGGTAGGCGTCGGCACGACGGCCGCTACGCTCGGCCGGTCCGAGAGAGGACTGGATCTCCCTCAGCCGACGCTGGCATTTGAGGCCCGTCGGTGGGACTTTTGGGGGCCGCCTCGATAGCGGGCGGGAGAAAGAAGCGTCGGGATGCGAATTGCGGCTGAGCCGCCTTCTTGTGGCGCCCACAGGGCGAATATGCCGTCACGGGCACGGGCACGGGCACGGGCACGGGCACGGGCACGGGGCGCCGGACGACGCGTGCGGCGTAGCGCATAGAGCGAGGGCGCGCCGACGGCTGGAAACCGCCTGCTTGAATCAATCTCTGAACGTCAGCTCCTAAGCGCTAGAGATATCGCTTCGTCGACCTTCCAGAATGTGAATCAAGACCTGAGCGGGTCCGGCCAAGCGATTCGTTCAAAAGAGAAACGCTCCCCCCAGAGGTTGGGGAGCGGCAGAGCCCGACGATCTCGAAAGGGCGGAAGGGCCGAGCAAAGATCGTGCGATCGGCCCGGCCGAGGCTCGGACCCGTGGGGCGCACAATTTGAGAGGAGCGGCAAGGGGAGGCGTTTGCGCCCGCGAGGAGGCCCCTGCATTGGCAGGACGCAAAAAAGCGCCGGCTGATTGGCCGGCGCTTTGAGGACTTGCGACAATGAAATGTCAGGCGGCGCGTTCGAGCCCGATCTCAGACCATATCGCTTTCAAGGCATTGATGAGGCGGTCGACGTCCCAATCGGAATGAAGGGGCGAGGGCGTGATTCGCAGCCTTTCGGTGCCGCGCGGTACGGTCGGATAATTGATCGGCTGCACATAGATCCCGTACTGCGTGAGAAGCCTGTCGCTGATCTGCTTGCACAAAACGGGATCACCCACCATCACTGGCACGATGTGGCTTTCGTTGAGGAGATGCGGCACGCCGATCTCGTCGAGACGGCGGCGCACGGTCGCGACGCGCTCCTTCTGCCTGTCGCGTTCCGCCTCGCTTGCCTTCAGATGGCGGATGGAGGCGAGTGCACCCGCTGCGACGGAGGGCGGCAGTGCGGTCGTGAAGATGAAGCCTGAGGCGAAGCTGCGAACAAAGTCGCAAAGCGCCGTAGAGGCTGCGATATAGCCCCCCATCACACCATAAGCCTTGGCGAGAGTACCCTCGATGACAGTCAGCCGGTGGGCGACCTCGTCACGCTCTGAAATGCCTCCGCCACGCGGGCCGTAGAGGCCGACGGCGTGCACCTCGTCGAGATAGGTCATGGCACCGTGCGCATCGGCGACGTCGCAGATCTCGGCGATCGGCGCGATATCGCCGTCCATCGAATAAACGGATTCGAAAGCGATGAGCTTGGGACGCGCCGGGTCGATGTCTGCGAGCTTGCGATTGAGATCTTCCGGATCGTTATGCGCAAAGATCATGCGGTCCGCGCGGCTGTGACGGATGCCCTCGATCATCGAGGCATGGTTCTTGGCGTCGGAAAGGACGACGCAGCCCGGCAGTTTCGCTGCAAGCGTGCATAGCGTGGCCCAGTTCGACACATAGCCGGAGGTGAAGACGAGGGCGCTTTCTTTGCCGTGAAGCTCGGCCAGTTCGTTCTCCAAAAGCACGTGATAATGATTGGTGCCCGAGATGTTGCGTGTTCCGCCGGCACCCGCGCCGCAACGGTCGAGGGCGAGATGCATGGCATCGATGACCAGCGAATTCTGGCCCATGCCGAGATAGTCATTGGAGCACCAGACAGTCACCTCGGCCCGGCCGCGGTCGCGGTAATGCGTGGCGCGCGGAAACTCGCCCGCATGACGCTCAAGATCGGCGAAGACCCGGTAGCGGCCTTCGTGGCGCAACGCCTCGAGTTCCTGCCGAAAGAAGTTCTCATAATCCATGGATCGCCTCCCCAAATCCGCGCTGACCTCGCGTGCCATCCCGATCGCTCCCCATTATTCCCCCGGCGGCGGCGCGCCATAAGTGCTCAATGCCGGCTGCGCGTTCAGTCGGCTGCCCGGCAATGCTGCGGCTGTCCGTGCCGAAAAGGTCGTTGAAGGCCGTGCCGGTGAACTCTGGTCTTTGGGCTGCTGCACCTCGTGTGTCCGCAGCCCCCATTTCCACAGCGCTTCAGCCGGCAAGGGAAGCACCATGAACCAGTGCTCCAGGACGGCGAGCGCCATCAGCGTGGCGAGGAACGTATAGGCGGTGGCTTCAAACGGGCTCGCCACATCGGCGATGGCGCGCTGTGCAAACAACACGGTGATCACGGTCGCAACCGTAATGGACACCGGGAAGAGCGGATTCATGGGTTTTTTGACCATGAAGCTCTTCAGATACGCAAGGCTGTCAGGCAGGAACTGCTCGGAGAGATTGCGCACGCCGAGGAAGAGATTGAGCTTGGCGCTGGCCCGCATGCCCCACAGCAGGAAGAAGATACCGGTCCCGAGCTGATTGGGGCCGTCCCAGGTGAGGGCGACGATCACCGCGGCCGAAAGCAGGATCGCGAGCTCGTGGTAGAGGATCGTCTGGGTGGCGAAGATGAAGCGCTTCCAGCCGGAAATGCCGCTCGGGCACAGGCTCTTTCTCGGTCCGGTGACGTACCCCATGAGAAAGCTGATCTCATGCCAGCCCCACGCGGTCAGGCCGCAGGTGAAGGCGATGAAGGCGCCGGAGACGCTCGCATCGCGACTGGAGATCGCCAGGCCGTAGAAAGCGACGGCGAGCAGAGCCGTCGCGCCAGCAATACTCCAGCGAAAAGTTCGCCGGGGCAGACCGTCGAGATAGAGAATCGCTCCCGTTGAGAACCACCAGGTAAACAACGCAAAGACGATGGGCAGGACGTAGAGCGACACTCCGATGCCTCCCTACCAGGCCGGAACGAGCCGGCTCTCGGCCGGCGGGGCATTGTCCTTGACCGGCAGGAAATAAAGACGGGCAATGGTGACGCCTGCGCCGGCACCGTGAAAAAGCTGCTGCAAACCGCCGACGAGGCCGCCCTTGCGTTTGGCGGCCGCCATTTTCTCGCTGGCTTGCCGTAGTCTTTCGAGGCCGGCGCGAAACCGGGGATTGTCGATGTCGAGCGTGAGCGGGAAGACCTGCTTGCTGATTTCCGACGTGATCCTGAAAACCGTGAAGTCGTATTCCGTCGGATCGATGTCGAGAGCCTTGTGGAAGGCGGGTCGCGCATGGTCGCGCACATACATGGTCGCGAAAACGGCGAGGACGAAGAAGCGGACCCAGTACTTATTTAGCCCCTGCGTGACACGCGGGTTCGCGCGCATCAGAAGCGCAAAGGCCTCGCCGTGCCGGAACTCGTCGTTGCACCATTGCTCGAACCATTTGAAGATCGGGTGGAAGCGCTTCTCCGGGTGCTTTTCCAGGTGCCGGAAGATCGTGATGTAACGCGCATAGCCGATCTTTTCGGAAAGATAGGTGGCGTAGTAGATGAATTTCGGGCGGAAGAAGGTGTACTTCTTCGTGCGCGTCAGAAAGCCGAGATCGACACCGATGTCGAAATCCTTGAGCGTGTCGTTGATGAAGCCTGCATGGCGCGCTTCGTCGCGGCTCATATAGCGGAAGAGTTCGCAGATATCCGGGTTGTTGCCGCGCTTCTTCATCTCCGAATAAAGCACGCAACCCGAAAACTCGGCCGTGAGCGAACTCACCAGGAAGTCGACGAACTCCTTTTGGAGGTCCTCCGGAAGATCCGAGAGCTTCACGTCGTCCCAGGCTTCCGTGCGCTTGAAATGGCCCTTGTTGGGGTCGCTCTTCATCTCTGCGATGAGCGCGTCCCACTCGAGGCGAATGTGACTGACATCGATGGCGTCAAGCTCATCGAAGTCCGTCGTATAAAAGCGCGGGCTCAAAACCGTGCTTTCTTGAGCCTTGAGGGTGGTGTCGTTCGGAGAGAGGGAGAGGGTCTCGATCGTCATAGCCTGCTTTCGGAAGAGAAGCTGAACTCAAGGAGCTCCATGAACTCCATGTCACCGGTCATGCGTGTCCAAAGCCGCTCGAAAGCGGTTGCCCTCACCACCGTCGCGCGGCGGCGAAACGTGGCCGCCTCGCCGTAGGGGACGGTGATCGGCTCACCATGGACTCGCACCGCATCGCCCGGGCGGATTTCGATGCCACCATCGAGGTCCACATGAGCGTGCAGGCTTTCGAAGGTGTTTTGCACCTCGATGGTGCACTCCACTTCGATCTCTTCACGTCCGCCGACCCAATTGCCGATCATTGCGCCTGCCTCGTCTTGGAAAGGAAGCGGGCGAAGACCTGTGCATTCGTCGGTCCGAAAGCTTCAAGGGCGACGAGCCGGCCGGTCGAGGGATCCTCGAGCGATAATTGTCCGTCGTCCCAATAGGTCAAACGAAATGGGCTGTTGGGGCTGATGCCGCGACGTTCCCGTTCGTGTGCGAGGCCGCGCAAGGTCGCGCGCAAAAAACCATTCGTGCCGGGAGCGGCAACGGCGATCTGGCTGCCGTCGGAGGCGTCGAAAATGCCGACGCCTCCGTTCGCCAGATCTTTGAATTGCAGAAGACGCACCTCTACGGCCGTCGTCCCCGGCATCTCGGTGCTGTGGCCTCTACGGTCAAATGCGCTCACAGCTGCAAGGACGATCGAAACCGTCAGCAGCGCCGCCACGGCCAGAAGAGGGCCTCGCGGAAACGGCGCAGTGTTCGTAAAGCCGCTCACCTTGATCTCCTATGCCACCGCACTTGCGTGCGATGACCATTGTGCGTCAGTATCCGTCTCTGCTTCGAGGGCGGTTTCCCCCGATTTGTCGCCACGTCCGGCGGTTGCTGCAAGCGCACCTGCCAGGATCTCTGCGACGCGCTCGGCATCGGCAACCGACCTCAGCATGGGCTCAGGCTGCTTGATCTTCCATGGCCGAGCATGCGGCCACAAAGCATAATAAGCGACACGGTGGTTGGGAGAAAGAACGAGCGGAATGTCGCCAATTCCCTTTCCGTGGAGCCGCAATGCAGCCGATTCCACCGCCGCAAAAGGGATGTTGAGCGTCATCGGCAACACCACGCCGCTGCGGATGACCAGACGCTTCTCGGTGATCGTGTAGACCGTGGTGCGGGCGATCAGCCAGCCATAGACGGTGAGAATAAGAACCGCGAGAGCGGCGACCGGCAAAAGCCAGGTCGCCGACAGGATCGCGTCTTTTGCCGTTCCCCCCGCCGAGAGAGCCAGGACGGCACGCAGGGCGAGAAGAACAGCAAAATAGACGACGAGCGTTGGAAGGTGGAAGACGCGCCGGGCAAGACTTGCCCAGCGCGGTTCCCCCTGCCAGAGGATCCGTTCCCCCTTCGGCAAGCGCTGAGGCAGGCCGCGGATAGGCTCGGATTCGTATTCGTTCACAGCAGCGGCTCCTGCCGTGCCGGCGTCGCATAAAGAGTACCACCGGCGAAGTAGCCCTGAATACGGTCTTCTTCCACCATGGTGATGCTGTTCGGGCTGGCCGTACGCGGCGCATCGGCGAACTGCTTGGCAATCAAGGAGTTCACGCGAATCTGACGCTGGCGCGCGTTGAGGGTCGACATCACAAACGGAACCAGCACAGTGCCGGCACCATCGAGCGCGAC
The DNA here is from genome assembly GCF_030813515.1 of Rhodopseudomonas julia. Classification (NCBI taxonomy): domain Bacteria; kingdom Pseudomonadati; phylum Pseudomonadota; class Alphaproteobacteria; order Hyphomicrobiales; family Nitrobacteraceae; genus Rhodopseudomonas; species Rhodopseudomonas julia. The sequence continues at coordinate 1,519,691 of NZ_JAUSUK010000002.1, read as the reverse complement.
CTCAAGATAGCGGATCATCACGTCGGAACGATCGACCCACACGTCTTCAACGCTACCCACGACTTCACCGTCGGCTGCGATGACGAGCATGCCCCGAGGATCTGGATCCTTCGGATCGAGATAGAAGCTCTCGTCGCTGGACAGCGGCACGATCTTCGGATCGCCGTCGAGCGTCAGCTCAGGTTCATGGGCACGATCGGCATAAGCGGCCGGCCCAACGCCATCGACCAGCGGATTGCCGACGGGACGGAACGGAGCGCCGTTAGACGGGCCGGCCGGCGTCAGACGCACGTCGCGGTCGTCGCTGCGGCCGGACTGTGCCGTGCCACCGCCATGAAGTTTGAAGTATTTCGGTGCCGGTGCGTCGGGGAACCCGACGATCCGTTCTTTGGTCTCACCGCGTTCCGCAACAAGCGGATAACCTTCGCGCTTATCTTCGCGACGAAGGTAAATGATGAGACCGGCAAAAAAGATCCAGAACGCATAAAGCGTCATCTGGGCCACATCCATATACCCTGTAAGTGCTCCGGCGGGCATTGATAACCTCCATTGACAACGGCTAGCCGGGAAACTCAGCTAGACCGAAGGACGATGATGGATCGGAGCGTGTTCGCCCCCCCGACCCCACGAGCGGCCCGATCGCCACGAGAGTGACGGCGAGCAGCGCGATTTCGAAATGGTAGACAAAGCTGTAGCCGGTGGCCGGGCTCGCGAGAGCCGGCCCGAGAACGCCTTGTTCTGCCAAAGTGGAGAAGGTGTCGCGAACGACGCCACCGAGCGCGATCGCGAGCCCTGCAGCGGTCGCCTGAACAGCGCCCCAGGCGCCAAGCGCGAGACCGCTTTGCCCATTCTCCGATAAGTCCATAGCGGCGGTGAGCGTGCCGACCGAGAAGAGGCCGCCGCCGAAGCCGATGATGATGGTTCCGACCCGGAAAAGCATCGCTGATTCTAAAGGTGCGGCGAAGATCACCGCGGCGAATGCGACAACGCCGGCAAGCGCGCCATAGGCTGCAAGCTTGTGCGGATCCTGACCGCGTCCGAGACTGCGTGCGGCGATGGCAAATCCAATGAGCGAACCTCCGGCGAGGAGGGCCGTCAAAGTCGTCGTCCCGCTCACGGTGAGGTGCAGGACCTCTCCGCCATAAGGCTCCAGCAGAATATCCTGCATGCTGAATCCAGCGGTGCCGAGGCCGACTGCGATGAGGAGGCGGCTTGCGCGTCCGCCTTTGGCGAAGGAGCCCCAGGCCTCGCGGAAACTGGTTCTCGGCGTGTCTTTGGCGGTGAGCGCGGGATTGCGCGCCTCCTGCTTCCACAAAGCGACGATGTTCAAGACCATCGTCAGGAAGGCAGCGCCCTGAATGACCTGGATGAGCCGGAACGGGCTGAAATTGTCGAGAAGCACACCGAAGACGAGGGCGCTCACCATCATGCCAAGAAGAAGCATGACGTAGAGCAGCGCCACGACGCGCGGGCGGGACTCAGCCGGCGCGATGTCGGTTGCCAGAGCAAGGCCTGCCGTCTGCGTCGTGTGTAGGCCGGCGCCCACGAGAAGGAAGGCGAAGGCGGCCCCGGCCTGACCTGCAACAATAGCCGGTCCCTGGCCCTCGGAAAGAACCAGAAGCGCGAATGGCATGATGGCGAGACCGCCGAATTGGATCAGCGTGCCCATCCAGATATAGGGCACACGCCGCCACCCGAGCAGCGAGCGATGCGTGTCCGACTTGAAGCCGATAAGGGCGCGGAACGGCGCGAAGACGAGCGGCAGCGACACCATCAAGGAGACGAGCCAGGCATGCACGCCCATCTCCACGATCATGACGCGGTTCAAGGTGCCGTTCAAAAGCACCACCGCCATGCCGACGGAAACCTGGAACAATGACAGACGCAGAAGACGGCCGAGCGGGAGTTCGGCCGTTGCAGCATCTGCAAACGGCAAAAAGCGGGGGCCGAGACGGCTCCACGCGGCACTCACCGAATTGTTCAGCCGCTTCATGCGGGCACGAGCTCCATAGCCTGTGACGTATAAAATCCGCTTACGATACGACGGCTTCGACCCGGCCGCCATGCCGTTAGCTCAGGTGTCGCAGCGACCAGCTGGCGCAGCCGCGCTTCGCTGATCGGTTCGATGGATGGTGCGCGGTCGCTGCGCGGGAAAAAACGCCCTGCCATGTGCATGGCCGCGAGCAGCGCTGTGCGAGGTGCGAAGGTGAAAACCACCCCCTGCCGTGCGCGCGCCGCCAGCCGGGCGAGGATGTTGGCAAGATCCTGGTCGCGGTAGTGGATGAGCGAATCCATACCCACGATGAAGTCGAAATCGCCAAGTGCGGGATCAAGCATGTCACCGACGTGGAAATCGATCCGCTGAGCCTCCGGCTCGTCCTTGATGCGCTCCTGCGCAAGGGCGACGAGCGAGGGCGACAGATCGATTGCGACGATATCGCCGCCGCGGCGCGCCGCTTCCAGTGAAAGCGCGCCGGTTCCGCAACCGGCATCCAGAAGCCGCACCCCGGAGAGATCCTCCGGCAGATAGCTCAACAAGGTCGCCCGCATCTGGTCGCGGCCGGCGCGCACGGTGGCCCGGATTCGGCTCACCGGCGCGTCGGACGTGAGTTTGGACCAGGCATCGGCCGCGGTGCGGTCGAAATAGGTCTCAAGCTCTCCGCGGCGCTCCAAATACGAGGCTGTTGGCATCAATCGAATCCCAGAAAATCGAAGATCTCGCGATCTTTCATCGGTGTTGCTGCAAGCGGCTCGACGCCTGCCCAGAGCTGAGCGGCAAGACGCAGATATTCGTTCTGCACCTGCTCCAGTTCGGGGGAGGGCTCCATTTCGAAAAGCGTCGACTTCTTAAGACGGCTGCGCCGGATCGCGTCGAGATCCGGCAGATGCGCCAGACGCTTAAGTCCGGTCGCCGCGTTGAAGCGGTCGATCTCGTCGGTACCAGCGCTGCGATTGGCGATCACGCCGCCGATCCGAACATCGTAATTCTTCGCCTTCGCGAGGATCGCCGCGGCGATCCGGTTCATCGCGAAGATGGAATCGAAATCGTTGGCGGTGACGATGAGCGCGCGCTCGGCATGCTGCAGCGGCGAAGCGAAACCACCGCAGACCACGTCGCCCAGAACGTCGAAGATCACGACGTCGGTATCTTCCAGGAGATGATGCTCCTTGAGAAGCTTCACGGTCTGGCCGACGACATAGCCACCGCAGCCGGTTCCGGCAGGTGGCCCGCCGGCCTCCACGCACATGACGCCGTTATAGCCTTCGTAGACGAAGTCTTCGACGCGCAGCTCTTCGGAATGGAAGTTCACAGACTCCAAAACGTCGATGACCGTCGGCACGAGGCGCTTGGTCAAGGTGAAGGTCGAATCGTGCTTCGGGTCGCAACCGATCTGCAGAACCCGTTTGCCGAGCTTGGAAAATGCCGCAGACAGGTTCGACGAGGTCGTCGACTTGCCGATCCCGCCCTTGCCATAGACGGCGAACACTTTGGCCGTGTCGATGTGGATCGATGGATCGAGCTGGACCTGAACGCTGCCTTCTCCGTCCTCGTTCTTCGCGATCGGGGGCATCGGTCTCAGAGGGATGTTCATGCGGCTCTCTCCACGGGTATGCCTTCGAGCTGGTCTTCCAGTTCTTCGCCCGCCTGCCGCAGGGCTTCCACCACGGCCTCGTCGGGTTGCCAGTACTGGCGCTCATGTGCCTCCAAAAGCCGGTGCGCGACCTTAGCCGACGCGACCGGATTCAGGGCGGCCATGCGCTGCCGCATTTCCGGATCAAGCACGTAAGTCTGCGTGATCTGCTGATAGATCCAGGGCGCGACCTGGCCGGTCGTGGCGGACCAGCCCATCGTATTGGTCACTGCGGCCTCAATCTGGCGCACGCCTTCATAACCGTGCTTCAGCATGCCCTCGTACCATTTCGGGTTGAGCATGCGGGTGCGGGTTTCGAGCGCAACCTGCTCCGAGAGCGAACGAACCATGCCTTCCGAACGGGTCTGGTCGCCGATGTAGACGGGAATCTCGCCGCCCTTGGCCTTGCGCACCGAGCGGCTGATCCCGCCAAGCGTGTCGAAGTAGTGATCGACGGTGGTGACGCCGAGCTCGACCGATTCGAGGTTCTGGTAGGCAAGCTCGACATCGCTGAAGATCGTCTGCAGAAGAGCGGCCTGCTGCTTGGGTGCGCCCTGGCGTCCGTAAGCGAAGCATTTGCGCTTCGCATAGGTGTCGGCGAGTTCGTCCTCGTCTTCCCAGCGCCCGGAATCGAGCAGCATGTTGACGTTGGAGCCATAGGCGCCGTCGGCGTTGGAGAAGACGCGCAAAGCCGCCGTCTCCAGGTCGCATTGATGCTCTTCCTGATAGCGCAGCGCGTGCTTGCGCACATAGTTCATTTCAAGCGGCTCGTCCGCCGTGGCCGCGAGATACGCGGCTTCGGCAAGCAGCTTGGTCTGCAAGGGAAGCAGGTCGCGGAAGATACCAGACAGCGTCATCACGACGTCGATGCGCGGCCGGCCGAGATCTTCCAAGTTGATGAGGGCGGCGCCGCAGAGACGCCCGAAGCTGTCGAACCGCGGCCGTGCGCCAAGCAGAGCCAAAGCCTGAGCGATCGGACCGCCTTCGCTTTTCAGATTGTCGGTGCCCCACAAGACCATCGCGACCGATTCCGGGATCGGATGTCCGTCTTCGACATAACGGTCGAGGAGGCGTTTCGCCTGACGGGCCCCATCCGTGACGGCGAAGGCGCTCGGCATGCGGAAGGGATCGAAGCCATGCACGTTCCGACCCGTCGGCAGAATTGCCGGTGTGCGCAGAAGGTCTCCACCAGGGGCAGGGCGCACAAAGCATCCGTCGAGGGCGTGGATGAGAGACGGCAGTTCGTGATCTTCCGACAACAGCTTGTTGGTCGACGCAAGCTCCTCGAACATTCCGATGTTTGCTTCGTTCTCGTCCATACCGCCGACGACCAGCGCCTGCCTGGGCTGCCGCCCGGCAACGAGCGCCTCGATAGCTTCCTTCTCCGGCTTCGTGCCGAAGCGAGCCTCGGCAACGGCCAGGAGGAGATCAGCACGTTCTTCCGCCGAAGGAGGCTCGCCGATGATGTGCAGGCCGTGCGGGATGAGGCTGTATTCAAGGTCGAGAATTGCCTCGCTCAGCTTTGCAGTCTCCGCTGCTGGATCGTCCCAGGCGGGCTCGGCGGCCGCCAGGTCAAGCTCCGCGGCCTGAGCCTGAATGAGCGGTGCGAGCTGCTCACGCTCCTTCATGTCGTCCGGCGGCAATGCCCTCCAGCGATCAAGCGATGCTTTGAGATCGAGAAGGCCGCGATAAAGCCCGGCCCGGGCCACGGGCGGAGTGAGGTAGGAAATCAGCGTCGCTGCAGAGCGCCGCTTGGCAATGGAGCCTTCCGACGGATTGTTGGCAGCATAGAGATAATAGTTCGGCAGGTCGCCGATCAGCCGGTCGGGCCAGCAGGCATCGGAAAGCCCCGTCTGTTTGCCCGGCATGAATTCAAGCGCGCCATGCATGCCGAAATGCAGAACGGCGTCGGCACGAAAATCTTCGCGCAGATATCGGTAGAAGGCGGAGAAGGCGTGCGTGGGCGCAAATCCCTTCTCGAAGAGAAGCCGCATCGGATCGCCTTCATAGCCGAAGGCCGGCTGCACACCGACGAAGATATTTCCGAGCTGGACGCCGAGGACGAAGATCGAGCTGCCGTCGCTTTGCTGCCGCCCGGGAGCCGGACCCCACTGGGCTTCGATCTCTTTCAGATAGCGCTCGCGCTTCACGTGATCGTCGGTCGCGATGCGGTCATGCACATTGGCGTCCGTGCCGTAGCGGCTCGCATTGCCCTTCAAAATCATGTCCCGCAGGGCATCGACGCTTTCCGGCACGTCGACCGTGTAGCCGGCTTCCTTGAGGGATTTCAGTGTGTTGAAGAGAGAATTATAAACCGAAAGGTAAGCCGCGGTGCCGGTGGAGCCGGCGTTTGGCGGGAAATTGAAAAGGACGACGGCGAGCTTTCGCTCCGCGCGCTTCGCGTGGCGAAGCCTGACGAGCTTGTCGACACGCGAGGCCAGCATTTGAGCGCGCTCGGAATGCGCCTGCATATCGCGGGTCTGTTCGGCATTCTCCGAACGACCGCCGAAGAGCATCGGACCGGTGGCACCATCGAGTTCAGGGATCGCCACCATCATGGTCGTTTCGACCGGAAGAAGGCCGCGGTCGGAGCCCTCCCACTGCTCAAGCGTCTGGAATTCGACGGCCTGTGCCGAAATGTAGGGCACGTCGAGATGCGCCAGCATCTCTTCAGCCGCCTTGGCGTCGTTGTAGGCGGGGCCGCCGACAAGCGAGAAGCCCGTCAATGAAACGACGGCATCGACGACCGGACGCCCGTTCGGCAGGAAAAACGCTTCAACCGCGGGCCGGCTGTCGAGACCGCTCGAATACGCCGGCACCGCCTGAAGGCCATGGGCCTCCAGCGCATCAATCACTGCGTCGTAATGGGCGGTGTTTCCGGCAAGCACATAGGACCGCATGATGAGGAGGCCGACGCGGCCTCTGCGCTCCTTGGACGGAGAGGGTAGGGCTTCCAGCCGCTCCGTGATGCGTCCCTTGAGCCGCGGATGATAGAGCCCGACCTCCGGATAATGCACCGGCGGCTTGGCCTTCAAATGGTGGCGCAGCTGTTTGCGCGGGCCCTCGGCATAACGCTCGACGAGAAGCCGCACCATGTTGACGATATTGTCTTCCGAACCGGCGAGCCAGTACTGAAGAACCAGGAAGTAGGCGCGCACATCCTGGGCCGTACCCGGGATGAAGCGCAGAAATTGCGGGATCCGGCGCAGCATCGCCATCTGCTTGGCGCCCGAACTGGCAGCCTGCTTGGCGCCTTCCTTGTCGCGTTTTTCCGAGCCACGCAGCCGCTTGAGAAGCGCGAGCGCACCGCCCTGCGAGCCGTCCATCTTGAAGCGGCCGATGCGGGTGAGGCGGATCACTTCGCCGGCCGACATGAAGCCAACGATAGCGTCGCATTTGTCCTGCCGCGCCTTCAAGGCGGGCATCACGGCCTGAATATGATCTTCCATGAAGAGCATATTGGCGAGGATGATATCGGCCTCGGCGATGTCCGCCTGGCAGCGGCCGAGCGCGGTCGCATCGTCACCCCATTCCGTGGCGGCGTGCAGATTGAGGATGAGACCGGGAATCTCTTTCTGGAGAATAGGGCGTGCGCGCTCGACTGCGCTCGCCAGATGGCTGTCGAGTGTCACGATGACGACGCGCAGAGGCGTCGCGTTATCGGCCGAAATGGGCTTTGGCATCGTAGAGTGTCTCAACTGTAATCGTCGCTAAGCCGCGTTCTTCGGCGAAACGTTCGGTATTGCGGCGCGCCTTGCCGCGGACGAAGAACGGTATTTTGCGCAGTTCCTGCTCCGCTTCCGCCGCCCAGGTGACACCTTGGGCGACGCTGACAATCTCGGTCTTTTCGACCTCCGCTTCTTTGATCTGAGTCGGGTCTTGCGCCGGTGCGGCGCCGTGCCCCAGATGCGACGGCTGGACCTCGTCGTGAAATTCGAAGTCGCCACGGAACATGCCGAGAAGGTGCTCTTCGAGGCCCATCATCAGAGGGTGCACGAAGGTGTCGAAGATCACATTGGCGCCTTCGAAGCCCATCTGCGGCGAATAGCGTGCCGGAAAATCCTGGACGTGAACCGGTGCCGAGATGACGGCGCACGGCACGCGCAGCCGCTTGGCGATATGGCGCTCCATCTGGGTTCCGAGAACCAGCTCGGGATGAAGCTCCGCCACCTTCTCCTCGACCTCGAGATAATCGTCGGTGATGAGCGCTTCGACGCCATAATGTTCGGCGGCGGCGCGCACGTCGCGGGCGAATTCACGCGAATAGGTGCCAAGGCCCACGACCTTGAAGCCGAGCTCCTTGTCGGCAATGCGCGCGGCGGCGACGACATGTGTCGCATCGCCGAAGATGAAGACGCGCTTGCCGGTGAGGTACGTGGAATCGACGGAGCGCGAGTACCACGGGAGACGCGACGGGGCGCCCGCGAGAACGGCAGTCGGGTCGACGCCCGCGATCTCGGCGACTTCCTTGACGAAGTCGATCGTGGCGCCGAAGCCGATCGGCACGGTTTTCGTCGCCGGCTGGCGGAACGTGCGTGTGAGCCACCCGGCGGCCGTCTGCGCAATCTCCGGATAGAGCACGACGTTGAAATCGGCTTCTCCGAGCCGCGCGATATCGGCGGGAGTGGCGCCGAGCGGTGCGGTCACGGCGACATCGATTCCAAGGCGGTCGAGAAGGCGGGTGATCTCCGCCACATCGTCACGGTGCCGAAAGCCGAGAGCCGTGGGGCCCAGCAGATTGCATCGTGGCCGGCGGCCCGCGTCCCGCGGCGGTCTTTCCGAGCCAGGCGCCGGCGCATGCGGGCCGGCGAGGGCCCGAACGAGATGATAGAAGGTCTCGGATGCGCCCCAATTTTCCTTCCGCTGATAGGAAGGTAGCTCCAGCGGAACAACGGGGATCGGCAGGGCCAACGCTTTGGCAAGCCCGCCCGGATCGTCCTGAATGAGCTCAGCCGTGCACGAAGCCCCGACCAGCATCGCCTGCGGCTGAAAGCGCTCGTAGGCCTCACGTGCCGCGTTCTTGAAGATTTCAGCGGTATCTGTGCCGAGGTCGCGCGCCTCGAACGTCGTATAGGTAACGGGTGGGCGCTTGTCGCGCCGCTCGATCATCGTGAACAGGAGATCGGCATAGGTGTCGCCCTGCGGTGCGTGCAGGACGTAGTGGATGCCTTCCATCGCGGTTGCGATGCGCATCGCCCCGACATGCGGCGGCCCCTCGTAGGTCCAGACCGTCAGCTGCATCTCACACCTCCAATCGCGCGGCGCGATTGAGCGGACGCGCGAAGAGTTCTGCAAGATCGCCAGCCTGCTCGTAACCCTGGATCGGCGTGAACACGAGCTCGATCGCCCATTTGGTGGTCAGCCCTTCCGCCTCCAGTGGATTGGCGAGGCCGAGCCCGCAAACCGTCAGGTCCGGGCGTGCGGCTCGAGCCCGGTCGAGCTGCCGGTCGACGTCCTGGCCTTCCGACAAGACCGTGCCGTCGGGCAGCAGATCAAGCTCTGCCGCGAGATTCTGACGATGCAGATAGGGGGTGCCGATTTCGGCGATCCGCATCGACAGCTCCCGCGACAGAAACCGTGCAAGCGGTATTTCGAGCTGTGAATCAGGGAAGAAAAAGATGCTCTTGCCGGCGAGCTGCTGTTGATAATGCGACAGCGCGCGTTTGGCACGCTCGCGGCCGAGGGCCGTTACAGCGGTAAACCGACTCTCGTCGACGCCGAAGCAATCCGCTGCCGCCTTAAGCCATGCCGTGGTGCCTTCGGCGCCGAAGGGATAGGGCGCCTGCAGAGCCTGTGCCCCACGCTTTTCCAGGACTCGCCGCGTCTCGGCAAGATAGGGCTGCGCCATCAGGAAACGGGTATTGGGTCCAACCGCGGGCAGCTCTGTCGACGATCGCGGCGGTAGGAAGCCGACTGGCCCTATGCCGAGATCGTCGAACAGCCGCCGGAACTGGTCTTCCACGACATCGGCGAGGGAGCCGACGACGAGGAGCGAGGCCGGAGCTCCCGCAGGAGCTTCAGGCATTTCCGGGACAAGGGCAGCGAGGCACGCATCCTCGCCCTGAGTGAAGGTCGTCTCGATGCCGCTACCCGAATAATTCAGAATGCGCGTCGTCGGCGCGAATTTCTCGTTGAGGCGGCCAGCGGCGCGCGACAAATCGAGTTTGATCACTTCCGACGGGCAGGAGCCGACCAGGAACAGAAGCTTGATTTCGGGGCGGCGCGCCAAGAGCTGCGTCACCACGCGGTCGAGCTCCTCATTGGCATCGGCCATGCCGGCGAGATCGCGCTCCTCAATGACTGCGGTGGCAAATCTCGGCTCAGCGAAGATCATCACGCCGGCAGCCGACTGCATGAGATGGGCGCAGGTGCGAGATCCGACGATCAGGAAAAAGGCGTCTTGGATCTTGCGATGCAGCCAGATGATGCCAGTGAGGCCACAGAACACTTCGCGCTGGCCGCGCTCGCGCAGGACCGGCGCCTCACTACAGCCCGTCGTGACACGTGCGACGCCGGCTGGGTTCATCGTGCGAACTCCATATCCGTCTTGGTCGCGGCCGCCGCATCGCGATTCGCCTGCTCCTGCAGCCGCGCAGCACGCAGCTTCAGAACGAACTGTGTCGCGTTGATTACGTATGCGAGATAGGCGGCGAGCGCCAAGATCATCTGCCCCCAAGCATCCAGGAAACCGGTCCAAAGCGCGCCGAGATAGGCCGTGTGAAGGGCCAGAACGAGCATCGAGAAGACGTCTTCCCAGAAGAAGGCCCGCGCAAAGAGATAACGGCCGAAGACCACTTTCTCCCAGATCGAGCCTGTGATCATGATCGTATACAGGACAGCGGTTTTGACGACGATGGACGCGGTTGCGACAAAATACCCTTGGCCTGTCGTCAAATACCGGACCACAAGGGCTAAACTGATGAGAAATACGAGGAATTGAATCGGCGCCAGCACACCCTGAACCAACGTCCAGGAGGTCGTGTCACGCCGCCGACGTTCTTCCTCTGTATAGAGAGAAACAATTGTTTTATTTGGTGTTTTCACCGCGCCCCGTCTCCCCAACCGGCACAACGTATGGCTGACTCTAGGGCTGCGGCTCGGGCACTGTCAACAACACTAGACGTAAATCTTACTTTACATTTTGGCGGGATGGGGCGTAGCCTCCGGCTCTATCGCGGAAGGTCCGAAAGTGCTTAAACTCGCGCGTCGACCGGCAGAGGTTTAAAACCTCCGTCGGGAATGCAGCCGCCCGCAAGTGAGGCGGCGCACGAGCCGTTTTTGGCCAGTTTGAGCTCGGGGGGTGCGAGAGATGGTCGACCTTAGGCAACATACTGAGGACCGTTGCGGAAGCTGGGACGGGAACCGGCCGTGGGACGATGTCCCTATGCGTGCGATCGAGGTCTCAGACGTTGAAGCGGTGTCCAGTGCGAGCGCCTGGAGCGGTCGCATTCTCACGACGATCGAAGGTGAGATCATTCCGCGTTTGATGCTTGCCCACCGCGTAGGTTGGGGCGAACCACATCTCAATTGCGTGGAGGGCACCGGGGTCGATGACGTCGATATCGACGAATTTGCCCGGCTCCTGGTCGCGCGTGATGCGAGTGTCGCCTTCGCCTATATAGATATGGCGCGCGCGCGCGGTGTCGGGCTCGAGGCGCTTCTGCTTGAGCTGATGGCGCCTGCAGCAACACGGCTTTGGGATTTCTGGAACGAGGATCGCTGCGATTTCGCCGAGGTGACCATCGGCATGTCGCGGCTTCAGCACCTTCTGAGGGAGCTCGGTCCGGCTTTTTACAGTCAGTCGGCCGATTGCGGCGACGGCCGGCGTATCTTGCTCGCCTCTGCGCCGGGTGAACGGCATTCTTTCGGCATCTTTTTGACGGAGGCCTTCTTCCGTCGCGGTGGCTGGGATGCGTCTGTCGAGCTCGATGCGAACACCGCCGATCTCGTCGGGATCGTCAAGCGCGAATGGTTTTCAATGGTCGGGTTGTCGCTTTCGAGCGCGCGTGGGATCGACGATCTGGCGGCGACGATAAAGGCGATCCGCCTGGAATCTCGTAACAAATCCATTGCTGTGATCGTTGGTGGACAGATCTTTATGGAGCATCCGGAGCTTGTGGCGTCGGTAGGTGCCGATGTAGGAGCGACGGATGCGCGCAGTGCAGTGTCGCAGGCCGAGCGTATGCTCGGGCTCCTAACTATGCGTTGCTGATGATTCACGCCTGATGCGGGACTAAGTGCAACAGATGGACGGCTTGGTTACAAAATCAGCCCCAAGCGAGTTCGCGGCCCCGCATAAGTCGGTCGGAGACCTGGACGCCGAGATCGCCGGAAAGCTCATTGCCCACGCGGCAGACATCGCCCTCGTTCTGGACAAGGATGGCGTCGTTCAGGATCTCGCCTTTGGCGACGAAGAATTCTCTCACGAAGGTGTTTCGGACTGGGTTGGAAAGGCGTGGCGCGATCTCGTCACGCCCGAAAGCGAAAACAAAGTCGCGTCTCTTCTGAATGAGGCAGGCGCGAAAGGTGTTTCGCGCTGGCGCCAAGTCAATCATCCGTCGAACCGTGGTGCCGATGTCGCGGTGCGTTATTTCGCCATGCAGGTGGGCGGCGGCGAGCGTTACATCGCCATCGGTCGCGATTTGCGTCCGGTCTCCGCGCTGCAGCAACGGTTGATCGAAGCGCAGGTGGCGCTGGAGCGCGAGTATTCGCGCCTGCGTCAGGCAGAGACGCGTTATCGCCTGTTCTTCAAGATGGCTTCTGAAGCCGTTTTGATCATCGACGCCAACAGCCAGAAGGTCGTCGAGGTCAATCCCGCCGCGAGCCGGCTGCTCGACCATTCTCCAGAACAACTTGTCGGAGCGCCGCTGCGGAAGCTTTTTGCCGACGAATCCGAGCGCGGCGTGCAAGCCCTGCTCGCGATGGTGCGGGCTGCAGGCCATGCCGAGGATGCGCGTGTGCGGCTCCCCTTCAGTGACCAGGAGTGCATTCTCTCCGCTTCGCTCTTCAGGCAGGAATCCTCAGCCCATTTCCTCATCCGCCTGTCGCCGGTCGACGGCGAGAGAGTGAAGCAGGACGCGGGGACGACCTCGCTTCTGATGGATATCGTGGAGCATCTGCCGGACGCCTTCATCGTGACCGATCCCGATCGGCGTATCCTTGCGGCCAACATCGCCTTTCTCGATCTGGCGCAGACGGCGAGCCTTGAGCAGGTTCGTGGAAAGCGGCTGGAGCGTTGGGTCGGGCGGCAGGGGATCGAACTTGACGTTCTCATCGCCAATCTCCGCGAACATGGCTCG